>DATDGU010000317.1:0-3342 GCA_036521915.1 Acidimicrobiia bacterium | reverse complement strand
CCTGTCGCCACCTGGCCAACGCGGTCGACGCGGTCGTCGTCTCGGTCGACTACCGGCTCGCGCCCGAGCACCGCTGGCCCGCCGCGGCCGACGACGCGTTCGCCGCGACGCAGTGGGTGGCGGCCCACGCCGACGCGCTCGGCATCGACCCGGGGCGGCTGGCCGTCGCCGGCGACAGCGCCGGCGGGAACCTCACCGCGGTCGTCGCCCAGATGGCCCGCGACCGGGGCGGTCCGGCGCTCGCCTTCCAGCTGCTGGTGTACCCGGTGATCGACCTCGGCGCGACCCGCTCCGAGCACGCCTCGCAGACCGAGAACGCCCGCGGCTACTTCCTCACCGTGGACCAGATGGAGTGGTACCGCGAGCAGTACCTCGCGACGGACGCGGACGGCGAGGAGCCGTACGCGTCGCCGATCAAGGCCGGCTCGCTCGTCGGGCTGCCGCCCGCCTGCGTCGTGACCGCCGAGATGGACCCGCTGCGCGACGAGGGCGAGGCGTACGGCCGGGCCCTGCGCGCCGCCGGGGTGCCGGTCGAGATCCACCGGGCGCCCGGCATGTTCCACGGGTTCTTCAACATGGACGCCGTGCTCGACGGGTCGAAGGAGGCGCAGCGGGTCGCGTACGGCGCCCTGCGCGGCGCGCTGACCCGGTCCGCTTCGTGAGCTCGATCATCCCCGACGGGCAGCTGGCCTACGGGATCCAGCTGCCCGTCCAGTCGAAGAGCAAGACGTTCGTCGAGGACTGGGAGCTGCCGGCCGGCGCCGACGCGCTCGCGGCCATCGCCCGCCGCGCCGACGAGGCCGGCTTCCTGTATGTCGCGGTCTGCGACCACCTCGCGGTCACGAAGCCGCTCGACGCGCACATGGGCACCACCTGGTACGAGACGGTCGGGACGCTCGGCTGGCTCGCGGCCCAGACCGATCGGGTGCGGCTGCTCTCGCACGTGTACGTGCTGAGCTACCGGCACCCGCTCCAGACCGCGAAGGCGTTCATGACCCTCGACGAGCTGTCGGGCGGGCGGGTCGTGCTCGGTGTGGGCGCCGGCCATCTCGAGGGCGAGTTCGACCTGCTCGGGCTCGACTTCGCCGGGCGCGGCGCGGTGACCGACGCGGCGATCGACGTGGTCCGCGAGGCCTTCACGCACGAGTACCCCGACATCGAGACCGGGCCGTGGGGTCACCTCCACGACGGCGGGCTCGCACCGCGGCCGCGCCAGGCGCTCGTGCCGATCTGGGTCGGCGGGTCGTCGCGCGCCGCGCTGCGCCGGGCCGCCGAGCGGGGCGACGGCTGGCTCCCCCAGGGCACGCCCCGCGACGAGATGCCGGGCCAGATCGCGTTTCTCCTCGAGCACCGCCGCCGCGCCCGCGGCGACGACCCGATCGACCTCGGCGCGACGGTCGCGCCGGCCTGGCTCTACGTCGGGACCCCCGGCTGGGACGTCGGCGAGTCCACGATCGCGGGCCCGCCCGCGCATCTCGCCGACTCGCTGAACGAGTTCGGCGCCATGGGCGTGAGCCACGTGCAGCTGCGGTTCCGCTCGCGCTCCCTCGACGAGCTGCTCGACCAGATGGCGGCGTTCCACCGCGACGTCGCCCCGCACCTCGGCCGGTAGAGGGGCGCGCCCGGCGCGCCCTGGATAGGGTCGTGCCCGGGGAGCGAGGAGCGAGCGCATGCCGGAGCTGGTCGTCGACGCCGACGGGCACACCTACGAGCCCGACGACCTCTGGGTGGAGCGCATGGACGCGACGCGCTGGGGTGACTGGATCCCCCGCAAGGTCGTCGAGGACGAGGTCTACGAGACCTACTACCTCGGTGGCCGGGTGCGGGGCGGCGGACGCGAGCTGCAGGACCAGATGGCGGCGGCGGTCGGGATGACACCTCGCGAGTTCTTCGACCTGCTGCAGAGCCTGCGCGTCCCCGGCGGGTATGACCCGGCTGCCCGGCTCGTCGACATGGACAAGGACGGCATCGACGCCGCCGTGCTCTACCCGTCCCAGGCGCTGTTCTACGGGCCGTGCGACCCGATCGAGGCGCTGCACGACGTCGACTTCGTCACCGCGTGCATCGGCGCGTACAACGACTGGCTCGCCGAGTACTGCGCGGCCTCCCCGAATCGGCTCTTCGGCGTCGCGGGCGTGCCGCTCCAGGACGTGGACGCGGCCATCGCCGAGGCGCAGCGGGCGGTCGGCGAGCTCGGGCTGAAGGGCGTGTTCGTCCGCCCGTCGGCCTACGTCGACGAGCTGCCGCTCAACCACTCGGTCTACGACCCCTTCTGGGCGGCGGTGCAGGAGCTCGGCATCCCGGTCGCGTTCCACCCGGGCGTCCACGTCGACACGCCCGGCGCGTGCCGCAAGTTCGGGCTCGTCGCCGACAACGAGAACATGATGATCACGAACATGGCGATGGACGAGCTGCACGGCGGCTCGGGCCTCGGCCAGGCGGTCGGCAACACCGTCGACATGGTCGTGACGCTCGGGCGTCTCCTCATGGGCGGCGTCTGCGAGCGGTTCCCGACGCTGCGCCTGCTGTTCCTCGAATCGGGTGGCGGGTGGGTGCCGACCCAGCTGCAGCGGATGGACGAGCAGGTGGGGGCGTTCCCGCTCGAGCAGCGCTGGCTGTCGCTGCTCCCGAGCGAATACTTCCAGCGCCAGTGCTGGGTGTGCTTCGAGGCCGAGGAGTGGAACCTCGCGGCCTGCGCCGAGTATCTCGGCGCCGACCGGGTGCTGTGGGCGTCGGACTATCCGCATCCCGAGTACCACCCGGGCATCGTCGACGAGCTGCGGGAGGGGATCGGGAGCCTCGACGCGGCGGCGCAGGCCCGGATCCTGGGCCGGAACGCGGTCGAGGCCTACTCGCTGCCGCTGTGACCGTCGCGCCGCTCGCCTTCGCGGGACCGCTCGACCGGGCGCGCCTCTGCCGGGATCGCCACGACCGGCTCGTGGACGCGATGCGCCAGCAGGGCCTCGAGGTGCTGCTCCTTCTCGGCCAGACGAACGTCCTCTACGCGACAGGCGCCCGCGTGCCGAGCCGTGACCAGAGCGAGGCGCTGCACCGCCGCGCCGCGGCGGTGGTGACCGCCGACGGCGCGCCGCCCATCGTGTGGACGTGGGCGCCGGACGGCGTGCCCGACGCGCTCGGCGTCGACGTGCGCGGCGGGCTCGAGCTCGAATGGGACGAGGGCGCGGCGCAGCTTGCGGCGTCGCTGCCGGCGGGACGCCTCGCGGCCGACGACCTGACGATGCCGTGCTGGCGCGCCCTCGCGCCGCGCGAGCCGGCCGACGCCTCGACGACCCTCACCGCGGCGAAGATCGTGAAGACCGACGACGAGCTCGAGTGCATCCG
>DATDGU010000316.1:0-15393 GCA_036521915.1 Acidimicrobiia bacterium | reverse complement strand
ACAACACCCGCCGACCCAACCGATCCGACTTCATGCGCGGACGAACACCCCGCCAAGTCCTCGACAGCCACCGTCACAAACGAGCAGCATGACCATCATCCACACCGTCCACCTGTCACCTCGACCCGTGGCCCGGAAGCTCTAGTAGCTGGCCGGCAGCAACGGACCGGATGGCGGTGGCGGCGGGCAATCGATGCTCGCCACGACGTGGGTGCTTCCGAACGTCTGATCCCACACGAGCTGGCCGCGGTGATATAGCGGCGCCGCGACGAAGTGGTACACGTTGCCTCGGTCCACCATGTACGCATCGCTCGAGCTGTACCGGAACAGCAGGTCGGTCCCCGTGGGCCCTACCGCGACGGTGAAGGCCTGACCCTTGCATCCCTCGGGGCCCGAGTAGTTGAGCTCCGGGGAACCTTGGAACGTCATCGATACCGAAGCTCCGCTGCTCACCGTGACCGAGATCTCGTAGCCGCCGATATCGAAGGACGCGGCCGATCCCCCCTTCAACGAGTGAGGTACCGGCTCCGCACCCCCACAACAGCAAGGCAAACGCTGGTAGAGCCCACCGTTCGGCGGCGCGCCTGCCCGATCTGACCCGCTGCCGCCCCACATCCCGCAACCTAGCGGCGGCGCCCGCGACGGCCCATTCCACTCCCGACATCACACCCTCTTCCCCAAAGAGAGAGGAAGAAGGATTGAGTAGCGCCTACTCAGGCCTCGCGTCGCCGACCGGCGCACTCTCAGGACCTACACCGAAGAGGGGAAGTTGGGTGCGACGAATCGCTGCAATCTTGGCTGTGTCCGTGATCGGGCTCTCTGGAGCCGCCTTGCTCGCCGCGCCGGCGGGGGCGCGGGTTTCTTCTGCGTCGGGGCTGTGCAACGCGCTGACAAAGCTTCATTACACGCCATCCTCAAATCCGACTGCCCTGGGTGGAGAGGCGAACGCGAAGAAGCTCGCTAAGGCGTTCAACAACGCTGCGAAGAAGGCGGGTGGCGACCTCAAGTCGGCGCTGAAGACGATCGCGAAGTACTTCAATGACGCCGCGTCGGCCAACACGACGGCGCTTCAAGCGGACGCGCAGCCATTCGCCTCCGCGATCTCCAAGTACGTTGCGGCGGTCGCGAACTGCGTCGCGGGCGGGAATTTGCCCGGAGGCGTCACGATTCCGACGATCCCCAGTCAATGAGGATCGACAGCTACTAACAACGAGCTCGGGCGGTGAGCGGCTTGCGGGTCGCTCACCGCCGAGCCGTTCTTGTCCTGGGCCTTTGGGTCGCGCCGGGCGGTGACGACGCCGGGACGGCGGGACGGCGGGACAGCGTTGTCAGGGTCACGGTGTGGACGGAGGACAACTGGCGCCATCTGGGCGCGACCGCACCCTCCTGCCGTGAACGGTGCGCTCGCCGGTCAAAGGCTCTCTCGGGATCGTTCGGAGCAACTCAGGCGGATCGGCGAAGCGATCGCCAGCTGATCCCACGTCTGCGACCTTGTGACTCGCGATCTTCAGAACCGCGAGTCACCCGTCGCCGAGCGCGCTAGAACACAGAGGGGCTACGAGCGGAGGGATCCCATGAGAGTCGGGCGGCTCGAGGACGAAGAGCTGCACATCCGGGACGTGCCGACGCCTGAACCCGGCTCGGAGGAGGCGCGGGCGCGGAGCACGACGGCCGGCATGCGCCACTCCGATCTGCACCTCGCCCCGGGTCACGAACTGACGTGACGCGTGACTCGTCGAACCGAGGCGGTGATACCTGATGGGAGAGTCGATCATGACGGCCGTGCTGGACCATGTCGACCCGACCGCGGACCCAGATGACATCTACGCCGTGCTCGAGCGCGACGGCGGGGTGATCATCGATGGACTCTTGAACGATGCGGTCGTTGCCCGCGTGAACGACGAGGTCGAGGCCGCGGTCGCGGGGGCCGATCCCCACGAGCCCCTGTTCAACCCGATCATGTCGGCGTTCCACGGCCCACAGACCAGACAGGTCACCGGCGTCCCAGGGATCTCGCGGACGTTCGCGACGGAGGTGATGTGCAACGCCGTCCTCCTCGCGCTCTGTGACCGCGTCCTGTTGCCTTCCTGCGCGCGCTATCAGCTCAACCTCGGGCATCTGCTGCAGCGGGGTCCGGGCGCCGGCGAGCAATGGCTCCACCGGGACGAGGCCGTATGGAGCGACGTCCCCAAGCCTGCACCCGAGCTGCAACTCGCGTCCGTGATCGCCTTCGTCGACTTCACGCGCGAGAACGGCGGTACCCGCGTCGTGCCTGGCAGTCACCGATGGCCCGACCGCCAGCTCTCGCCGGCCGAGCAGACGCGCCAACCGCCGCCGAAGCCCGAGCAGGTCGCCTACGCCGAGATGTCTGCTGGATCCGCTGTGGTCTACCTCGGCGGGACGATCCACGGGGGCGGCGCCAACACGACCACCACGCCCCGGCGGGGCGCGCACCTGAGCTACTGCCTGGGCTGGCTCCGCACTGAGGAGAACAACTACTTGTCCGCACCACCTCAATATGCAGCGACGCTGCCACGCCGCGCCCAGGAGCTCCTTGGCTACGCGCTGCACGACGGCATCAGCCGAGGCGGTGGATACCTCGGCATGGTGCAGATGCAGGATCCCGTTGACCTGCTTGCAAGCGGAGCTCTTCCGCTAACGGACAGCCCGACGGCGTAGGGAACGAGCCGCGGGTCGATCCGATGTGAGTCGCGACCTTGCAGCCCGTCAGTCGGCAAGGCGTTCGTCGGAGACTGCGCCGACATAGGAACTTCAGAGGTGACTGCTAGCGTCCCGCGCCTTGAGGAGAAGGCTCGCGGGGGTCCGGACGATCCGGTGGCCCGCTGTCGCGATGACCGGCGTGCTGACCGTCGGCACCGCGCTGCTAGGGCTGCCCACGGATTCGGCGGCCGCTTCGGTTCTCGGCTCACCGAACCGGACGCAACCGTCACCGACCGCGTCCCGCGCGGCAGAACTCGGCGATTACCGGCGGCCGCCGTGTCGGGAAGCTCGCCCGGGGCCCCCACCCT
Source organism: Acidimicrobiia bacterium (assembly GCA_036521915.1). Taxonomy (GTDB): domain Bacteria; phylum Actinomycetota; class Acidimicrobiia; order IMCC26256; family PALSA-555; genus PALSA-555. The sequence goes on along the minus strand of DATDGU010000316.1, from coordinate 12,364 downwards.
CGGTCAAGAGCGCCGATCGCCCATCGGACTATGACGTCACGTCGTTCGACGGCACGAGTATCCGCGTCCACTGGTTCCCGAACCCCGAGGCAACAGGGTCGACCCAGCTACCGACGATCCTGAAAGGCCCAGGGTGGGGCCAGGCCGGCGACACCGACACCACGACGCGCGGCAACGGCCTGTTCGGCGACGTCAACATCGCCGACCTTTGGAACGCCGGCTACAACGTCCTCACTTGGGACCCCCGAGGCTTCGGGAAGTCGGGAGGCGCGGTGTCCGTCGACGCCCCGAACGTCGAAGGCCGCGACACCCAAGTTCTGCTCGACTGGGTCGCAGCGCAACCCAACGTGCAGCTCGATGCGCCTGGGGACCCCCGTGTCGGGATGGTGGGAGGGTCCTACGGCGGTGGCATTCAGCTGGTGCTCGCCGCCATTGACTGCCGCGTCGACGCGATCGTTCCGACGATCGCCTGGCACTCGTTGGCGTCGAGCCTTTTCAAGGCTGACACCGCGAAACAGGGGTGGGGCGACGAGTTGTATAGCGCTGCAACGGGCCGTCAACTGGACCCGCACATCACGAGCGCTTACGACAGCGGAAACGCAACGGGGACAGTGAGCATCGCCGACCAAGCGTGGTTCGCCTCGCGGGGCCCTGGCGAACTTGTGAACAAGATCAGGGCTCCGACGTTGCTTGTGCAGGGGACGGTCGACACGCTGTTCACACTCCAAGAGGCCGAGACCAACTACAAGATCCTCAGGTCGCACGGCGTGCCGACGGCGATGCTCTGGTTTTGCGGCGGTCATGGCGTCTGTCTCACGAAAGGCGGCGACCCGACGCTCCTGACGTCGTCGTCGATCGCGTGGCTCAACCGGTACCTCAAGGAAGATGCCACAGTGCAGCTCGGCCCGGGCTTCACGACGGTCGACCAGAACGGGCAGGAGCTCGCCTCGGATGTGTACCCGCCGCCCTCCGGCCGCCCCGTGACTGCGCACGGGGCAGGAAGTCTTCCGTTGATGCAGACAGTGTTTGCGCCCATGCACGCGCTCTCCGGCGCTCCGTCCGCCGCCCTCGGCGCCGTCGCCGGCGGCATCACGCCGACCCGTGCCGAGAATGCCCTCGAACTCGATGTGAGGTTCGGGAGCACGCTCGTACTCGGGTCTCCGGCCCTCACCTTCACCTATTCAGGAACTGCGCCTGCCGGCGTTCGCCCGACCCGCGTCTTCGCGCAGCTCGTCGACACCGCGACAGGGATCGTGCTCGGCAACCAGGTCACACCGATCGACGTGACACTCGACGGCGCGACCCACCAGGCGACCGCCTCACTCGAGACGGTCGTATTCTCCGGCGCCCCAGGCAACACGTTGAGCCTTCAGCTCACGTCCTCGGGGCAGGGGTATGCGCAGCCTCGTCTCGGCGGCAACGTCAGGTTCACCTCGATCAACCTCTCACTGCCGACGGCGGTCGGCATGCGGGCGCGCTGAGCAAGCGAACGCTGCGGTGATCCGCGTCGGGACGTGGCCCGCGGACCGGGTCCCACGACGTCACCCAGCGGCTGATGGCGAGAGGTACCGGTACCTCTTGCGAGCGCTCGCCTCCCGGTGTGCCGAACCAGAGTCACGACACCGACTGGCGATCTACAGAACCGCGCGTCGCAACGCCGGCAGCGGTCAGACTCTCGCTCCCGCCACGATCGCACCCGCCGTCAGCGAGGCCAGCGCGGTCGTTGCCTCAAGCCCCTGACCGGTCAGGCCGCGAAACGGCGAGTCACTCGGGTGCGCCGAGACGGGCGTGCGGGTCCAACGACTGGACCCAGACGACTCCCGCTTAGCTCGATGTGGCTGTTAGGGAGTCTCGAGGCATTCGCGCACGAAGTCGAAGAGTCGTGGGAAGAAGTGCCCGGCGACTGATGGCAGGGCGATGCATCCGTGTGGTGTATCCGGGTACACGAGCAATTCACTCCGATTGCCGGCAACCTCCCAGCGCACCGACATGAAAAGAGTGTCATCGAGGAGGTGGTCGTTGGTACCAACCGAGAAGAGCGCCGGAGGCATCCCACGAAGGCTCGCGAAGAGTGGTGAGATGTCAGGGTCACGGCGCTGCTCGTTGGAGATTCCCGGCAAGTAGAGGTCAAGTGGGAAGCCGGTGCCATCGAGGATGTCGGTTCCCGGCACGACTCCGACACCGCGCTGACTGGGTGTGCGAGAGAGGTCGTACGCGCCGAAGACCAGGTTCGCGCCCAGAAAGCGATCGGCGGCACGATGCTTGTCTCTCATGCGCAGCAGTGTGATTGCAGCGAGGTGCGCGCCCGCCGACTCGCCGCCGATGAGCAATCGATCGGAACCGAACTCGTCCGCCGCATGGTCGACCAACCAGCAGGCCGCGGCCTCACAGTCGTCGGGACCTGCCGGGTATGGGTGCTCTGGCGCGAGGCGGTAGTCGACGCTCACCACTGCGACGTTGCACGTGTCGACGATGATCTCGTGGAGTTGGTCCATCATCTCTGGTGAGCCCGTCATCCACGCGCCGCCGTGGATATGGAGGAGGACACCTTCTGGCTGCTCATGGATGAACGTCCGAAGCCGGATAGGCCCGGCCGGTCCCTCAATCGTGCGATCGACCGCGCGGGGGGACGGGTCGCCGCCCATTTGGGTTTTGCGCTGTGCGGCGACGCGTTCGGCGACAGGCAGCGTCGACCCGTCGGCTTCGTTCCACGGGACAGACGCGACGAACGTCGCTGCCTCTTCGCGGAATTTCGGTCGGAGTGCTTCGACTTCGCTGTCCCAGAGCGGCACGGCTGCGGAGCCTAACCAAGCTCCTGACACCTGTCCGCTCCAGTCCTGAGCGGCTCGGTGCGTGAACTGGCCATCACGTCCGCCAACAAGTGTCCTGCGTGAGTTCCGGCGCGTCTGCCTCGTGACGGATTGGGGGCCAGCCTGAGGTGGCTGTTGACACTCGGTTTGTGTGGGAGTCAGGAGGTGGCTGAATGTGCCCGCCGCGGTCGAGCGGGCGGCCAACGTCTTCAGTTGAGGGCGATGAGGGCGATGAGGGCGCCGACGAGGATGAACGCGCAAATGGCGAGGGCGGTCCACTTGACCCACGGAGCGGCGCCGCCGATGCCCATCGTGTCCGCGATCGCCTCGCGCTCGTCGTGCTCCTCTTGGCGTGCCCCGGCCCGCGTACCGACCTTCGCCAGGTGTTGGCGTCGACCGCCCTTGCGCGACTTCTTCTTCATTCCCGAGCTTCCCATGACGACTCGAGCCACCTGCTCTCCGACTCAGACTGCCTGGCCTTTCAGCAAGATATGTGCGCACCAGTCACGACACAAGCACGACTCGCGCCCCGGAACCGCCGTCGGCATGGACCCGCCTTTAGAGCGATCCAGGCCGTGCCACGTAGGCAGTCGCTGCCCGCCGCCTTGCGTAGCGAGCGCTTTCGTTCCGAGAATTGCCGGCCTGACGGCGACTCGCGGTTCGGCCGACCGCGAGACGGCCGAACGGCGCATTGCGAACTGGCCGAGAACGGCTGGGTGGTTACCGAGCGTCGACGCGCTCGACGTCGGGGTAGAAACGTCGCGGCGCCACAATGGCCAGACCCTCGACCCGCACCCTCAGCTCGCCAAACACCCCCAAGCTCTTCACCGGTCCAAGCCGCGTCTCGCGGGGCAGGCGCGGGCCACGGATCGCGGCGTCGTCTGGCTGAAGGGCTTGGCGTAAAACACCACGATGCTTCGGTCTGTCGCGGCAACGACCCACCTCTTGGCCCCGACCCCGCCGCCTCCCGGGAGAATTGTCCGGCCGAGAAAGATCTCCTCAATCTGCTCACCGGGCTCAAGCAAGGGCTGAGCCCGAGCCCGGAGTTGGTCGCGCAGCGCCATCGGAAACGCTCCAAGGTGACCGCAGGAGCCAAAGATCGTAGAAGGCCGCGCAGTCGGCATCCATCGCACCCCCGCCCGCGAATCGACAGAGCGGCGGGACCGGATCGGACAAGCTCCCGCGCAACAGGGTTGCGTAGACCGCCTTGCGCTGTGACCTGAAACCCCCGGGACCATCGGGTCAGTCGGGTTCGGAAGCGGCAACGCTCTTGGCCATCCGCCCGGCGGCGGCGATCCGAGCCCGGTCGTCTGCGGGACGCACGTACAGGATCAGGCGGTTTACGCCGAGCGCGTCCAAATGCCTCCGGCGCTCCGAGTCGGTCGTCAGCCACGCTTCGTCCAGAGCGGTGAAGACGGTGACCAAGAAGTGAGCAGGATCACGACCGGCCCGCTCGTGGGCGACGCGGGCGATGCTCACGGTCTCCTCCAGACGGGGGTCGGCAGCTCGCGTGTTGATTCCATCGCCGACCCGTCCCGCGAGCTCCGCCATCTTCGGACCGAACGCGCCGATCACGAACGGCGGCGCAGGGTCAGGCTCCAGGAACCCGGGCGATCGCCACAGGTGCCGAACCTGCTCGACGCACGTCTCGATCTGCGCTCGGCGGACCGGGTCCGCCGCCACCGTGCCGCCGGTCGCCTCTTGCTCACGGTGGTAGGGCGTGTCCGGACCACCTCCGGCTCCGAGTCCGAGCAGAAGTCGGCCACCCGAGACGTCCTGGAGCGTGGCCGCCATGACGGCGAGCACCCCTGGACGGCGATTGGCGACGTTGAGGACGAGCGGTCCGATCATCACGTTCGGGACGGCAACCGCGAGCGCGGTCAGCACGGTCCAGCACTCGAGCACGTCTGGGGCGTCGTACACGCGGCCGTCCAGGTGATCCCACGTCCAGACGCCCGCGAACCCCGCCTCGGCCGCAGCACTGGCCATGTCGCGCAGGTCCGACCAGCGCGTACCGAACGGGTCCAGGAGCACGTCGATCTGCATGGTGGAACGCTACGGTCTCTTGTCGCACGATTGGTCCCGAGGCGTTCGTGGGGCCACGCCGGTGTGGAGTGCACCGCGGCCCGGCTCCCCGTAAGGTCTAGGAAGAGGGATGCACGCCGCACGGGACCGTGTTGCTGGACCACTCGGGGCGGGTCGCGCGAGACGACCACCGAGTCGGGAGTCGGGCTGATGGAGATCTTCAAGGAGTTCAGCTTCGAGGCGGCTCATCGCCTCCCGAACGTGCCGCCCGGCCACAAGTGCGCTCGCCTCCACGGGCACTCCTTTCGAGTCGGCGTTCACATAGCCGCCCCGGTCCAGGCGGAGTCCGGGTGGGTCCGTGACTTCGCGGAGATCAGCTGCGCAATGGCGCCGGTGCTCGCGCGCCTCGACCACTACTACCTCAACGAGATCGACGGGCTCGAGAACCCCACCAGCGAGATCCTGGCGCAGTGGGTCTGGGACCAGCTGGTGGACACACTCCCCGACCTCTCGCAGGTGGTGGTGCGCGAGACGTGCACGTCCGGGTGCGTCTATCGCGGTGAGCATTGAACGCAGGCGGCCTGCCGACTGACCGCGCGACGGTCGCGGTGCTGGCCAGCGGTGGCCTCGACAGCGCCATCCTGGTCGGCGAGCTGCTCCGACAAGGACGCGCGGTCCAACCCATCTACATCCGCTTCGGGCTGACCTGGGAGGCGGTCGAGGAGACCCATCTCCGCCGGTTCCTGGAGACGATGCCAGCCCGCGGACTCGTCACCCTCGGCTTCCCGATCGCCGACGTCTATGGAGCTCACTGGAGCCTCTCGGCCACGGACGTCCCGGACGCCGACTCACCCGACGACGCGGTCTACCTTCCCGGCCGGAACCTCCTCCTCGTCGCCAAGGCCGCCGTGTGGTGCGCGCTCCACGACATCTCGACGATCGCCCTCGGCACGCTGAAGGGCAATCCGTTCAGCGACAGCAGCGCGACGTTCTTCGCCGGGCTGGCGTCGGTCGTGCAGACGGGCTTGGACTGGCCGTTCGAGATCGTGACGCCGTTCTCCGAGCTGACCAAGGCCCACGTGCTGGACCTCGGTCGGGAACTTCCGCTGCAGCACACGTTCTCGTGCATCCAGCCCGAGGGCGAGCAGCACTGCGGCCGCTGCAACAAATGCGCCGAGCGACGCCGTGCCTTCTCGGACCTCTCGCTCGAGGACGTCACCGCCTACGCCACCGCCTGAAGAGCGTCTGGCTCATGAGCCGTGTGTACGTGGCACCGATCTCGCTGGGACTCGGCGACCTCGTCGTCTCGCTACCGGCCATCCAGGCGCTCGTGGCCAAGAACCGAGACGGCGCCCACGAGACGTGGCTCGTCGCACGATCACCGGCACAGGCCGCCTTGGCCGAGCGCATCGACGGGCTCGCGGGCTCGATCGACGAGGCCTCGTTCGACTCCGCTCACTGCGGCGGCCGCTTCATCAATCTGCGTGACCACCCGCTGCAACGCGACTACTGGTGGGGATCGCCCGAGTTCGACGCGGCCTACGGACCGATCTCGATCAACGACATCCTGAGCCGAATCTGCGTCGACTTCGGCATCGACGCCGACTTCTCCCGCCCGGTTCCCCTGCGCGCGTCTCGACGCTCGGACCTCCACGACAAGGTGCTCCTCGTCACCGAGAGCGACGGCCCGACCAAGCACTGGGCGGCGGAGCGATGGGCGCCGGTGGCCGAGTGGGCGCGCGAGTCCGGTCATGAACCCCGGGTCGTCGTCCGCACCACCGCGAACCCGGCACTGCGCGACCTGGGCCTCGCCGAGATCGTGTCGCCGACACCCGGCGCGACGGTCGATGTCTTGAGCAGCTGTCGAGCGGTGGTCGGCATCGACACCGGCCTGACGCACATCGCCGTGCAGCAGGGCACGCCGACCGTGATGCTGTGTCGTGACCGTCCGGTGTACTTCCGTCCCTGGCCCCACGCCCGCGTTGTCGTCGGGGACGCCTGCGCGGACCTCTGCCTCGAGCGGGAGCGAGACCTGGCGTACAACACCTCAGTGCGCCTGGGGGGATTTCGACCGCCGGTCCGGACGTGTCCGCTGGGCACCCCGTGCCTGGACTCGATCACGCCCGAACGGGTCGTCGCCGCACTCGAGGAGCTCGGGTGATGCCCGAAGCCGGGAGCGCGGACGCGGTGTCGCGGGGCGGGCCCGACCCGCGCGGCGTGCCCGGCGTCGTGTTCGGCTCCTACCCCGACAGTCGGGTCGAGAACTCCCAACCCGCGGGGATCGGGCGGGTCGTGGCGCTGGGACGGCAGTGCGCCTGGAACAACCTCGGCCGCAACGTCGTCTTCGCGTCGCGATCGTTCCAGCCCGAGGCGGTCTTCGACCAGACGAGCTACCCCGACGACGACGAGCTCTCCCAGTACGACCTCGACGTCCACGCCATCCTCGAGATCCGCGGCGCGGCGATCGTGGTCGTCCTGAACCATCTCGGGCTGCTCCGCGCGTTTCGGGCCGCCGACCTCGCGGGGTCGGGGACCGTCGCATCCCTCGAACCATTGTGGACGTCGCGATTCGTTGACGACGTCGAACGCACCGTCGCGGTCGGTGATCGCCTCGTCGGGTCGCGTCCCCGCCGAGAGGCCGCGGGCGGCGTGATCGTCTCGCGCCCGCTGACCACCGACCCGGGACCGGACATCGACGTCGACGTCGGCCTCGAGGACTGGGACGTCGTCACCGCGTTGGCGACCGTGTCGACGCCAGCCGGTCCCCGCGTGGCCGTCGGCGCGGTCCGCCGGGTCGGGCTCTTCCCGGTCACATCGCTCGATGCGCCGGTCTGGGAGGTGACCGTCGGCTTCCAGCCCGCGGCGCTCCTCTGGGATGGCCAGCTGCTGTGGGCAGCGGGCAGCGAGCCGGCCGACGGCGTCGACGACTACGACTGGGAGCAGCTGCATGGTGGGGGCTTCGCCGGCCTGGACCCACGGGACGGGCGCCGCGTCGTCGAGGGGCGCTTCGACGACCTCGCCTGGGGCACTGGCGGTGCCGCCGTCGTGATCACGCCCGACCTCGTCTGCGGAATCGAGCGGACGGGCGCGTTGGCGCTGCACAGCACACGAGACGGAGGCCTCCTCGCGCGCACGACGGCTCTCGCGTCGCACCCGCTCGGGATCGCCCACGCCACGGCGGTCGACGACCACGTCCTCTACGGTTTCAATCGCGCCGGCTACGAGCTGTGCGCCGTCTCGACGGCCGCGCTCGACCAGCTCGCGCGCGAGCACACGTAACGCCCCGTCGCGGCGCTACGGCCTGTACAGCTTGAGGCTCTGGTGGGGCAGGAAGCGTCGGGTTCCGGCCCGGATGTCACTGAGGAGGGCTTCGATTGCCTCCTCGAGCACGGCAACCTGTGTCTCGAGGAGCGGCAGGCGCGCCCGCAGGTCGGTGGCGTCATGGCCACCGGCCACCGCGGCCTCGGTGTGGTGGATGCGGATGACGAGGACCGACAGGCGGTCGAACGCCATGCCCGGGCTCTCGGTGGACGGTGTCGCAGCCGGTTGTTGGGTGACGGCTGTGTTGATTGCCGCGTCGATCGCCTCGACCAGCTCGTGCCGGCGGGCGTTGAGCCCGTCGATCGCCCGCTTCGCCACGGCGATCGCCGAATCATCACCGTCGCAGCTGCGGACGCGGTCCTCCCAGCTCCACTGCTCGAGGTTCGTCTGATGGAGATCGTGCAGGACTCCGAGCAGCCCATTCGGTCGGCGCGGGTCGGCCTCGACCATGGACGCGCGGAACTCGGCGACCACCGCGGTGACCGGCGGGAGCTCGCCGCCGTGGGCGGGATCCCTCGTCGGTCCGGGGGCGGCACCACCCTCGGTTCCGGCACTCACGAGCGCCCCTGCAGGTAGCGGAGCACCGACCGAGCGGCCAGCGAGCCCTGACCGAGCGCCGCCGCGACGCGCGGGTACGCGCCGACGACAATGTCGCCGGCCGCGAAGACGCCGGCGCACGAGGTGTTCAGGTCGCGGTCGACCACGATCGCGCCCGCGCGGTCCAGCTCGAGCTGTCCGGCAAGGAAGTCGGTGCTCGGGGTCCGCCCGATCTTCACCACGAGGCGGTTCACGCTCAGGGTCCGCCGTTCGCCGGACTCGCGCTGGACCAGCTCCAGCGCTTCGAGCCGGTCGGATCCCCGGGCGGCGTCCAGCTCCCAGCCGGGGAGGTCGTCGATCCGCGACTCGGCGTGGAGCTGCTCCTGGACGTCATCTCTGGCGTGCAGCGCGGGCGAACGGTGGATGAGCGTCACCGTCGCGCCGTCGGCGGCGAGGGCGAGCGCGTCGAGGACGGCGCTGTCACCCCCGCCGATCACGGCCGCCACCGAGCCAGCGAAGTGCTGTGGGTCGGTCTCGAGCTGGTAGGTGATGTCGCCCCCGAAGGCGCCGTCCGGGGCCGCTGCCAGGTACTGCTCCCGGGTGCCCGTCGCCACGACGAGTGATCGGAACGGTAGGCGATCGCCACCGATGTCGATCCATCGGCTGTCGAGGTCGACGGACGTGACGGGGGCTGCGAGTCGCACTCGATCACCGAGGATGCCGGCCGCCTCCTGCAACGAGCGTTGGAGGTCCGCGCCGCTTGCGAACTGCGCCGCCGCCAGGTTGCGCACCGAATGAAGCACCTCGGGCAGCTGACCGCCGAGGACCGCGTCGGATTCGACGAGCAGGGTGTCGAGCTGGATGTCGAAGCACTCCAGCGCGCAGCCGACGCCCGCCAAGCCGCCTCCGATCACGATGACGTCGGACACACGATCGGTCATCACTCGACCCAGCCTTCAACTCGACACGATCCGGACGCAACCAGGCCTGCTCGAACTCCGTTCGAGCCTGGGTCCCGGTGTCGGCGGGGACCAGGGCGGCCGCAACCTGTTTCGGCTTCTTATATATACGCGCGACTCCTAGGTCCCCTATGGCCACGGCTTTGGTGCGGCGGAAAGGACGGATCGAACAGATCTCTGGTCTAGCGAGCGGTTCTAGGTGCCTGGTTTCGCGCCGAGGAGCCACGCTCGACTACGGCTCAGCCGGCTTCCGATGAGCAAGCCGGGGGAAGCCGCGACTCGCGATCTGTGAACTCGCGAGTCGCGAGTGGTCCTTCGCGACCGCGGTCAAATGGCGGAGGCGTGTCCGAGCCTCGCCCCCGTTTCGGCCAACTCACTCCGATCGATCTCTCTGTGAAGGGCCCAGCGTCCGTTCGAGTTCGGAGATGAGGCGCATCGCGTCAGCGCGGCACATTCCGATGTCATGGCCCAAGATTGGTTGGGCTCGAATCCTTACCAAGCTGCCGCCTTCGGGCAGGGCGATTACCTCGATTTCGACATCCTCGGACTCGACGTGTCTGAGGGAGCTTCTGATCGAACCGCCCACGACGCGGTCGTTCGCGTCAGATGCCCTCACACGCCACTGAAGCGCCGCCATTCCCTCAACCACGTGCTCGAAGACCTCACCCGGATCTTGTGGGAATTGCCACGTCTCTATGAAGGGCCAGCTTGACGAGAGTGCCCGGTCAGGCAGTCCCGGGAGCGGGCCGACCGGAGCGTCAGCGACCAGGTCCACGTTGTCGTCTGGGCAGCGAGTGATGCCAGGTTGAAATTCGCTTCCGCACACCGGACACCACATGCGGAGGGCAGGGTACCTGTCCGCCGAACCGCCCTGCTCTTATGGCCAGTCGAGTCGCCGTCTCTCAAACCGCGAATCGCGGAAATGCTCCCGGCTCGCTTGTCGGCCCGGCTCGGGCGAAATTGAGCCGGGGATCCTCGGTACGAGACCAGGCAGCCAGAGCAGGTCGCCGAACCAACGGTGGCATTTCGCCCGTCCCTCCGCACGAAGCCGGTAGCCATCGGGTACTGCGAGCCGCGCGGGGTATAAGGAAGTCCGGCGACAGGAGGAGAAGCCATGAGCGATCGGCACATCGGCACCCGCGACGAGTGGCTTGCAGCCCGCCTCGAGCTGCTCAAGGCCGAGAAGCAGCTCACCCGCCTGAGCGACGACCTCGCCCGCCGTCGGCGTGAGCTCCCCTGGGTGCCGATTGACAAGGACTACCTCTTCGACACCGAGGCCGGCGAAGTCACGCTCACCGACCTCTTCCAGGGTCGAACCCAGTTGCTCGTGTACCACTTCATGTTCGACCCCGACTGGGACGAGGGTTGTCCCAGCTGCTCGGGGCTCGCCGATGGCTTCGACGAGACCCATCTCCACCTGCAGAACCACGGCGTCGCGTTCACGGCGATCTCACGGGCGCCGCTCGACAAGCTGGTCGCCTACCGCGACCGGATGGGTTGGAGCTTTCCGTGGGCGTCGTCGGGGCACACCGACTTCAACTACGACTTTCACGTCTCGATCGACCCGGCGGTCGCGCCCGTTGAGTACAACTACCGGGGACAAGCCGAGCTCGAGGAGTTGAACGTCGCCTGGCGCGAGTGGTCGGGCGAACAGCCGGGCATGAGTGCCTTCGCTCTGGATGACGGGGTCGTGTACCACACGTACTCGGCCTACGCCCGTGGCATGGATGTGCTGTGGACGATGTGGCAGTGGCTCGACCGGGCGCCGCTCGGCCGCGACGAGGGCGACATGTTGTGGTACCGCCGACACGACCAGTACGACTACAGCTATCGCTGAGGGCACTGGCGCTCGCGACTGCCCGGTATGACTCGCGGTCTATAGAACCGCGAGTCAACGCGTCTTGTTCGGCGATCGGGAAGGACCCGGGGCGAGCGTGCGCAGCGCGTTGCGGATCGTCCCGCGCAAGACGGGTGCGCGGGTAACTGGATCTGTGGTCCGAACAGGTGTACGGTGCTATTTGGACGGTGGTCGATCACGCCCACCCTTGGGTAGTAGCTGAGCCGGCCTTTGGCCACCGCCAAGTGGATCCCCAAGAGGGCTCCGCGTCCACCGGGCAATCGCCCGACGGAGACGCTTTCTCGGATCGCCTAAGAGGGTCCAACAATGATCGAGACCAGGATCGAGAACGACCAGGTCGACCTCTACGACGCGTCCAGCGGCATGTACCGGAGAACGATTCGTCCCGGCGCTATACCGACAAGTGTCGAGGTTGAAGGCGATGAGGTCGCCATCACACTCAACACCGGACGAGTCGACATCTACAGCAGCCACGGGCAGTTCAAGCGGACCATGACCGGCGATAACGATGAACCGGTCGGTCCGGCCGGTTGATCTCGACCCGCACGTCGGGCCACCGAGGCCATGGCGTGCCGACGGCATTTGCCCTGAGAATGCCCACCCACTCCCGACCGGCGGTCACGTCCGCACCGAGATGACCGCGCGCTAAGCACTGACTCGCGATCTCTGGAACCGCGAGTCGCGACGCTCCAAGTTGCGAGTCCTCGTCTAGCTGTGATGACCACGGACGTTGTTGACGCGTCCGGGGTCCGCCAATAAAGAAAGCCTCCGAGGGAGGGTGGAGCTGCTGAGCAATCCACTCACCCTCAGGAGGCTTTGATGCACGCTAACGCCAGGCTGACACCGCGCCGTCG
>DATDGU010000315.1:0-1620 GCA_036521915.1 Acidimicrobiia bacterium | reverse complement strand
CAGTGGCGGGTCTCCTGCACGATCCGCTCGCCGCGCGCGAGGCACTCGGCCTGCCGGGCGATCTCGAAGTCGATGGCCCGGCTGAGGGAGCGCAGCGAGTTCATGTTCTTGACCTCGACCTTCGTGCCGAGCTCGTCGGTCCCGACCGGCCGGATCGACACGTTGGCGTCGACGCGCAGCGACCCTTCCTCCATCTTCACGTCGGAGATGTCGAGGGCGCGCAGCACGCCCCGGAGCTCGGTGACGTACGCCCGGGCCTGCTCGGCGGAGCGCAGGTCGGGGCGGCTCACGATCTCCATGAGCGGCACGCCGGCGCGGTTGTAGTCGACGAGGGAGTGGTCGGCCTCGTGGATGCGACCGCCGCCGCCGACGTGCACCGTCTTGCCCGTGTCCTCCTCGATGTGGGCGCGCTCGATCCCGATCGGCGTGCCGTCGACGTCGAGGTGGCCGTCGGAGAGGATCGGCTCCTCGTACTGGCTGATCTGAAAGTCCTTCGGCATGTCGGGGTAGAAGTAGTTCTTCCGCGCGAAGAGCGAGTGGGGCGGCACGCGGAACTCGAGCGCGGACGCGAGCCGCAGCGCGCAGTTCACTGCGGCCGCGTTCAGCACGGGCAGCGCGCCCGGCAGGCCGAGACAGACGGGGCAGATGTTCGTGTTCGGATCGGCACCGAACTCGTTCGGGCAGCCGCAGAACAGCTTCGTCGACGTGAGCAGCTCCGTGTGCACCTCAAGGCCGATCACGGCCTCGTACCGCTCGGCCACGTCCGCAGTCGCGGTCATGGGGCCGCTGCCTCGAGCGCCGCGCCGACCCGGAAGAGGGTCGGCTCGCTGAGGTTGGGCCCGAGCACCTGCACCCCGATCGGCAGCCCCTCCTCGCCCGTCCCGAACGGGACGCTGAGCGCCGGGTGGCCCGCGAGGCTCGCGGGCACGGTGCACACGTCGGAGAGGTACATCGCGAGCGGGTCAGCGGTGCGCGCGCCGAGGGGGAAGGCGACCGTCGGCGAGGTGGGCGCCAGCAGCACGTCACATCGCTCGTACACGCGGGCGAAATCACGGGTGATCAAGGTGCGCACCTGCTGCGCCCGCCGGTAGTAGGCGTCGTAGTAGCCCGCCGAGAGCGCGTAGGTGCCGAGCATGATCCGGCGCTTCACCTCGGCGCCGAAGCCGGCCGCACGGGTCCGGGCGTTCATCGTCGCCACGTCCGGCCCGTCGACCCGCAGCCCGTAGCGGACCCCGTCGTAGCGGGCGAGGTTCGACGACGCCTCGGCCGGCGCGATCAGGTAGTACGCCGACAGGCCGTACTTGGCGTTCGGCGTCGCGACGTGCTCGATCGTCGCACCCGACGACTCGAGTGCGCTCGCCGCGCCCTCGACCGCCTCGCGCACCGCGGGCTGGACTCCTTCGGCGTTCGTCAGGTCGTCGATGACCCCGACCCGGAGCCCGGCGACGCCGGCGCCGAGCCCGGCGCTCGCCGGGCCGTGGATCTCGCGAATGCTCGTCGAGTCGCACGGGTCGTAGCCGGCGATCACATCGAAGAGGAGCGCGGCGTCGGCGACACGGGTCGCGAACGGGCCGATCTGGTCGAGCGAGCTGGCGAAGGCGATGAGCCCGTAGCGGGACA
>DATDGU010000314.1:0-3192 GCA_036521915.1 Acidimicrobiia bacterium | reverse complement strand
AGGATGCCCGAGCCCGGGCCCGGCGAAACGCCCGGTCACGCGCCCGTGAACAGGGGCGCCGATAGGCTCGAGCGCCGTGCTGTGGTTCGAGCGTCAGGTCGTGACCCACCTCATCCGACCGGACCTGGACGAGCGCGGGCGGGCCGACGTCGAGGACTACGTCGACAGCGCCCTGCGCGTCATGCCACCGCACCTGCGGGCCGGCGTCGCCGCCGAGTCGATCGCGTTCGGTGCGTGGCCGTCCCTCCAGCGCGCGCTCGGGCACCTCGACCCCGCGACCGTCGACCGCGCGGTGGAGCGCTGCCGCACGAGCCGCATCGATGTGGTCCGCCAGTACGTCCGGTTGCTCGAGTCGCTCGTCCTCTTCGCCGAGAACGAGCTCGTCCCCGAGCCGGTCCCGTGACCACCCTCGACACCGAGGTCCTCGTCATCGGCTCGGGCGCGGGCGGCGCCGTGACCGCCGCGGCCCTCGCCGCGGCGGGCAAGGACGTCACGATCGTCGAGGAGGGGCCGGCGGTCGACCCGGACGTGCACGAGCCCTTCTCGCTCGAGGAGATGGTCGCCAAGTACCGGCACCGGGGCCTCTCCGCGGCCCTCGGCGCGCCGGGGATCGCCTACGCCGAGGGACGGTGCGTCGGCGGCAGCACCGAGATCAACAGCGGCCTCTACCACCGGCTCCCGAACGAGCTCGCCGAGGAGTGGCGGGCCCGGTACCGCATCGACGAGTTCACGCCGGCGATCCTCGACCGCTACGCGGAGGCGATGGAGCGGGAGCTGTCCGTCTCGAAGCTCGCCGGGGCGCCCCCGCCGGCGTCCGCGGTGCTCGAGCGGGGCGCGACGAAGCTCGGGTGGCGGGCCGTGGAGTTCCCGCGGGTGTTCCGCCACGACGACGGCCTCCACCGCGGCGTGAAGCAGACGATGGCCCGCACCCTCATCCCACGCGCGCAGGCCGACGGCGCCCGGCTGATCCCCGACTGCCGCGTCGGCCGGCTCGTCACCCATGCCGGCCGGGTCGTCGAGGTCACCGCCCGCCGCCGCCACGCCGGGTACCGCGACGAGCCGCTGTCCATCCGGGCGGACGACGTCATCGTCTGCGGCGGCGCCATCCAGACGCCCGCGCTCCTCCAGCGCAGCGGCGTCCGGCACCGCGTCGGCAGCGGGCTCAAGCTGCACCCGACGATCAAGATCGCGGCGCGGTTCCCCCATCGCCTGAACCACGACGAGGTGCCCATGCACCGCGTCACCGAGTTCGCGCCGAACCTCACGATCGGGGGCTCGGCGAGCAGCCGGGGCCACGTCGCGCTCGCGCTCGCCGACTCGTCGGCCGACTACCGCGAGGCGCTGGCCGACTGGGAGCGCGTGACCGTCTACTACGCGGCGATCCGCAGCGACGGCGAGGGGCGCGTGCTCGCCGTCCCGGGCCTCCCCTACCCGATCGTCACCTATCGGCTCACGGAATCCGACATGAGCCGCCTGGCGCGGGGGCTCGTGCACCTCGGTGAGGTCCTCCTCGCCGCCGGCGCCGAGGAGCTGTACCCCTCGGTCGGGGGCGCCCCGGTCGTCCGCCGCACCGACGAGCTCGGCGCGTGGTGGGACTCGGTCACGCGGTCCCGCACGAATCTGATGACCGTCCACCTCACCTCGACCTTGCGCATCGGCGAGGACCGCAGCCTGACCGGCGCCGACAGCTTCGGGCAGGTGTGGGGCTACGAGAACCTGCGCGTGAACGACGCGTCGCTGCTCCCCGACGCGCCGGGCGTGAACCCCCAGGCGGCGATCATGGCGATCGCCGCCCGCAACGCCGACCAGTACCTCACGGCGCGCTGACGCGCCCTCAGGGCAGGCGCTTGAGGAGCCGGAGCAGCCCGAGGCGCGCCGGCGACTGGTGGCGCGACCCGCCGGACCCGGCCAGCTCGTCGCGGTGGGCGAGGAACCAGTCGTACGACTCGTTCAGCATCGAGATGTTCGAGTGCTCGGCGCGCCAGCCGAGCTCGTCCTCGGCCCGGCTGACGTCGAACCAGAGCGACTCGCTGTACAGCAGCCAGTGGTACGGCGCGAACGGGGCGAGGCCCAGGCGAGCGAGCGCCTGCATCGCGGCTCGGGCGGGCGCGACGGGCAGCGAGCGGACGTGCGAGCCCGTGCCGGCATGGTCCACGAGGGCCTGGAGCGTGTCGCGCATCGTCCCGAACTCGGCTGCGCCGACGTCGTAGACGGCGGCACCGGGGCGGTCGCCGGCCCGCAGGCACGCGTCGGCCAGGTCGTTGGCGTGCACGAACTGGTAGCGGTTCGTGCCCTTCCCGAGCAGGTAGACGGGCGCGCCGTCGGCGACGAAGTCGAACAGCACGGCCATGATCCCGAGCCGGCCGTGGCCCATGATCGTGCGCGGCCGGATGATCGTGATGTCCTGGCCGGCCGCGACGGCCTCCTCGCAGAGCAGCTCGGCCTCGAGCTTGGCGCGGCCGTAGTCCTCGAGCGGGTGGCGCGGGGAGTCCTCCCGCACCGGGTTGGACTCGGGGATCCCGAACACCGCGCTCGACGAGGTGTGCACCACCTTCGCCACGCTGGCGCCGCGCGCCGCGACGAGCAGGTTCGCGGTGCCGACGACGTTCACCGACTGGAACAGCCGGTGGTCCTTCGCCAGGGGGACCTGGGCGACGTTGTGGAAGACGACGTCCACGCCCTCGCAGGCGCCCCGCAGCGCCTCGCGGTCGCGCACATCCCCGGGCACGAACTCGACGACGTCGGGGCGTGCGGGCGGGGCCAGATCGAAGACGCGCACGGTGTCCCCACGCGCGTGCGCCAGGTCGACGAGGACCGACCCGAAGTAGCCCGAGCCGCCGGTGACGAGGACGCGCCGCGTCACAGGCGGGCGCCGTGCTGGAGGCACCAGCGGACGCTCGTCCGCATGCCCTCGAGCAGGCCGACCGCGGGCTCGTAGCCGAGCTCGGCGCGCGCCCGCCCGATGTCGCAGGCGATCGTGTCGCGCAGCTCGCCGAGCACGTGGACGGCCTGGACGTAGCGGCCCTGGCTCTGGAGCACCTGGTCGACGCGGGCCGCGAACGCCGCGGCGCTGACGGGAAGATGCGCCTGACGGGACGAGACGCGCAGGCCCTCGGCCTGGAGCGCGCTGCGCACCGTGGCGAGCACGGTGCGCAGCTCGACGGGCTCGGCGTCCGCGATCCAGTAGGCCCG
>DATDGU010000313.1:0-1725 GCA_036521915.1 Acidimicrobiia bacterium | reverse complement strand
CTACCTGAATAGCCCCGCCGATTGGTTGCAGCGCGTTGAGCCACGAGCCGATTTCGAACGACGCATCCCGGAGGGTCGGGCGTCTGCGTTGTCACTGCGTTCGACCACGCAGAGCGTCGCACCGGGTCACGGTTGCCGGGTCGGGGTGCCGCCGGTCGGCGATGCGAGGCAGCTAGTGCCCTGACCGGCAACCCTTGAGGGGTCGCGTCCACCACTTGGTGAGAGCGGCCGCGCAGACTTGTGGGATGACGGAGCGGGTCAGGGTCCGGGAGATCAGCAACGACGAGGGGATGCGGCTGCTGCGGATCGTGCGGCGGTCGTCGGGGTCGGTGGTGACGTGGCGCCGAGCCCAGATGGTGCTCCTGTCGGCGCAGCACATGGACGTGCCGGCGATCGCGAAGGTGGCCTTCACGTCCGAGGATCGGGTCCGGGCGGTGATCCACAACTTCAATGAGGACGGGTTCGACTCGTTGTATCCGCGTTATGCGGGGGGCCGGCCACCGACGTTCACGTTGCCGCAGCGACGCCAGATCAAGAGGCTCGCGTTGAGCCGCCCGATGGACCATGACTTGCCGTTCTCGACGTGGTCGTTGTCGAAGCTGGCCGAGTTCTTGGTCGCTGAGGGGGTGGTCGACGACATCAGCCATGAGGGTCTTCGGGTGCTGCTCCGCGAGGAGGGCGTGTCGTTTCAAGCCCTCAAGACCTGGAAGGTGAGCAACGACCCGGACTTCGAGGCCAAGAAGAACCGGATCCTCGAGCTCTATGACCTGGCCGATCACAAGGTCCCGCGGGGTCGCGGGGAGCCCGAGGTGGTGATCTGCGTGGATGAGTTCGGCCCGTTGAACCTGAAGCCTCATCCCGGCAAGCAATGGGCCCAACGCGCTGGGCGTGGGTCAGCGCCACGGCGGCGAAGACGGGCCACGTTCACCCGGCCCCACGGCGTGCGCCACCTCCTCGCTGCGTATGACCTCTCGACCGATCGGCTCTACGGGCACATCAAGACCCGCAAGGGCCGCACCGAGTTCCTCGCGTTCTGCCGCTACCTGCGCTCGCTCTACCCGCCCGCGGTGCGGATCGCGATCGTGCTCGACAACTGGAGTCCACACCGCTCCACCAAGAAGGACACCCGGGTCGGCGAGTGGGCCGACGCCAACAACGTTGAGTTCGCCTACGTCCCCTTCTATGCCAGCTGGCTCAACCGGATCGAGGCCCAGTTCACCGCGCTGCGCTACTTCGCCCTCGACGGCACCGACCACCACTCCCACCAGGAGCAGTCACGCATGATCCGCCGCTACATCGCCTGGCGGAACCGCAACGCCCACGACCGCGCCCTCCGAGAACTCGTCAAGCGCGCAAACGTTGCCTGACACGGCACTAGTTGATGACGAGGACGCTGACCCGTGGCGGCGAGTTGGCGGCATCCGTGGTGAAGGGCCGCTTGGCGTCGAGGCCGATTAGCCACACGACCTGCGACTGGTTCGGGTCGGGCGACGGCTGGGGGAGCGTGTTCAGGTACTCGACGATGAGGGTGTGGCTCATCGTGGGGAGCGCGAGCCGCAGGTTGCCCTTGTACGTCAGGTTCCCTGCGTTGGACTCGGACGCCGGGTGGATCACGACCTCGAGCACGGCCTTGACGCCCGTGAGCGATGCCGCCGAGCTGTTCACCACGCCCGGGGCGTTGAGTGGGACTTACTACACGGTGTACGCGGGCGGGAGGTCCCCGTC
>DATDGU010000312.1:0-5472 GCA_036521915.1 Acidimicrobiia bacterium | reverse complement strand
CGCACTCGCCAACAGCTTCATCATCATCAATGCCGGGGGAGGCCCCACCGACGACAAGCCCACGGTCACACTTGAAACGCCAGGCGACCCCGACCGGGTCAGCAGCTTCCTCAACATCCGGGTCGCAGACATCCACGCCGTATACGCCGAATGGAGCGCCCGGGGCGCGCAGTTCCTGACGCCGCCGAAACAGCACCAGTACGAGATCCGTTGCTACATCCGAGATCCCGACGGTTACATCATCGAGGTCGGGCAAACCACCGACCCACACGGAGACTGGTGGCCCGCCGACTGGCCACCGATCAACCCCGCCAGGCAATCCGACTGAACCCCGTCTCCTCGGTGTCACAAAGACGGCCATCGCACCTGACCCGGAGGGCAGCACGGAACTCACGATGACCCGCACGGGCACCGACGCAGCACAACTCGTCACAGTGCTGCCACCCGAAGCCAAGTTGGCCTGAGGACGGCCTGCCGGAGCGGTCTGCTTCAAATCGACAGCTACTAAATCGGATGAGCCCGCGAGGTGCTCAAACATGCTCTCGGGTGAGTCCGTCCACGACCTGCGGCCAACCATCGCCCTGCAAGGTCGTCCCGAATCATTGGCAAGGGTGCGCAGGTAGCGCGACCTTAGGATTCAAGGGTGATGGTAACGGCCGTCCTCTTCGACTTCAACCGTCAGGACTGCAAACTAGGTCCCTCGCCATCACGTCTCGCCCAATCGAACCGCGGAATAGAGGGCATTACGTGCGCTCGAGGGATGTCTTGTGCATCTACTTGATGGGATCCTGATGGGATCGGCTCAATTGCATCGAAGCGCTGGGCGCCGGCCGCGTCGCTCGACGGAGACTTTACGCACGCTCATTCGTCGACCGTGGAGCGCGCGGACAGGAGCCCAACCGTGGCGTCGATCAGGTCGCTGACAAACATCTGATCGTCGGGCACCAGGTTCTCGTCGCGGCTCAAGGCGGCTTGCCGATCTGCGAGCGCATGCACTGCCAGACTCATGGCCATCGCGACGCGGTTCCAGCGGATCCGCGGTGCGAGGTGGTCCAAGTGGCGGTCCAGCTCCTTCTTCAGCAGCTGGACCGACAGTCCAAAATCCTCGTCGAGCGATCCGAAGACGCGACCGAGGTCGGTGGGGTGGGCGCTTAGCTGGGCGAGGAATCGAACGTAGTAGGAGCCGGGCGGCTCGTCTTGGGCAAAGGGAAGGACGACGGCCTCGACCACACCGCGCAGGTCTCCACGCTCGTCGTCGCGGAGAGCCTGGAGCATCTCGATGCGTCGAGCGTTGAAGTGGCCAGCGCGGAACTCGACGATTGCCCGAAGGAGTCCCTCCTTTGAGCCGAAGTGGTACTGGACCGCCGCCGGGTTCTTGTGGCCCGCGGCCGCCACGATCTGGCGCAGCGAGACGGCCGTGATGCCGCGCTCGGCGAAGAGCCGCTCTGCGGTGCGGACCAGGTGCTCGGGGGTGCGCTGACGGGTCAGGGTTGACAGCGTCTCTGACACGTGTCGTACTCTACAACGACCGTTGTAACAGTTGGCGGTGCGCGGTGGCGGGTGGCGAGCCGGGCCACTGCAGGGGGGTGCGGGTTGGCATGCTGCTCTCGAGGGGTACGGGTCATAGTTGGCCGGGACGGCGGGCAGGTCGGTGCGCGGCGTGTGTCGGGGTCGCGGCGTTGGTTGCGGTTGGCGTGCGGCCCGCGGGTGCCCAGGCCGGGGCGCCCCGTCAAGAGGTCGGGATCTCAGCCACTGAGATCCGGGTCGGCGTTATCGCGGATGTGGGCAACCCGGTCTCGCCCGGGCTTGAGCAGGGACCGGTCGACGCTCTCGAGGGCTTCGCCCGTTACGTGAACGCGTCCGGTGGCATCGCAGGGCGTCAGCTCGTCGTCGACGTATACGACTCGAAGGCGAACGCGGACGAGACTCGCAATTCGATCATCGCGGCGTGCACGAGGGACTTCGCGCTTGTTGGCACCGCGGCCAACTTCGTCAACAACGTCGACGATTTGGTTGGGTGTCCTGACTCGGCCGGGCGACCGACCGGCCTTCCAGACATTCCGGTCGTTACGACCGACGTCGTGCACAAGTGCTCGCCCGTGTCGTTCCCGGTCATCGCCCCCGAACTCGACTGCTCGACGAAGTCGGAGCCGCTGCAGACGTACCGGACGCGCCAAGGTTCGACCTTGTGGCTGCTGCAGCACGTCAGCCGACATCTCCACGGGATCTTTCCCCTTCCGGCCGATCTGCAGTCGACGAAGAACACCGTGTTGGCGAGTGACCGTGCGACCGAGTCGTTGGGCATCAAGTCGGATGGGGAACTCGACATCTCCGCCGTCGCGCCCCAGAGCGCGTACACGCCATTGATCCAGACCATGAAGACCAAGCATTCGAACTACGCCCGGGTCGGCATTGCCTACACCACGGTCGTCGAGCTCCTCCGCGAGGCGAAGCTCCAGGGGCTTCAGGGGGTCAAGGCGTGGGACTGCCCACTGTCGTGCTACACGCCACAGTTTCTGATCCAGGGGGGCGCGGCGGTCGAGGGCACATACGTGACCATCTTCTTCCTTCCCTTCTCGGAGCAGCGCTACAACGCCGAGCTGGCGCGGTTCCTGCGATACACGGGCACAACCCACGCCGACGCGTTCGCGGCGGAGGCCTGGGCGTCCGCCGTGCTATTCCGCCAAGCCGTCGATGAGCTCGTCAAGCGAAACGGCGCGACCGGCCTCACGCGGGCTGCCCTGCTCGCTCAGATCAAAGCGACGAACGGCTTCGACGCGAACGGCATGATCGGTCGCACAGATGTGGGCGCGAAACAGGTGAGCCCGTGCTACGTGCTGATGCAAGTGCGCCACGGACAGTTCGTCCGGATCCACCCGAGCCAGCCCGGCACGTTTGATTGCACGCCGAGCAACGTGCGCAGCGTCAAGCTCAACCTCTCGGGCTAGGAGCCTCATCGAAATGCACATCGGAACGACGATCGCCGAGTCGACGCCGTCCTTCGCCGAGGCGACGCGTCCGCCTAGCGGCGCGCCGAACGTCGTCATCATCGTGCTCGATGACGTGGGGTTCGCCCAGCTCGGCTGCTACGGGTCGGACATTGAGAGCCCTGCGATCGACAAGCTCGCCGAGACTGGCCTCCGGTTCAACCGGTTCCACGTCACAGCGTTGTGCTCACCAACCCGGGCTTGCGTGCTGACGGGCCGCAACCATCACGCCGTCGGCATGGGGCTCGTGCCCGAAGTACCGATGGGCTTTCCGGGGTATACAGGCCGCATTCCCCCGCGGGCCGGCACGCTCGCGCGCATTCTGCGCGACCGCGGCTACAGCACGTTTGCCGTCGGCAAGTGGCACCTCACGCCCCGCTGGGAGATGACCGCGTCCGGACCGTTTGACCGATGGCCATTGGGGCTGGGGTTCGAACGGTTCTACGGCTTCCTCGGCGCCGACACCAACCAGTGGGCCCCCGAACTGCTCGCCTGCGACAACCATCTGATCGAGCCGCCCCGATCACCCCAGGCTGGTTACCACCTCACGGACGATCTCGCCGACCAGGCGATTCAGATGGTCCGCGATCAGCAGCAGACCACGCCGACGAAGCCCTTCTTCTTGTACTTCGCCACCGGCGCCATGCACGCACCACACCACGCCCCACCTGCGTCCATCGAGGCATATCGCGGCCGCTTCGACGACGGATGGGACATCTGGCGAAGCCGCGTCATGGAACGCCAACTCACGGCGGGCGTCGTCCCTCCAGGGACGGAGCCGAGTCGCCGACCGCCATGGGTCACCGCTTGGGCGGAACTTCCCGGCGAGCAGCAACGGCTGTTCGCTCACATGATGGAGATCTACGCCGGGTTCCTGACCCACACGGACAGCCAGATCGGCCGTCTTCTCGCCACGTTCGAGAACCTCGGGATCCTCGACGACACCCTGGTCTTCGTGCTGTCCGACAACGGCGCCAGCGCCGAAGGCGGACCGCACGGGAGCCACAACGAGAACGCCTTCGCCCACGGCATCCACGAGACAGCCGAGAACGTGCTCGCCCGCGCTGACGAACTCGGTGGCTTCCGCGCCTACAACCACTATGCCTGGGGTTGGGCCTGGGCCGGCAACACACCGTTTCGCCTGTGGAAGCGCTACACCTGGCTCGGCGGAACGCGCACACCGCTCATCGCGCACTGGCCGACTCGGATCACGACCCCGGGAGCCGTGCGGACTCAGTTCTGCCATGCGGTCGACCTTCTGCCCACCGTGCTGGACGCCATACCGCTCGACCCCCCGCCGGTTATTGGCGGCGTCGAGCAGCAGCCCTTCGACGGCGTCAGCCTCCTGCCCGCGATCGACGATCTGGCTGCCCCCACTGTCCACGAACGGCAGTACTTCGAGATGTTCGGAAGCCGCGCGATCTATGACCACGGCTGGAAAGCTGTCACCAACCACGTCGGCGACCAGGTAGCAGCCGAGCGCCACCTCATCCCCGGCAGTCACGAGTTCGATACCGACCGATGGGCGCTGTTCCACCTCGAGGACGACTTCGCCGAGGTGCACGACCGTTCGGCGGACGAGCCACGCGAACTGCGACGTCTTATCGACCTGTGGTGGCGCGAAGCGGGACGCAATCACGTGCTGCCACTCGACGACACCATGATCGGCCGCGTGGCCGTCATGGAGCCGCCTCCCCATCAGCGGCCACGCCGCTCGGTCTTTCGAGCGGGGACCCGGGTCGCTGAAGACGCCGCTCCGTCCCTCACGGGCAACTTCAGGATCACCGCCGACCTGGAGATCCCCGAAAGCGGCGCGAACGGCGTGCTGTGCGCGCAGGGAGACTGGACTAGCGGCTGGGGCCTCTACGTCCTCACCGGGCGCCCGATCCTCGCCATGAACCACCTCGGAATTGAGGTCCGCAAGGCCGTCGCATCCGTGCCCCTCCCATCCGGCGAGATCACACTCGTCGTCGAGGTCGAACGGCCACCATCTGACGCCGCGACCTGCTCGTTCCTGATCGGGGGCAAGCCCGCCGGCACGAGCCAGCTGCGAGGACCAATCCCCTTCCGCTGGCAGATCGGAGGATCGATCCTGCGCATCGGTTACGACAGCGGGTTCCCTGTCTGCGACGACTACCAGCCGCCCTTCCCCTTCTCGGGGACGCTCAACTCCTTGACCTTCGACGCGCCGCCTCCCCAACACGACGCGAGTCAACAGCACATCGACCGAGCCCTCCGAAGCGACTGACAACCACCGCACACGTGCCCACGTCGACAGCCGCGCCTGGGTGTTCGACCTGGTGGCCCGCTTGCGTCAGCACGGCGCGGGCATCCGCGAGGCGCTCCGCCGGCACAAGCAGCCAGTCCGTGTCGAAGCTCGACACGACAAAAATCGGCACGCCGCCTTCGGCCAGTGACCCACTCAGGGACGCCAGGACCCCGACCTGGTCGTGAGCCAGTGGTCCCTCCACCCCGAGCAGCCGCC
>DATDGU010000311.1:0-5749 GCA_036521915.1 Acidimicrobiia bacterium | reverse complement strand
CAACGCTTGGATCGCCCGGATTCCAATCAGCAGCTTCCAGGCTCAGCCATAGCAGCAAGACGCGGCCGGATGGCCCGTGTGACCTTAGGAATCAATGGTCATGGTCACGGCCGTCCTCTTCGACTTCTAACGTCCGGACTGCACGTTCGGGCCCCTGCCATCACTGTCGCCGACTCCGCGTACGTCGATGCAGGAACCGTTGCACACAGTGACAGGGCGGCGACTTGATGGGATCGTGATGGGGTGAGGGCCGCCGTGGTCGGTACTCGCCGCCCAGAGCTCGAGCGCTTGCCCTTCAGTTCCGGGGCACGCTGTGTATACCAGTGTGGTATGCTCACCGGTATGCCGACAGAACAGATCGCGGTCCGAGTGCCCGAGGAGTTGCTCGAGCGGGTCGACGAACTAGTCGAAGCGGGCGTCTACGAAAGTCGAGCCGCCGCGGTGCGGGCTGGCCTCGAGGTCCTTGCCGACCTTGCGCGCCGCCGCGCGCTCGACGACGCAATCATCGATGGGTATCGACGCGTGCCACCCACGCCGGCGGAACGAGCATCGGCGCTGGCGGCTCTCCATGATGCGATAGCGGAGGAGCCCTGGTGAGCGAACCGCAGCGCGGTGAGGTGTGGTGGGCCGAAGTGGCGGAGGCCGGACGGCGTCCGTTTCTCGTGTTGACCCGCACGCGCGCCATCCCTGTCTTGCACTCCGTGCTTGCGGCGCCTCTCACTCGTACGGTCCGCGGCATTCCTACCGAACTGGCGCTCAGCCCGGAAGACGGCGTGCCAACAGAATGCGCCGCAAGCTTCGACAACCTCCGCGCCATCCCGAAGGACCACCTCACGGAGCGAGTGTGCGGTCTCGATCCGATTCGGATGCTCGAGGCATGTGCAGCACTGCGGACAGCTGTCGACTGTTAATCCGCAACTTCTATCTGCACCTCATCCCAGAGCTCGAGCCGAGTCCAACGGATCCGCTGCACCTGGTTCTGCTCATGAAGGATGCACCCCGTTCACTGCGTGACGTCGGAGAGCGAGAGCTCTCCCCTTGTCTGCGGCGTGTTTCTCGGTCGGACGACAAGCGACGGGGATGCCGCAAAAGTTGGCACGCTCCGAGTTGCTCAACCGGGGCGTATGGTGGCTGGGTCCGCCCGAATACGGGCGTTCAACGCTCGATTGCTCCGCTCGAGACCCCGGTGGCGCCATCACCAGTCCCGAGAGGGTGCCGTGCCAGTCAGCATCGAGCAGGCCATTCCTGCCCTACCGGTTCGGGCCGCCCTCGAAGGCGCCTCCTGGCGCGAGAGCGTGGACCGTTTCGCTCGACCGCACCTCGGGCGGAGCCTGCGCTTCCTCGCCACGTCGGTCGTCCCATTTCTCGGGCTTTGGGGCTGATGTGCCTCGCGCTGCAGGTCTCGTACCTGCTCGTCTTGGTGCTGGCGGTGCCCACGGCCGGCTTCTTGGTTCGGACCCACATCGTGTTTCACGACTGCACGCATGGCTCATTCCTGCCGGGACGTCGCGCCAACGCGTGGCTGGGGGCGACACCCGGGCTGCTCGTGTTCACGCCCTTTGCCCAATGGCGTCACGACCATCTCGTTCACCACGTGACCGCCGGCGACCTCGATCGTCGTGGCACCGGGGATGTACCGACCCTCACGGTCGCCGAGTACCAGGCCCGATCACCGGGACGACGCCTCACCTACCGACTGTTTCGAAACCCGTTCGTCATGTTCGGGATCGGCCCGTTCTACTCGATGCTGATCATGCCGCGTCGGGTGAACCACTCAGAACACCCGCGCACCAGACGCAGTGTCTGGAGTACGAATCTGGCGCTCACCGTCACCGTCGGCGGGCTCTGTTGGTTGCTCGGCTGGCGCGACTTCATGCTGGTGCAACTCCCGCTCCTCTCTCTCGCCGGCGGGATCGGGATCTGGCTCTTCTACGTTCAGCACCAATTTGAGGACACCTACTGGCAGCGATCGCGGAAATGGACCAACGTCGACTCGGCACTGCGCGGGAGTTCGTACCTCCACCTGCCCAAGGTTCTGCAGTTCTTCACCGGCAACATCGGCCTCCACCACGTCCACCACCTCAACCCAAAGGTCCCGAACTACAACCTCCAGCGCGCCCACGACGAGACCCCGATCCTCCAGCTCGTGCCCGGGCTCTCCCTCTGGGACGGGCTGCGCGCCGTGCGTCTCAAGCTCTGGGACGAGAACACCGCACACCTCGTTCCCTGGGGGCCAACCATCCGTTGATGGCCTAGTGGACTCGCGCGGCCCAATAGTCGAGGCTCCCGACGACGCTGCCGAGGCACCGGCCGCCGCGCTGAGCTGCCGCTCGAAGTAGTGCCCCCACCCTGGTCGGGGTGATACCTACCTGAGAGGAGTTGGGATGGAACCCATCAAGATCGGATGGCTCGGATCAGCGCTGGACGGTCCGGGTGGCGGCTACGACAAAATCCACCGCCTCGCCCTGGATGAAGCAACCGAGCACGGGGTACTCAGCCGTCCGTACGAGTTCGTGCTGCACCCCGAGAATGGGTTGCCGAACGGGTCGGCGAAGAACGCCATCGATGGGTTCAAGTATCTCGTCGACGAAGGCTGCATCGCGGTTGCTGGCGCGTACAGCTCGGACAACGCGATGGTGGTCGGCCCCTACGCCAACGACCTCCAGGTGCCATTGGTGTCGTGGTGCGGAACCGAGCGGTTCTCGGGCCCCTACTGCTTCCGGCTCGGCAACGGCGACTGTGGGGGCGATCCCGCCCTCATCGTCGGATGGCTCAAGAAGCACGGCTACCAGCGCGTCGCGGTGCTGAGCGAAGTCTCACCGAACGGCGAGGAGTACTTTCGCTACTTCCGCATGGAGTGTCGCCGGCGAGGTATCACGGTTGCCGCGGTTGAGACCGTGAGCCAGACGCCTGCCGACCTGGCGCAGAACCTCGACAACCTTCGCGCCGTCGGTGCTGACGCGCTCGTCTACATCGGCTACGGCGTCCTTGCCGCGTCGGGCCTTCTCCGCGAGGCTCTCGACAGGCTGGCGTGGGACCCACCCCGGATCATGACCACTGCATTCATGTTCTACCTCATGGGCTTCGACAAATTCGAGGGTTGGGTCGGCATTGACCAACTCTGTCCCGAGAACCGACTCATGGCGGGATTCCATAAGCGTTACGTTGCCCGGTACGGCGCCGACCCGCCGATGTGGCCGAACGCCATCCCCGTACTCGCATTCGACACCGCGCGCGTGGTCGCGGAGGCAGCGTTTCGAGCGCCGGTGCTCACGGGGTGGGGCATGAAAGAGGGATTCGAGCAGATCCGCTTCATGCCCAGCGCGACCGGCGGACCACAGACCCACATCGCCGGCAGCCCCTACGACCATCAGCTCTTTAAAGGAGACTGGCTCCTCTACGGACGCGTCCGGAACGGCAAGCTCGAATTCGAAGGGCTATTCGAACCCTGGGAGTGACTCCCGAGGCTCTGATTCATGGCAACGGCCGTCCTCTTCGACCTCGAGCGTCAGGACCGCCGCCTCGGTCCCTTGCCATCACACCTAGCCCAGACCGCCCAATCATCGACGTCACGGGTTCTCGAGTGACCTCGTGTGCAACGACTTGATGGGATTCTGATGAGGTCCCGAACGGGCGCGCGGGGCTGGTCTGACCGCTCGCCGAACGGCAGCGGCTCCCGAGTAGCCGAGACAGGTGGCGGACCCTCCGGAGCGCGGCGACCAGTAACACAGCAGTTCTGACGCTCCTCGCTCCTCAAGGCTTCAAGCAGCAATGAAACGAGACCGCGGTCGCGGCGCGAGACTGTGCCTGTGAGTGAAGTCGAGTACGCGCGAGCGGAGGACGGCACACACGTCGCCTACCGCGTGCTCGAAGCCGACGCCGAATGTAACGAAGGCAACGACATCGTCATGGCTTCCGGCGGGTTGATCCCGATGGAGGCGTTCGAAGACGATCCCGGGTTCGTGCGGCTTCTCGAGGGGCTCAGCCATCTCGGACGGGTCGTGGTGTTCGACCGCCGGGGCCTCGGCTTGTCTGATCCCCTGGTCGATTTGGACCGGCCGATCCTGGACCAATGGGCCGACGACCTCTCTGCTGTTGTAGAGGCGTCGGGAGCTCAGGATGCGGTGGTCTTTGCGTGGGACGGATACGGAGTCGGGACTCGGTTCGCTGCCCGGCACCCCGGCCAGTTGCGCCTCCTTGTGCTCCATCACCCCATGATGATTCCCGACGACAGTTGGGACACGTGGCTCGCAGAGCGAAGTGCCCTCGTGCGTGGGAACGTGGGCGGTGCGCGGGACCTCCTTGAGCAGATCGCCCCGTCGCGCGTGTCGGACGCATCGTTTCGCGACTGGTACGCCCGGGCGGGGCGTGTTGGAGCGAGCCCGGCAACGGCCGCCCGGATCTGGGAATCGGTGTTCAGCTCGCGACCATGCGACCAACTCTTCAGTCAAGTCGAGACGCCGACGTTGGTGTTGCACCGCCGCGACAACATCTACCTACCCGGTGAGGCGGTGCGCCTGGCGGTGGCACAGATCAGGGGAGCGACCCTCGTCGAGCTCAGTGGTGCCGATCACTTTCCGTTTCTCGGGGATGTCGACGCGTTGGTCGCTGAGATCGCCGATTTTGTCGTCGGTGAGCGGCGACTCCCACCCCCTCAGAGGCTCCTCGCGGCCCTCATGTTCACCGATCTCGTCGCGTCGACTGAACGTGCCGCGTCGCTCGGCGACGACCATTGGAAGTCCGTTCTCGACCGCCACGACGTTACGGTACGAGCAGCGGTCGGGGGTTGCGGCGGCAACGTAGTCAAGACCACCGGCGATGGCGTGCTTGCGCTACTGCCATCCGCAAGTGCCGCCGTGCGTGCCGCCGAACGAGTACGCGGCGGCCTCGCGTCGGACGGGCTTGACGTTCGCATCGGCATCCACGTCGGCGACGTCGACCGTCGCGGCAGCGACGTATCTGGACTTAGCGTGCACGTCGCGGCCCGCGCCATGGCGGTTGCCGATCCCGGTCAAGTCGTTGTGACAGCATCGGTTCCCACCGCCCTCACCGGCCAGGCCGCAGCCTTCGAATCGCTCGGCGCACACAAGCTCAAAGGTGTGCCGGGCACATGGGAGCTCCTCCGACTGGCCGAAGCCCCCGCGGACAGGGGTAGTTAACAACCTGTTTGAAATTGAGTGGCCGCACGACCGAACACGCACGAGTCTGCGTCCCCAACGTATTGCCCAATACCGTCTGATCCGAGTCTTCGCTCACCTTACGATTGCATGGAAATGGTTACTGCCGTCCTCTTCGACTTCAACGGTCAGGACTGCCATTCCGGTCGCTCGGTGTCATCCCTCGCCAGCTCGAGTCGCCCGCTCGTGGGCATCGAGTGACCTCGAGTGGTCTTACGGGCGGCGACTTGATGGGATCCTAATGGGATCTTCACGCCGCGCTCCGTGCTTCGTCATTTGACGAGCACCTGCCGATTCCTGAACTGACAACCGGGTCAGCGATTTACTGCGCTCGCGGCGCGAAGGAACCTGCAGCGGCTATGACCCGCCACCTGGGTGTTCGACCTGGTGGCCCGCTTGCGTCAGCACGGCGCGGGCATCCGCGAGGCGCGCCGCCGGCACAAGCAGCCAGTCCGTGTCGAAGCTCGACACGACAAAAATCGGCACGCCGCCTTCGGCCAGTGACCCACTCAGGGACGCCAGGACCCCGACCTGGTCGTGAGCCAGTGGTCCCTCCACCCCGAGCAGCCGCC
>DATDGU010000310.1:0-6706 GCA_036521915.1 Acidimicrobiia bacterium | reverse complement strand
CGCGGTCCGGACCGACGTCGCCCACGGCCACGTCGCCGAGGGTACGCGCGCGATGTTCGGCACGGCGCAGCGCCGTCAGGACGAGGCGAACGACCGGAGCGGCGCGTGCGGGACGCGCCGCGGAGGCATGCGCCCGGAGAGCTCGAGGAGCCGCACGACGCGGGCGCGCTGGTCGGCGAACGGCGCGAGGAGCTCGAGCATGCGCTCGTCGCTGCCGCGCCGCTCGCCCGCGAGGTTCCACGACACGAGGTGCGGCAGGTTGTAGTCCCCGACGCTCACCGCGTCGCGGTCACCGAGCGCGATCTGCGCGACCTCGGCGGCCGACCACGGCCCGACCCCCGGCGTCGCCGTGAGCAGCGCCGCGGCGTCGGAGGGCGCCAGGGAGGTGGCGCGCTCGAGGCGGCGGGCGTGCCGCGCGACGCGCGTGATCGACTCGGCGCGGCGGCGCTCGATCCCGCAGCGGTGCAGCGCCCAGTACGGCGTCTCGGCGAGCCGCGCCGGGTCGGGCGGCAGCACCATCGCGGCCGGGCCGGGAGCCGGCTCGGCGTACCGGCGGACGAGCCGGCCGTATGCCCGGCCGGCCTCGATGCCCGTGACCTTCTGGTGGACGATCGCCGGGATCAGCGCCTCGACGACCGCGCCCGTGCCGCCGAGGCGCATGCCCGGCCGCCGCCGGTGCAGGTCACGGAGGAGCGGGTGACGTGGCGCGAAGGCCGCCGGATCGTCGTCGAAGCCGAGCAGCATCGGCACGCGCTCGAGCAGCTCGTCCGCGCCGCGGCCCCACGCCTCCGCCGACACCTCGTCGCGTTCGACGCGGAGCGCCAGGGTTGCCGGGCCCGTCGGCGCGCGCGTCGTCCACCAGGCCGTCGCCGCGGTGAGCCGCAGGCAGGGATCCCGCCGGCCCGAGCGCAGCCGGCCGACCGTCAGCTGGAGGTCGAGCGGACCGGGTGCTCGCAGCCGGCGGGTGGGCATCGGCGCATCATGTCAGCGATCGTGCTCCTCGATCGTGACCTTCCGCATGACGTCACCGACTTGCACGGCCTGCGCGACGTCCATGCCCTCCACGACATTGCCGAAGAGGTTGTACGCCTTCTGGAGCTTCTTCGTGCAGTCCTCGATGCAGATGAAGAACTGCGACCCGTTCGTGTCGGGCCCGGCGTTCGCCATCGCGACGGCGCCGAGGGTGTACTCCGCCGCGACCGGCTCGTCGGCGAACCGGTAGCCGGGGCCGCCGCGGCCGGTGCCCTCGGGGCAGCCGCCCTGGATGACGAACTCAGGGACGACGCGGTGGAAGGTGAGGCCGTCGTAGTAGCCCTGCCGGGCGAGCGTCACGAAGTTGTTCACCGTCGACGGCGCGAGGCTCGGGTCGAGCTCGAGCACGATGGCGCCCCGGTCGGAGTCGATCGTGGCCCGGTAGCCCTTCGAGTCGTCGATCTGGTGTTCGGGGGGAGCGGCCATCGGCTGCCTTTCAGTGTTTGGGGGTGGTCGTCGGTGTCGTGGCCGGCGGGCCGGTCAGCGCGTCGGTGACCTGGGCGAGCAGGTCCCGAACCTGGTCGGCGAACTGCCCGTTGGGCGCGAGCACGAGGTAGTGCTGGAGATCGTCCTGGGCGCCGGCGTAGTCCTGGTACTCGTAGGCGAGCACGATCGCACGGAAGAAGTGCGCGTCGGGGTACTGGGGGTCGAGCTCGATGGCCTGGTCGAGGTCGGACCGCGCGATCCCGTCGAGGTACGAGGCCTGGGCCGGGCTGGACTCGGCGGTGAGGTAGAGGACTCGGCCTTCCTGCGCCACGGCGACGGCGTTCATCGGCTGGATCTTGACGATGGCGGTGTACTGCTGGAGGGCGGCGGGCAGGTTGTTGTCGGCCTCGAGGTACTGGGCGAGCAGCAGTCGGCTCGTGACGTCGCTCGGGTTGCGGGCGATCGCGGCGTTGAGCTCGCGGATGCGCTCGGCGGTCGTCTGCTGGGTCGAGGCGCTCGCCTGGTTGTTGCCCGACGACGTCTGGCCGGGCAGGCGCGCGCCGAGCGCGAACGCGAGCGCGACGCCGGCGAGCGCGGCGAAGGCCGCGACGCCGGCGACGGTGAGGATCCGGCGCCGCAGGTTCGGCGTCGCGTCGTCGGGCCGGGCGTCGACGCCGTCACGCAGGGAACGCAGGACGGCGGCGGCGCGCGCCGTGTAGTCGTCGTGCAGGCGTCGGTACGACTCGTCGTCGATGTCGCCCGCATCGTGCTCGACCTCGAGGTCGTCGAGGGATCGGAACAGGAAGTCGCGCTCCGCCTCGAGATCGGCCCGCGAGGCGGTGGTCTCCGGCTCTCGGGTTGTGTTCGTGTCGCTCATCCCGCACGCGCCCGCTGGACCAGCGCCTCGTCGGCGTCGGTGGCCTCCAACCTCGGCTGCCGTCGCCACTTGGCGAACGCGAGGGCCAGTCCCACCGCAGCGAGCGCCAGCGCGACGACCGGGAGAACCCAGACGATCAGGCCGAGCCCGTTGCTCGTCGGCTTCAGCAGGATCGATTCGCCGTAGCGGTCGATGTAGACCTGGCGGATCTCGGCGTCCGACTCGCCGGCCTTCGTGCGTCGCAGGAGATCGGCGCGGATGGCCTCGGCCGACGTCGAGTCCGAGTCGGCGACGGAGAGCGCCTCACAGTCGGGGCAGCGCAGCTCCGTGGCGAGCTCGCTCGCTCGCGACGCCGGCGTCGTCGCGCCCGACGAGGGCCACGCGGCCCACGCCAGGGTGCCGACCACGAGCACAGCCAGGCCGCCCCAGACGAGCACGCGGCGTCGCGTCACGGATGCGACTGCGCCGCTGCGAGCAGCGTGTCGAGGTTCTTCACCGAGGCCGGCCCGTACTCGGAGCCGACGACGAGGCCGCCGGGCGAGATGGCGTAGGTCTCGGGCTGGCCGCGGGTGCCGAAGTCGAGTGAGAGCGCGGCGCTCGGGTCGTCGGCCAGCGGCCAGCTGATCCCCTCGGCCTGCGCGTAGGGCCGGGCGGCGCCGACCGTGTCGTCACGCAGGATCCCGAGCAGCACGACGCTCGGGTCGCCGGCGTGCTCGGCCGCGAACATCTTGAGCGAGGGCAGCTCCTGCTGGCACGGGATGCACCAGGAGTTCCAGAAGTTCACGAGGACCGCCTTGCCCGCCAGGCTCCTCGACGAGAGCGTCTGCCCGTCGAAGGTGTGCACGGTGAACGTCGGCACGGTCTGGCCTACCAGTCGGCTCTGCTGCTCCGCCGCTTGCGGGTTGGTGCTCACCTGGGACGCCAGGACCACGGCCAGCGAGCCGACGACGACCGCCACGCCCAGCGCGGCCCACCGCGCGGGGTGCTTCATACGCCGACGACCTCAGGCTCCCGGGTCGGGGGCGGCTCGGGCGTCGGGGTGTCGGCCAGCGGGGCAGGCTCCGGTCGCACCCGGCGCCGCACGCGCGGCGACAGGGCGAGCAGCGTCCCCAGCGCGATCACGAAGCCGCCGATCCACAGCCACACGACCATGGCGTTGATGTCCACCCCGATCGTGATCCGGCCCTTCTGGTTCGGGGACGACACGAGTGTGAGGTAGACGTCGCGGAGCAGGCCGGTGCGCACCGACGGGGTGCCGATTCCGTCGCTCGTGCCGGGGAACGTCGAGATCGCCGGCGCGTAGACGCCGAGGTCGCTGCCGCCGTGGTGGATCTGCAGCTCGACGGAGACGGATCGCTTCTGCGCGCTCGACGTCGTCTTGTTGCCGAGGTACGTGATCGTGTAGCCGCTCACGGTGGCGGAACCGCCCCGCGCCAGGCTGACCTCGCGCCGGACGGTGAATGCGCTGAACGACGCGAGCGCGACGGCGATGCACACGATGCCGACGTGAACGACGAGCCCGCCGTACAGGCGCGGGTTCGCCCCGATCATGTGCCGCGTCGCCGTCGGCCAGCCTTCGCCCTCGGCTCGCCGGCGGGCCCGGGCACCGACAGCGAACTGCCGCACGAT
This sequence comes from Acidimicrobiia bacterium, assembly GCA_036521915.1. Taxonomy (GTDB): domain Bacteria; phylum Actinomycetota; class Acidimicrobiia; order IMCC26256; family PALSA-555; genus PALSA-555. The sequence continues at coordinate 2,742 of DATDGU010000310.1, read as the reverse complement.
CCCCCCGAGGGCGAACGCCCCGAGGCCGAAGGCGAGCACGGTCGTGATGCCCCGCGTCCCGAGCGCGAGCGCGATGAGCATCGTGGCGCCCCCGGCGTACGCCGGGAGCAACAGACGGCGCCGGAGCACGTCCGCGGTCGCGGCCCGCCACGGCAGCGCGGGCGCGATCGCCATCATGAACAGCAGGAGGAGCGCGATCGGCGTCGTCATTCGATTGAAGTACGGCTCGCCGACGGACAGCTGCTTGCCCTGGAGCGCCTCGGCGAGCAGCGGGAACACGGTCCCGAGCAGCACGACGAAGGCCAGCCCGGCGAACAGGAGGTTGTTCACGAGAAACGCCGACTCGCGTGAGACCGGGGTGTCGATCTTCCCCGGCGATCGCAGGCGATCTCCGCGCCAGAAGATGAGCCCGATGCTCGCCGCGGCGACGACACCGAGGAACACGAGCAGCCACGGGCCGATGTCCGACACGGTGAAGGAGTGCACGGAGTTGAGGACGCCGCTGCGCGTGAGGAACGTCGCCAGGATCGTCAGGCAGAACGTCGACAAGATGAGCGACAGGTTCCAGACGCGCAGCATCCCCCGCCGCTCCTGCACGATCACGGAGTGGAGGAAGGCCGTCGCGGTTAGCCACGGGAGCAGCGCCGCGTTCTCGACCGGGTCCCACGCCCAGAAGCCGCCCCAGCCGAGCACCTCGTAGCTCCACCACGCGCCGAGGATGATCCCGATCGTGAGGCAGCCCCAGGCGATGAGCGTCGCCTTGCGGGTGTCGGCGAGCCAGCCCTCGCCGAACCGCCCGGTGATCAGCGCGGCGACCGCGAAGGCGAACGGGATCGTGAACCCGACCAGACCCAAATAGAGGAGGGGTGGGTGGAACGCCATCAGCGGGTGGTCCTGCAGCAGCGCGTTCGGTCCGCTCCCGTCGAGCGGCGGCGAGCTCAGCGTGCGGAAGGGGTTCGCCGGCCCCAACATGAGCGCGAAGAAGAAGAGGGCGACGGCGAGGCCGACGATGTTTGCCCACGCGACGAGCGGGTCGGTCGCCCGGTGCCGGAACTTGTGCGCGGTGAACGCCAGGAACCCGCCGAGGACGAGCACCCACAGCAGGATGGAGCCCTCGAGGTTCGCCCACAGGCCGGTAATCGTGAACAGGAGTGGCGTCCCACGGGCGTTGTTCTCCGCCACGTATTGCAGCGAGAAGTCATGGGTCAGCAGCGCCCACTCCATCGCCGCCACGGCGACGATCGCCGCGCCCAGCACCCCGAAGACGAAGCGGCGTCCGACGATCAGCCACCGGTCCTCGTGCTTCCAGAGTCCGCGGGCGAGCACGCAGATGCCCAGCCCGGCGGAGCTGGCTCCAAGCGCGACGCCGAGGATGCCGAGCGACGCCTTCATTGCTTGGACGCCGCGGGCTGCTTCACGACGGGCGGGGTGTAGTCGTTCCCGTGCTTGATCAGGATCTGGTCGGAGTCGAACGTCCCGTTCTGCGACCAGTGGCCGACGCACACGACCGGCGCGCCGTCCTTGAACAGCTCCGGCGGGTTGCCGTGCTGGATCACCTCCGCCGTCGCCTTGCCGTCCGTGAGCTTGAAGTCCACGCCGGCGGTCGTCGGCTTCACCGAGCCGTTCACGACGGCGCCGGCCATCCGGAACTGGGAGGTGTCGTGCCGGTTCGCGACCGCCTCCGACACGGTGCGGAAGTACTGGATGTTCTGGGAGAGCACCACGATCAGCGCCACGATCGCGATGACCGCCCCGACGCACATCCCGACCGCGATGTACGTGCGGCGGCGACGGTTCCTCATGCGTCTCGGTCGAGGCGCTCGGCGTGGCGGATCCGCGCGTTGAGGCGGAGCCAGTACAGCAAGAACGCTGCGCCGGCAACCGAGTAGCCGCCGATCACGTAGCCGGCGAACTTCATCGGCCCGCTCCGACCTCGACCTGTCCCGGCGGTGCCGTGGTTCCGGCACCCGCCACCCGCTCCTCGATGGCCTGCGCGAGCTCCTTGGCGTCGAGGTCCTCCTCGAGCGTCTCGAGGCGGTAGCGCTTATCGAGCAGGAAGATATAGAGGAGGGTGAAGGCCAGGACGCCCCACCACAGCGTGAACGCCATCACGCCGTGGATGTGTGCGTTGAGGCTGGGGGTGAAGACGGTGGCCTGCTGGTGCAGCGTGCGCCACCAGTCCACCGAGAAGTGGACAATCGGCACGTCCACGAACGCCACGAGGGCGGCGATGGCACAGCGCTTGGCCCGCGCGTCGATGGGCGCGGGGACGCGTCGCAACGCGAGGTACCCGACATAGAGGAAGAAGAGGACGGCGGTCGTCACGAGCCGCGCGTCCCACGCCCACCACACGCCCCACACCGGCCGCCCCCACAGCGAGCCCATGAGGAGCGTCATGCCGGTGAAGAGGACGCCGAGCTCCGCCGACGCGCCGGCGAGGCGGTCCCACACCGGGCTCCGCGTCCTCCGCCACAGATACAGCGCTGAGGACAGCGCGGTCACCCCGAACGCAAGGTACGCGATCCATGCCGACGGGACGTGGAGGTACATGAGGCGCTGCGCGTCGCTCTGCACCGCGTCGGGTGGCGCGATCCAGAGCCCGAACAGCGCCAGGACCACGAGTGAGCCGAGGGTCGCGATCCCCAGCACCTTGGCCAACCGTGGGTTCAGTAGCGTCATGACTCCTCCAGGAGCGCCCCGAAGGCCAGCATCCCGAGCCCGGTGAAGAGCACGGCGAAGATG
>DATDGU010000309.1:0-7684 GCA_036521915.1 Acidimicrobiia bacterium | reverse complement strand
GCTAGGGCGTCGGTCGAGCGACTCGCCGTGGCTCCGCACGGACGCTCCGGCGGCGGCGCGGCGAGCGGGACGTCCGCGTCGGCGCTCCGGTCAAGGCATTGGCCGCCAGTGACGACACCTCTCCCATGAGGTACGCACACCAGGACACGGCCGTGCTCGCCGGCTTGCGGTCGCTGCTCGAGCAGCACCCCGGGTCCTTGGTCGCCGCGATCGGCGCCGACGGCATCTTCGTGCCCTGGCCGCCGGCGCTGGCCCTCGACGGGCCTGGCATCCTGCCGGGTCGCTCCGCCATGGACTTCGTCGTCCCGGGCGACTGGGACGCGGTCATCCACGCGTGGGAGGCCACGCTCGGCGAGGGCGCGGCGCGGGTCGTGGTGCACCTGGCGGCCAACCCCAGCGAGGACGTCGACCTCTACTACTTCGACGTCACGGGGAGCCACGGCGTCTATGTGGCCGTGCTCGTCGGCCGGCACGCGCGCGAGGCGCTGGCTCGCGGCATCGACCTCGACAACGTGCCGCCCCGTCTCGCCCGGGTGACCAAGAGCCCGAACGCCGTCATCCTGTCGGCCGATGAGGCGACCCAGCAGATCCTCGGCTGGAGTGCGGACGAGCTGATCGGGATGCGCTCGCTCGACATCATCCATCCCGACGACCAGGAGACCGCCATTCGCAGCTGGATGGAGATGCTCGCGGCCCGGGCGACGGGCCCTCGAGTCCGGCTCCGCCACCGCCGCCGCGACGGCGCCTGGGTCTGGCTCGAGGTGACCAACCACAACCTGCTCGACGATCCGGAGCAGGGCGTCGTCGCCGCCGACATGATCGACGTGACCGACGAGGTCGAGGCCCACGACGCCCTCCGTCGTCGGGAGCAGCTCTTCGCGCGCCTCGCCGAAGCCCTCCCGAGCGGGTTGCTGCAGCTCGATCGACGGGGCACCGTCGTCTACACGAACGAGCGCCTCGAGACGATCCTCGGCCTCCCCGCAGCGCAGACGGCGGCGCAGCAGCTCGCGACCGTCACCCGAGATGACTGGCCGCTCGTCGACGCGGCGATCGAGGGGGCGTTGGTCCGTGGTGGCGACGACGACTTGGAGGTCGGCGTCCAGCGCCCAGGCGAGCACGCGCGGCGGCGCTGCCTGGTGCGCGTCCACTCGCTCACCGACGCCGGGACGGCCACCGGCGCCATCGTGTCGATCGAGGACGTGACCGAGGCCGCCGAGCTCCGAGCGCAGCTCGAGGAACGAGCCACGACCGACACGCTCACCCGTTGCCTCAACCGCGCGACGGTCATGTCGTCGCTCGAAGCCACGCTCGCCCGCGGCGACGACGGCCTCGCCGCGGTCGTCTTCGCGGACCTCGACGACTTCAAGGCGGTGAACGACCAGCACGGACACACGGTGGGCGACGACGTGCTCGCCCTCGTCGGGCGACGGCTCGCCGCGGCCGTGCGGGTCGGCGACTTCGTCGGGCGGGTCGGCGGCGACGAGTTCCTCGTCGTGTGCCCCGACGTGACCGACCGGGCCGAGGTGGCGCGCATCGCGGCCCGGGTCGCGGACGCCTTGCGCACGGCCGTGCAGGTCGGGGAGCACACGATCGACGTGCAGGCGAGCATCGGCGTCGCGTGTGCCACCCGACGGGATACCAGCGCGGACGAGCTCGTGTCCGAGGCGGACGCGGCGATGTATCGCACCAAGCGGACCGGCCTGGGGGCGAGCGCGGGGTGGGTTAATCGATGAGCGCGGCGCCGCCGACCTCGTGGCGACGCCGCGCCAGCTGGGTCACCCATCCGCCGGCGATCGCGACCCCACCGAGCGCGTAGAGCGGCAGCAGGGTCCGCACGAGACCATCGGTCGTCCACACGACGGATCCGAGCAGCGTCGCAAACCCGGCGAAGCCGACGGTGACCCAGGTGAGCACGTCGCGGCGGGCGAACGTCACCGCGCCGACCGTGACGAGGGCCGCCGTGGTCGCCCCGGCGAGGACGCTGGTCGGATCCGGGCCGTGCGCGAGGGCGCTGGCCAGCCCGGCGCCCGGCAGGCCGAGGCGCGCCGCCGATGTCCCGTAGGGGAGGGTGCCCAGGCGGACGTCGATGACACCGACCCAGAGCGCATAGGCGGCGAAGGGCCAGCCGAGCTCGCCCAGACGCCGAATCGACGCTCGAGTCCGGGGATGGCACGCCAGCTCCCAGCACGCCAGCGCGGCGACCCCGACGAGCATCGACTCGCGGGTCAACGCCGCGAGGCACAGCGCGCCGACGGCCCAGCCGTCGCGGCGGGACCGCCAGCACAGCACGCCCGCGCCGAGGAGCGCGAACGCCAGGAGCTCGGGCGTGAAGCCCATGACCGCCCGCACCCCGACGACGACGAGCGGTGCCCACCACGGGCTCACGCGGTGTCGCAGCAGGAGCAGGGCCATCACCCACGTCGCCGCCGCGCCCGAGAGGGCGGCGAGCGCCGCCATGACCCACGGCACCAGCCGGGGCTGGCCGAAGGACCCCGCCCAGGCGAGGTAGGACCAGAGCGGTCGCTGCGCTCGGTATGCGTCGCCGGTCGCCGACCCGATGACCGCCGGCCGCGCGAGCGACGGATCCTGGGCGACCGCCGCGAACGCCTGCCCGTCACCGTGCACGAGCACGGACTCGACGTGCGACAGCGAGCGGTTGTACAAGGAGACGTAGGGGTGCTGATCGGGGCAGCACTGAGAGGACTGGGTGAGCGCCGACGCCGCGACGAGCGTCGTGGAGAGCACGAGACCCGCGAGGACGACGGCGGCCAGCTGGCGTCGGGGCGCCGGACCCACACGGTTGTCTCGACGCACATCGGCCCCGCCTTGACCCTCGGTGCACGCGCGCGGCGCCGCCGACCCGGTCCGCGAGGACGGGCGTACGACGGTCGGTCGAGCACAATGGCCCGATGACCGTGCGCGTGCGCTTCTCGCCGGCGCCGTCGGGCTCGCTGCACGTCGGCTCGGCCCGCACGGCCCTGTTCAACTGGCTGTACGCCCGCCACACCGGCGGCACGTTCCTGTTGCGCATCGAGGACACGGACCAGAGCCGCTCCACGGACACCTCGGCCGCGGGCATCGAGGACACGCTCACCTGGCTCGGCCTCGACTGGGATGAGCCGGTCGTCCGCCAGAGCCAGCGCTTCGCCGAGTACCGGGCCGCGGCGGAGCAGCTGCTCGACGAGGGGCGCGCGTACGCCTGCTCCTGCACCCCGGAGGAGATCAAGGCCCGCAACGAGGCGGCGGTCGCCGCGGGTCGGAGCCCGGGCTACGACGGCCACTGTCGCGAGCTGTCCGACGCCGAGCGGCAGCAGCTGGCGGCCGAGGGCCGCCCCCGCACCCTGCGCTTCCGAACGCCCGAGACGGGTGCCAGCACCTTCGTCGACCTCGTGCGTGGCGAGGTCCGGGTCGAGTGGTCCACGATCACCGACTTCGTCATCCTCCGCTCCGACGGCACGCCGTTGTTCTTCCTGGCCAACGCGGTCGACGACCTCGAGATGCGGATCAGCCACGTCATCCGCGGCGAGGACCTCCTCGATTCGACGCATCGCGTGCTGGCGGTCCGAGCCGCGCTGAGCCCGGAGCCGCCGCCGCAGTTCGCGCACCTGCCGCTCATCGTGGGTCCCGACCGCGCCAAGCTCTCGAAGCGCCACGGCGCCGTCGCGCTCGAGGAGTTCCGGGCCGCGGGCTACCTGCCGGACGCCCTGCGCAACTACCTCGCCCTGCTCGGATGGGCGCCCGAGGACGGCCGGGAGCTGCTCGACGCCGACGAGCTCGTCGCCGCGTTCGAGCTCAGTCGCGTCACGCACGCCGCCGCGGCGTTCGACCACGAGAAGCTCGACTGGATGAACGGCGAGTGGATCCGCCGCCTGACCCTCCCCGAGCTTGAAGCGGCGGCCCTGCCGCTCGCCCGCGCGCGATTTGGCGAGACGTTCGACCTCGCCCTCCTGCGACGGGCGCTGGCGCTCGGCCAAGGGCGGGCCACGACGCTCGGCGCGCTGCTCGACCAGGCGGACTTCCTCTTCATCCCCGACGACCAGTTCCGCGTGCGCCCCGACGCGTGGGCCGAGGTCACGACCGATCGGGTCGACGAGATCCTCGCGGCTGTCGAGGCGCACCTCGAGGCGCGCGACTGGGGCGAGCCCGTCGATCTGCGCGGGGTGATCGAGGCGCTCGGGCTCAAGGCGCGCCAGGCGATGCCCGCCGTCTACACGGCGATCGAGGGACGGCGCGCGGGCCTGCCCGTCTTCGAATCGATCGAGCTGCTCGGTCGCGACCGGTCGCTGCAACGCGTCCGCGCCGCTCGTGCGCAGCGCGCCTGACACCCGCGCGGGCTCCGGCCGGGCCGATTCCTGGGCCTCCGGACTATCCTGAGCGGACCTTTCGGGGGTGGTGTAATCGGCAACACAACAGGTTCTGGCCCTGTCATTGGGGGTTCGAGTCCTCCCCCCCGAGCCCAACGGCCCCGTCGTCTAGCGGCCCAGGACGCCGCCCTCTCAAGGCGGAAACGGCAGTTCGAACCTGCTCGGGGCTGCCATCGACAACGGCCCGCGGTGTCCACATCGGATGCCGCGGGCCGTTCGTGATTCCGGCGCAGGACGCGCGCACCGCGTCTCACCTCTGCTCAGGGGCTGCTGTGCGCGTGCTCCTTCCGAGGGGCTGCTGTGCGCGCGGCTCGGTGCCGCGGCGCGCAAAGAAGCGGGAAAAGCCCGCGTCGGTGCGATTTTTTTTTGGGCCGCTCAGGCGCGTCCGCGCGCTCAAGGTGAGCGACGACGATGTCGACCTACGACGTGGTGGAAATCCACCACTTCTCGCGTTGAATCCGTTACGGTCATTGGGCGCGCGTACCACGCGCCTCATAGTGGGTTCACGCGAATCACTGGAGGAACGAACGCAGCACGACGCTCGAAGGAGTGTCGCAGAAGCAGTGTCAGGGCGCCGTCGCGGCCCGAAATGCTTGACACTGCACCCGCAATACGTTCGACTTTCCTGAAGCAAACCGGACTCCTGGAGGAACGGTGAACAAGTCAGAGCTCATCGAGAAAGTCGCCGGACAGGCGAGCCTCTCGAAGTCCGACGCGGAGAAGGCGGTTAACGCGTTCATCGGTGTCGTCGAGAGCGCCGTCTCCAGCGGTGACAAGGTCACGCTCCCCGGCTTCGGGTCCTGGTCCCGCACCGCGCGCGCCGCCCGGACGGGCCGCAACCCCCGGACGGGTGAGCCAGTGCAGATTCCGGCGTCCAACGCCGTGAAGTTCTCAGTGGGTGCCGATTTCAAGAAGAAGGTGAACAGCTGAGACCGAGCCCGAGCCGAATCGGCCTCGGAGCCATAAACCCGTCACAGAAGGGTAGGTGATCGTGCCTCCGGCCAAGAGACGCACACGTAAAGCCAAGAAGACGACCGCTCGCAAGCCTGCGAAGCGTCGTACCGCGAAGAAGACGACCGCCAGGAAGCCGGCGGCGCGCAAGACGACCCGTCGTCGCCGCAAGTCGACGGCCAAGAAGGCTGCGCCCGTCAAGAAGACGCGTCGTCGCAAGAAGGCAGCGGCTGCGAAGAAGGCTCCGGCCAAGCGGCGTCGTCGCAAGTCGACGGCCAAGAAGGCTCCGGCCAAGAAGACGATGAAGCGTCGTCGCAAGAAGGCAGTGGCCAAGAAGGCTCCCGCCAAGCGACGCCGTCGTCGGGTCGCCCGCTAGCCCATCCGCCGCTCACCTTCGAGGGGGCCCTCCGGGGCCCCCTCGTCGCGTCCGGCCTCAGGGATCGAGACGCTTGTAGCCCTCGGCGAGGCCCAGCCCCCACCCGGCGCCGGCGCTCGCAGCCTCCCGGCGGATCCTCGCCTCGAATGCGGCGCGCTCGGCCGGCTCGTCGGCGCCGCCCGGGGCGATCCCCAGCGTCGAGCGCCACTGGCTGCGGTGGCAGAGCAGCGCGGCGACCTTGGCGTCGAGCCCGGGGGCGGCGTCTTCGACGTGGTCGACGACCTCCGCCTCGAAGAGCAGGAGGCGCGCCGGTCGGTGCGGCACGCCGCGGTCGGGGAAGAAGTGTGGGTCGCGGGCGGCGACGACGCCGTCGACCACGAGCTCGCCGGCTCGGCGATGGTCCGGGTGGAGGCGATAGCGCTTCCACGGATCGTGGCCGAGCACCGTGTCGGGCTGGTGCCTGCGGATCGCGGCGCACACCGCGGCGCGCTCCGCCGCACCGGCGGCGAGCTCCCCGTCGACGAGATCGAGGAACTCGACCGATGCGACGCCGAGCGCCGCGCCGGCCTCGAGCTGCTCGGCCCGGCGGCGCACGGCGAGCGCCTCGAGGTCGGCGCTCGCGTCCCACGTGCCCTTCGAGCCGTCGGTCAGCACGAGGAGGTGCACCGCCGTGCCCGCCGCGGCCCACCGAGCCAGCGTGGCGCCGCAGCCGAACTCGATGTCGTCCGGGTGGGCGCCGACGGCGAGCACGCGAGCCGGGGGCTCCGTCACCCGGGTCGCTCGAGCGCGGCGAGGTCGTCGGGCAGGTCCACGTCGAAGGCGAGGTCGGGGTCGCGCACGACGCGGACTCCGAGGCCGAGGCGTCGCGCCTCGGCCGCATGCCGACGGAACGAGCCCGGCCCGTACGCGAAGCGGAACGGCGCGGTCGCGGGAAGGGAGAGGACGTTCGTCCCGTCGTCGCGGTGGCACGGCACGAGACCGACGACGGGGCGGTCGCCGTCGTCGAGCAGCCGGTCGAAGGACCGGGCCCGCGCCAGGTCGGCGTGCACGACCAGCGCACGGGTCACCCCCGACGAGCGGAGGTGCTCCACGCCGAGGCCCGCGGCGCCGTCGAGCGAGCCCGGGTCGCCGAGCACGGCGCAGCCTCGGGCGCTCGCCCACGCGTCGACCACGGGGGCGCTCGTGACCACCCCGACCGGCAGCTCGCCCGCGACGTCGACGACCCGCGCCGCGAGGCGGCGCCCGAGGTCGGCACGCGCGTCGTCGTCGAGCACCGACGCCAGGCGCGCCTTGCCGAGGAGAAAGGAGCGAATCGGAAGCACCACGCCGGCGCGCGGCCCGCGGCCCGATGTCCGACGCATCTGGCTTTATATGCTACCGGTCGTGGAGCCGGTCTACGGCGCCCTCCGCGCCACGTTGGTGCTACCGCTCCGCGTCGCGCTGCGCTGGACGGTCGAAGGCGCGCATCGCATCCCGGTCCGCGGCCCCGTCATCCTCGCGAGCAACCACGTCTCGTATCTCGACCCGCTCGTGCTCGGCTATCTCGCCGATCGTCGGCACCGACGGGTGCGATTCCTCGCCAAGCACGAGCTCTTCGACAAGCGCGTGATGGGCGCGGTGCTGCGCCAGGCCCACCAGATCCCCGTGGCGCGCGACTCGGCCGACGCCGCCGGCTCACTCGACGCCGCGGTCGCCGCGCTCGCCGCCGGCGAGTGCGTCGGCGTCTTCCCGGAGGGGACGATCTCGCTCGACCTCGAGCCCATGGCGGGCAAGACCGGCACGGCCCGCCTCGCCGCCGCCAGCGGCGTCCCCGTCACGCCGGTGGGGCTGTGGGGCGCGCAGCGCATCCTCTTCAAGGGCCGCAAGCCACGCTGGCGCTGGGGAGTCGCCGAGAGTGTGTACGTGGGCGATCCCGTGCCCGTCGTGCCCGACGACGACGTCCGCACGAGCAGCGACCGCATCATGCGGGCGATCACGGCGTGCGTCGCCGAGG
>DATDGU010000308.1:0-12076 GCA_036521915.1 Acidimicrobiia bacterium | reverse complement strand
CGAGCAAGCTCCTCATCACTCTCACCCGTCTGCGAGACTTCCTCGGTCTCATCGCGCTCATCGGCCACTGTCGGTCCTTCCTGCCAGCACCAGGCTGACATGTCAGACCACGTCAGTTACACCGTTGTTCAGACACTCCCGGCCTTCACGCTCTCGGTTTACGGCCACCTGTTCGACGCGGACCTGGACGACCTGGCCGCGCGGCTCGACTCGGGTGCCCAGCGCGTGCCCACAGCACTCGCTGCGTTGGAAGGCGGTTCCCGCTAACCGTTGCGGCTGTAGGTGGGGCCGGCAGGGATCGAACCTGCGGCCAAAGGATTATGAGTCCCCTGCTCTGACCACTGAGCTACGGCCCCATCGGATCATGACGCAGGCCGGGCTTGGTCGCGTACGGCCGGGCGCCAGGAACGATCGGCAGGCTCTCCTGGGGCGGCAGGCCCGCGCCGGTTACCTCTCTATGGCACCTGCTGCGCCGGGAGAGTCGGAGGGCCGGACGGGAGCCGCAGAATTAGAGAGCCCCCGGGAGCGGTCAGCGACCCGGGGGCTCGCCAGCCCCACCCCAAGCGGGGGCTGGCCGAGTGACAACGGTGTCGGGGGACACGCGTTGCACCATGACCAGAGGCCGGCGCGGCGGCCAGCCGGGACGGCACCGGGTCAGGCACCGTCCAGGTAGGCGCGGAGCCGCTGGGACCGGGTCGGGTGGCGCAGCTTGGCGAGGGTCTTCGACTCGATCTGGCGGATGCGCTCCCGAGTCACCTTGAAGCGCCGCCCAACCTCCTCGAGCGTGTGCGGTTGGCCGTCGTCCAGCCCGAACCGCAGCCGCATGATCTCGCGCTCCCGGTCGTTCAGCTCCTCGAGCGCCCGGGTGATCTCCTCCTTCAGTCCTTGCTGTTCGGCCTCCTCGGTCGGCTCGGGAGCGGTCGGGTCGGGGACGAAGTCGCCGAGCGAGCTGTCGTCCTCCTCGCCGACCGGCGTCTCGAGCGACAGGGGCTCCTGGGAGATGCGCTGGATCTCGCGCACCTTGTCCGGGGTGAGGTCGACCTTGCGGGCGACCTCCTCGACCGTGGGCTCGCGCCCGAGCTCCTGGAGCATCTGGCGCTGCACCCGCAGCACCTTGTTCATGGTCTCGACCATGTGGACGGGGATGCGGATGGTGCGGGCCTGGTCGGCGATCGCGCGCGTGATCGCCTGGCGGATCCACCAGGTGGCGTAGGTCGAGAACTTGAAGCCCTTCGTGTAGTCGAACTTCTCGACGGCCCGCATGAGGCCGAGGTTCCCCTCCTGCACCAGGTCGAGCAGCGCCATGCCGCGCCCGACGTAGCGCTTGGCGATCGAGACGACGAGGCGCAGGTTGGCCTCGGTGAGCTGCTGCTTGGCCAGCTCCCCGTCCTCGACGTTGGCGTGCTCGCTGGCGCGTTGCTCCTCGTCCATCGCCGGGCTGAGCTCGAGCCGCTCGTCGGCGAGGACGCCGGCCTCGATGCGACGGGCGAGCTTGACCTCCTGCTCCGCGGTGAGCAGCGGCACCTTGCCGATGTCCTTGAGGTACATGCGGACCGGGTCGAAGTTGCCGGTCTCGCCTCGGTCACCGCGCGCCGCGGGTTCGTCGAACACCGAGGCAACGTCGCGGCGGGGCCGGGTGCGGGGCGCCGCCGCCTCGCCCGGACGCGTGACCGTCGTCGGCCGGGCCTCGCCGCGGCGTGCCCGGTGCGCCGGTCCTTCGTCGCGCCGGCGAGCGTCCTCGAGCTCGAGCTCCTCGGTGATCTCGTCCTGGATGGCGACGCCGCGCGCCTCGATGCGCCGGTAGATGTCGGCGAGCTCGTCGGTCTCGGGCTCGAGCGTGTGCAGCGCGGCGAAGATCTCGCCGGAGGTGAGCGAGCCCCGCTCGCGTGCGCGCGCCACCAGCTCGTCGAGGACGGGTTCGAGAGCGTCTGGCGAGACGCGGGGTTCAGGCTGCGTCACGTCCGGGCGGCTCCGCGATCGAGCACAATCCACTGTAGCAACCGTCGTGCGGTCTCCTCGGCGGGTCGCCACTCGCCGACCTCGCGCTCGTGCGCCAGCTCGTCGAGGTCACGAGTCATCGCGGCACGCGTCTCGTCGTCGGGTCGCTCGGTGAGGAGGCGGTGCGCGACCGGCTCGACGGCGTTCACGAGGAGTCGCGCGTGGCGGAGCTGCATCTCCTCCTCGTCTTCGTCGTCGCTGCCCGGTGCCTCGACGGCGAGGCGCTCGAGGATCGGCCGCACGTCCGGGTCGCTGCCTTCGATCGCGTCGACGACGGACGCGCTGTCGGCGAGTCGGCGGTACGCGTCGCGCGCGAGCGGGTCCGCGAAGAGGGCCTCGTCGAGCCAGTCGGCGACACGATCGGGCTCGTGCATCGCCCAGCGCAGCACGTCGAGCTCGCGCCGGTCGACGGGCCGGGCGCGGCGGGGCGGCGGCGGCTCGTCGGGCGGCTCGGCCCGCCGGCGCGTCGCCGCCTGGCCGGCCTGGCGCACCTCTTCGCGGAGGCGGTCGGCGTCGATGTCGAAGGCCCCGGCCAGGCGCATGACGTACTGGTCCCGGACGAGCGCGCTCGGGTGCTCGGCGACCATCCGGGCCGCGGCGGTGGCGGCGCGGGCCTTCCCCTCGAGGCTCGTCATGTCGGCACCGGCGATGGCGCGGTCGAGTCGGAACTGCAGGAACGGCTCGGCCCGCTCGATCGCCTGGAGGAGCCGGGCGGGATCGGTGTGGAACAGCTCGCCGGGGTCCTGGCCGGCGGGGAGGTCGGCGACGCGCACCTCGATCTCGAACTCCTGCTCCCAGCGGTACCAGCGTTCGGCGGCGCCCTGCCCGGCGGCGTCGGCGTCGTAGGCGAGCACGACGCGGCGCGCCAGGTTCTTCAGGACCTGGAAGTGCTCGTCGGCGAGGGCGGTGCCGCAGGTGGCGACGGCGTGGGGGGCACCGGCGAGCGTGAGGCCCATCACGTCCGTGTACCCCTCGCAGATCACGACCTCCCCCCGCGCCACGATCTCGCCCTTCGCCCAGTTGAGCCCGTAGAGCAGGCGGCTCTTGTTGTAGATGGTCGTCTCGGGCGAGTTCTTGTACTTGGGCTGCTCGTCGCCGAGCGCCCGTCCGCCGAACCCGACGGGCTCGCCCCGCGCGTCGAAGATCGGGAACATGAGCCGGCCGCGGAACTGGTCCTGGAGGCGGTTGGCGCGGTTCACGAACGCGAGCCCGGCGTCGACGAGGTCGTCGCGCGAGAACCGCTGCTGCTGGAGGTGACGGCTCAGGCGGTCCCAGTCGTCGGGCGACCAGCCCAGCTGGAACCGGCGTGCCGCGTCGCCGTCGAAGCCGCGCGCGCGGAGGTGCTTGCGGGCCTGGCCGCCCTCGTCGGGTCCGAGGAGCAGCCGATGGTAGAAGTCGACCGCGGCCGCCGTGGCCTCGACGAGCCGGGTGCGCCGCGAGCGGTCCTGGGCCGTCCGGTGGTCGTCGTAGCGCAGCGTGATCCCGGCCCGCTGGGCGAGCCGCTCGATCGCCTCGACGAAGTCGAGGTGCTCGACCTCGCGCACGAACGTGATCGCGTCGCCCGAGCGCTGGCAGCCGAAGCAGTAGTACACGCCGAGCACGGGGTTGACCGAGAACGACGGGGTCTTCTCCTGATGGAACGGGCAGAGCCCGAGCCAGCGCTGCCCGACGCGCTTCAGCGCGACGTGCTCGCTGACGACGGCGACGAGGTCGGTGCTCTCGCGGACCCGCGTCACGTCCTCGTCGAGGATCCCCATCGAGGGCTCAGGTTACGGCGCGGGCCCCGCCCGGGCGCTCACACGCCGCGCGGCAGGTCCTCGGGTCGCCAGCCGAGCAGCTCGACGCCGAGCGCGAGCGCGAACCGGTCCGTCATGCCGCTGACGTAGCGCACGGCGAGCGCCGTGGCCTCGGGTGAGCCGGGCGCCACGGCGGCCGCCTCGGGCTCGGAGCCGGCGAGCAACCGGGGCGCGGCCGCGAACCGCTCGACGAGGCCGCGGAGGAGGCGCACGACCCGGTCGGCCTGGGACCGGGCCGCCGGCCGGAGGTAGATGCGCTCGAAGTTGAAGTCGCGGAAGGCCTGGAGCGCGCCGGCCGCCGGCTCGGTCATGCCGACGTGGCCGGTCCGGTCGATGGCGTCGAGCACGCCGAGCACGAACGTCTCGATCTGGTGGGAGCGGCGCGTGCCCACCACCGAACGGACCTCCTCGGGCAGCTCGTCGGGGACGAGGATCCCGGCCCGGGCGGCGTCCTCGAAGTCGTGGCAGACGTACGCGATCCGGTCGGACCAGGCGACGACCTCCCCCTCCGGGGTGGCGGGGGGCGGCCGGCGCCACGAGTGGTTGCGCACCCCGTCGAGCGTCTCGCGGCACAGGTTGAGCCCAGCGAGCGTCACGTCGGCGCCGTAGACGGCATGGTCGTACCCGCCCGGCCCGAGGTACGGGGAGAACGCCTCCTCGGAGGCGTGGCCCGCCGGTCCGTGCCCGCAGTCGTGCGCGAGCGCGATCGCCTCGGTGAGCGGGAGGCACAGGTCGACCGCCCGGGCGATCCCCGTCGCGACCTGCGCCACCTCCACCGCGTGGGTGAGGCGCGTCCGGAGGTGGTCGTCCTCGGGGGCGACGAAGACCTGGCACTTGCCGGCAAGTCGGCGCCACGGGTGCGAGTGCTTCACCCGGTCGAGATCGCGCTCGAAGCACACCCGGTACCGGTCGGGTGCCTCGGGGCGCTCCCGGCCCCCGGCGCCGACCGGGCGCGTGGCGCCGGGTGCGAGCAGGCGGTCGAGCTCGGCCTCGCGCTCCTCCCGTCGGCGCGGGGCGCGACCGACGAGCGCCCGCGCCTCAGGGTGTGCGCGCACGACGTCGCGCTCCGGTGTCAGGCGCACGACCTCCATGCCTCGCAGGGTACCGGCCACCTGCGACATCGGCGGGCTCCTCAGGTGTTCGGGTGGGCGTTTTGGGCACGTCGACCCGGAGGTGCACGGTCGGGCGGTCGACCGGACGGGGCACGCGCGCCGTCGGCGGTCTCGCCGCGAGCCGCCGGTTGTCCCGGCGCTCCACGATGGCGCGCACCAGCTGCACCGCGAGCACCAGGATCCCGACGACGCCGATGACGAGCAGCGGCCAGTGCTCCGGCGGGATGGCGCCGAGCGCGGTGGCGACGAGCGCGAGCGCCCAGCCGACGCCGGCGAGGCGACGCGGGTGGCGCGCCGCGTCCTTGATGGTCGGGAGGAACGCGTCGAGGTCGATCCAGTCGCCCATCGCTGCCCCGGTCAGCTCATTGGGGCAGGGCGTAGGTGACCGTGGCGTGCGCCACCGGCTCGTCCTGCCCCTCGGCGTACAGGAGCACGTCGCCCGTGGCGAGGCGCCGCCCGACCTTGTGGAGCTGGGCCTCGGCGACCACGTCGCCGGGCGGCGCCGGACGGAGGAAGTGGATGGTGAGGCTGACCGTGACCGCCATCGCGGCGTCGCGGAGCACGCCGATGATCGCCGCCCAGACGGCGCTGTCGGCGAGGGACATGAGCACCGGCCCGCTCACGATGCCGCCGGGGCGCAGCCCGTTGTCGCCGACGCGCGTCCGGACCCGGGCGCGCCGCCCGCCCACCTCCTCGATCGTCATCGAGGACGTCACGCCGGGCCACACCTCGTCGAGGTACTCGGTGACCTGCCGCGCGTTCAGTCCCGCGCCGGCCGTCACGCGGTGCTGGCCGGGCCCTGGGCCGCGAGCGCGGCGTGCGCCGCGGCGAGCCGGGCGATCGGCACCCGGTACGGCGAGCACGACACGTAATCGAGACCCACCTCGTGGCAGAACGCGACGGACGCCGGGTCGCCGCCGTGCTCGCCGCAGATCCCGAGCTTGAGGTCCGGCCGGGCCTTGCGCCCGAGCTCGACGGCGGTGCGGACGAGCGCGCCGACGCCTTCGACGTCGATCGTCTCGAACGGGTTGGCCGGGAGCAGTCCCAGCTCGAGGTAGCGCGGCATGAAGCGGCCCTCGATGTCGTCGCGGGAGAACCCGAACGTCATCTGCGTGAGGTCGTTGGTGCCGAACGAGAAGAAGTCCGCGACCTCGGCGATCTCGTCGGCGACGAGCGCGGCCCGTGGCGTCTCGATCATCGTGCCCACCGCGACGTCGACGCCGCTCGCCCCGTAGGTCTCCGACGCCATCTCGTCGTTGACCTCCCTGACCCACGACACGGCGAGCGCCAGCTCGGCGCGGCTCACCGTCAGCGGGATCATGATCTCGACCTTCGGGTCGCCGCCGGCCAGCTTGCGCTCCATCGCCGCGTCGAGCAGGGCGCGCACCTGGGTGCGGTACAGCGCCGGGCGCAGCACGCCGAGGCGCACGCCCCGGGTGCCGAGCATCGGGTTCGCCTCCCGCCACTGCTCCGCGACGTGGAGCAGCTTCCGGCCGCTGTCGTCGAGCTGGCCGCGGGCGTCCTGGACGAGGAGCTCCTCGACGTCGGGCAGGAACTCGTGCAGCGGCGGGTCGAGGAGCCGCACCGTCACCGGCAGCCCGTCCATCGCCTCGAGGACGCCGACGAAGTCGCTGCGTTGGCGGGCCTCGAGCTCCTGCAGCGCGGCGTGGGCCTCGTGCTCCTCGGTGGCGAGGATGTAGCGCTGCACGATCGGGAGTCGGTCGCCGAGGAACATGTGCTCGGTGCGGCACAGGCCGATCCCCTCCGCGCCGAAGCGGCGCGCCACGGCCGCGTCGTCGGGCAGGTCGGCGTTCGTGCGCACGCCGAGGCGACGGAACTCGTCGGCCCACTCGAGGATGGTGTCGAACGGGCCGCTCGGCTCGGGGGTGATGACCGGCACCTCGCCGACGACGACCTCGCCGGTCGTCCCGTTGATCGACAGCACCTCCCCGGCGCGCACGACCGTGTCGCCGACCCGCACCTCGCCCGCGTCGACGCGGATGTCGAGCTCGTTCGCGCCGCACACCGCGGGCTTCCCCATCCCGCGCGCGACCACTGCGGCGTGACTGACGAGCCCGCCACGCGCCGTGAGGATCCCCTCGGCGGCGATCATCCCGTGGAGGTCGTCGGGCGAGGTCTCGGGGCGCACGAGGATGACGCGCTCCCCGGCCTCGGCGCGCGCCTGCGCATCGTCGGCGGTGAAGCAGGCGCGGCCCACGGCGGCGCCGGGCGAGGCGTTCAGCCCCTTCGTCAGCGCCGTGTACTTGGCCTGCGGGTCGAACTGGGCGTGGAGGAGCTGGTCGAGCTGGGTCGGTTGCACGCGCAGCACGGCCTGGCGCCGGTCGATGAGCCCCTCGTGCTCCATGTCGACGGCCATGCGCAGCGCGGCGGCCGCGGTGCGCTTCCCGACGCGGGTCTGGAGCAGGAAGAGCCGGCCCTGCTCCATCGTGAACTCGATGTCGCACATGTCGTGGTAGTGCGACTCGAGTCGTTGCATCACGTCGAGCAGCTCGCGGTGGGGTCCCGGGAAGTGCGCGGCCATGCCGTCGAGCGGCTCGGTGGTGCGGATGCCGGCGACGACGTCCTCGCCCTGGGCGTTGGCAAGGAAGTCGCCGTAGGGGCGGTGCTCACCGGTCGCCGGGTCGCGGGTGAACGCCACGCCGGTCCCCGAGTCGTCGCCCTTGTTGCCGAACACCATCGTCTGGACGTTCACCGCGGTGCCGAGGTCGTCGGGGATTCCCTCGAGGCGGCGGTAGTCCTGGGCCCGGCGGCCGTTCCAGGACCGGAACACGGCCTCGATCGCAAAGCGCAGCTGGTCGGTGGGCTGCTGGGGGAACTCCAGGTTGGCGGCCTGGCGCACGATGCCCTGGAACGTCGCGACGAGCCCGGCGAGCGCGTCGGCGCTCAGCTCGGGATCGGTGGCGACGCCCTCCCGGGTCCGCAGCTCGGCGAGCGCGTCCTCGAAGCGCTCGCCGGGGATGTCGAGCACGATCTTGCCGAACATCTGGACGAACCGTCGGTACGAGTCGTAGGCGAAGCGGTCGTTCGCGGTCTGCTTGGCGAGGCCCTTCACCGACACGTCGTTCAGCCCGAGGTTCAAGACCGTATCCATCATCCCGGGCATGGAGAACGGGGCGCCGGAGCGCACCGAGACGAGGAGCGGGTCGCTGTCATCGCCGAGCTGCTTGTCCATCTGCTGCTCGAGCGTCGCGAGGTGCTCGGCGACCTCGTCGAGCAGTCCGTCGGGGAGCACGTCGCCGGCGGCCATGTACGCCTTGCAGGCGTCGGTGGTGATCGTGAAGCCGGGTGGGACGGGCAGGCCGAGGTTCGTCATCTCGGCGAGGTTGGCGCCCTTGCCGCCGAGCAGGTAGTTCTGCTCCTTCGAGCCCTCCGCAAACGCGTGGACGTAGCGCACGCACCCTCCCTTTTCCCGCTGCGTCGAGCCTATCGAGGCCCCTCGACCCGCCCGGCAGGGATCAGGCGAGACGCTCCGGCTTGTAGCGGGCGATGACGACGGCCGTCCGGGCCAGCCGGTCGGCGAGCGACACCTGGTCGCGGTTCATGAGGAACGAGAGCCCGTAGATGAGCGCGATCACCGCGCCGGTCGTGACAAGGAGCGCGAACGCGAACGCCGGGACGATGTAGCGCCGGATGACCTGGCCGATCGTGGGCAGCTGGCCGGTGGCCCGGTCGACGACCATGCAGTACGTGTAACGCTTCCCGAGCGTCTGACCGGTCCAGGCCGTCGGGAGGATGAGGTAGACGAGGATTAGGAACTCCATGGTCCCGACCTCGGTGATGAACGCGGGAAGCCCCGACGTCAGGTTCCCGCCGAGCGTGATCGGGTACACGATCACCGCCCACACCGCGAGGAGCGTGATGCCGTCGATCGCGGCGGCGGTGAGGCGCCGCCCGGTGCTCGGGATCTCGAGGCCCTCGGCGGCGACCTTCGCCGGGGTGCCGCCACGGCGGGCGGGCGT
The DNA here is from genome assembly GCA_036521915.1 of Acidimicrobiia bacterium. Taxonomy (GTDB): domain Bacteria; phylum Actinomycetota; class Acidimicrobiia; order IMCC26256; family PALSA-555; genus PALSA-555. The sequence goes on along the minus strand of DATDGU010000308.1, from coordinate 3,190 downwards.
CCGTTCGGCCGGGACGAGCGCGGCGTCGGGGTCCTCGAAGTCGACCTCGTCGTCGGCACCGGCGCCGTCGTCCTCGTGGACGAGCACCCGGTCGTCGTAGCGCTGCCGCTGGATCGGGTCGCTCAGGACCTGCCACGCGGCGCGCAGACGCGCCTCCTCCTCCCGGGCAGTCCGGATGACGGTTTCGGAGGGCTTCCTCGTCTCCTCTTCTTTGTCGCGCGCGGCGCGGACGTTGGCGAGCTTGGCCTGATAGGCGGAGCGGATCTCCTCCTTCGGCGCGTCCGGCTCGACCTCCAGCAGCTCGTAGTGGGTCTGGTCGTCGCTCACGGGAGCCGCCCCCGGAGGGCGTCGACGAGGCCGTCGATCGGCAGACGCTCCTGGCCCATCGTGTCTCGGTCCCGCACGGTGACGGCCTTGTCGTCGAGTGTCTCGAAGTCGATGGTGACGCACCAGGGGGTGCCCACCTCGTCCTGACGACGGTAGCGGCGGCCGATGGATCCCGCGGAATCGACGTCGATCATGAGGTGTGGTCGGAGGGCGGCCGCGACCTCCTCGGCGACGGGCACGAGCCGCTCGTGGCGGGACAGCGGCAGGACCGCGACCGTGATCGGGGCGAGACGGGGATCGAGATGCAGCACGGTGCGCTTCTCCCCCGCGACCTCCTCCTCGGCGTACGCGGCGAGGAGAAACGCGAGCGTCGCCCGGTCGGCGCCCGCCGCGGGCTCGACGACGTGGGGCACGTACCGGCGCTCGTGCTCCTGGTCGTAGTAGGAGAGGTCCTGGCCCGAGCTGGCCATGTGGGCGCGCAGGTCGTAGTCGGTGCGGTTGGCGATCCCCTCGAGCTCGCCCCAGCCCCACGGGAAGTCGAACTCCACGTCGGCGGTCGCGACGGAGTAGTGGGAGAGCTCGTCGGGGTCGTGGGGCCGGAGGCGGAGCTGTTCTTCGGGGACCCCGTACTCGCCGTACCAGCGCAGCCGGGTGTCGCACCAGTACTCGAACCAGCGCTCGGCGTCCTCGGGTGGGACGAAGAACTCCATCTCCATCTGCTCGAACTCACGGGTCCGGTACACGAAGTTCCCGGGCGTGATCTCGTTGCGGAACGACTTGCCGATCTGGGCGATCCCGAACGGCGGCTTCTTGCGCGACGTGGTCTGGACGTTGGCGAAGTTGACGAAGATCCCCTGGGCGGTCTCGGGCCGCAGGTACGCGACCGACGCGTCGTCGGCGACCGGGCCGACGTGGGTCTGGAACATGAGGTTGAAGTCGCGGGCCTCGGTGAACCCGTCGGTCGTGCCGCAGTCGGGGCAGGCCCCTGACGGGGGCAGATGGTCGGCGCGGAAGCGGTGCTGGCAGTGGCGGCAGTCGACGAGCGGGTCGGTGAACGTGGCGACGTGGCCGCTCGCCTCCCACACCTGGGGGGCCATGAGGATCGCGGCGTCGAGCCCGACGATGTCGTCGCGCAGCTGGACCATCGAGCGCCACCACGCGTCCTTGACGTTGCGCTTCAGCAGCACCCCGACGGGCCCGTAGTCCCAGGTGGATCGGAAGCCGCCGTAGAGCTCGCTCGAGGGGAACACGAAGCCGCGGCGCTTGCACAGGTTGACGACGCGCGCCATCAGGTCCGGCTTCGCCATAGGAACTTGGGATCGTACCGGCTGCCCTGCGGGCGCCCCGCACCGGTTCCGCTCAGAGCAGCGCGGCGCTTCGGAGTCGTCGCTCGGAGTGGTACTCGAGGGCGCGGATGGCGAGGCGCTCGACGTCGGCGAGCACGGGTGGCGGCGGCGGGTCGGCCAGCACCTGGGCGATGCGCCCCCCGAGCAGGTCGCCGAGGGTGGCGGACGCCGCGGGCTCGAGCCGGAAGCGCCCGGCCACGCTGCACCCCTCGCAGAGGACGCCGCCCTCGTCGAGGTCGAAGCCCGGGAACGGGCCGGCCTCGTCGCCGCAGCGGGCGCAGGAGTCGACGAGGGGCTGGAACCCCTCGAGGGCGAGCAGCTTCCAGAAGAACGCGGTGCTCACGATGGGCGACGGCCGGTCCGCGAGGGTGCGCAGCGCGCGGACGAGCATCCGGTAGAGCGCGGGGTTGGGCTCGCGCTCGAGCGCCACCTGATCGACCGCCTCGAGCATCGACACGGCGTGGGTGAGGCAGCCGTAGTGCTCGCGGAGGCGCCGGTGCGCGTCGATGGTCTCGACCTGGGTGACGATGTCGAGCTCGCGGCCCCGGTAGCACTGGCAGGCGACGTGGCTCGTCGGCTCGAGGCGGGCCCCGAAGCGGCTCGCCGTCTTGCGCACGCCCTTCGCGACGGCCCGGACCTTGCCCTGCCCGCGGGTGAGGAGCGTGACGATCCGGTCGGCCTCCCCGAGCTTGATCGTGCGGAGCACGACGCCCTGGTCCCGATAGAGGCTCACCGGCCGAGTGTAACTACAGACGTGTGGTTTCGGGGCCGGTCACTCGTCGATGGCGCCGAAGCGGCGGTCCCGCCCCTGGTACTTGGCGATCGCGTCGAAGAGGTCCTGGCGACGGAAGTCGGGCCACAAGACGTCGGTGAACACCAGCTCGGCGTACGCGAGCTGCCACAGCAAGAAGTTCGAGATGCGGTACTCGCCGGAGGTGCGCACGAGCAGGTCGGGGTCGGGCATGTCCGGGGCGTAGAGGTGGCGCGCGAGCACCCGGTCGTTCACGCGGTCGGGCGACAACCTTCCCTCGGCGACCTCGGTGGCGATCTGACGGGTCGCGTCGACGAGCTCGGCGCGGCCGCCATAGTTGAACGCGAACGTCAGCGTCATCCGCCGGTTGTGCGCCGTCATCGCCTCGGTGTCGGCGATGTGGCGCCGTACCCGCTGCGGCACCCGCCCACCCCGACGGCCGATGAAGCGCACCCGCACGCCGCGCTCGTGCAGGTCGTCACGGCGCCGCAGCAGCAGCGATTCGTTGAACCGCATGAGGAACTGGACCTCGTCGAGCGGACGTCGCCAGTTCTCGGTGGAGAAGGCGAACACGGTGAGCCACGACAGCCCGATCTCGAGACCCCCGTCGACCGTGTCGAAGAGCGCCTCCTCGCCCGCCGCGTGTCCATCGGTGCGCTTCAGGCCGCGCTGTCGCGCCCAGCGCCCGTTGCCGTCCATGACGATGGCGACGTGGCGGGGCACACGATCACGGTCGAGGCCGGCCATGCGCGCACGCTACTGCTCG
>DATDGU010000307.1:0-2663 GCA_036521915.1 Acidimicrobiia bacterium | reverse complement strand
GTAGTGGAGGTCCGCGAGGTCGTTCGTGGCCTGCACCTCCCGGAGCAGCTCGTCTTTGCCGTCCTGTTCCAGGTCGAACTCGAGCTCGAAGTTGCGGTCGAAATGGTCCTCGATGGCCCGCTTGCCGCGCCCGGTGATCACGAGCACGTCCCGCAGCCCGGCGTGCGCCGCCTCCTCGACGACGTACTGGATCGACGGCTTGTCGACGATGGGCAGCATCTCCTTCGGCTGGCTCTTCGTCGCCGGCAGGAAGCGGGTCCCCATGCCCGCCGCGGGGATGACCGCCTTGCGGACGGTGCTCGTCACGCTGCGACGCTACCGCCGTCGTCTTCTTCGCCGAGTCCATGCTCCTCGCCGCGCACGAGGCGACGCAGGTTCGACAGGTGGCGCGCGACGACGAGCGCGGCGAGCCCACCGGTCACCGCGAGGTCGAGCGCCGAGCCGCCGCGCAGCGCGACGATCGCCGGGAAGGCGACCGCGCACACGATCGACGCCACCGAGGCCTTGTGGAGCCCGCGGGCGATCGCGAACCAGACCGCGCCGAGCACTGCGGTCTCGAGCGGGAAGACGACGGCCAGCGCGCCCGCGGCGGTCGCGACGCCGCGACCGCCGCGGAAGTGGCGCGTGATCGGGAACACGTGACCGACGACGGCGGCCACCCCGAGGGTGAAGGCGCCCGCATGCCCGTCGAGGGCGAGGCCGGCGCCGGCCGCGGCGGCGCCCTTGCCGATGTCGAGGATCAGGACGAGCAGGCCCGCCTTCCACCCAAGGACGCGGAAGGTGTTCGACGCGCCGGGGTTGCCCGAGCCCTCGTGGAGGATGTCGTGGCCTCGGGCCCGGGCGACGATCCCGGCGCTCGGGAATGTCCCGAGGAGGTAGGCCACCGGGATCAGACACCCGACCACGAGCACGAACGAGAGTCTGTCGCCTGGGCGGCCGGCGGGATGACGGGGGGCGGCCCCGGCGTTACGCTTAGCAGTCAACGGCTCCGAGTGCCAGCCCCCGGCTTGGCGGGGCCATCACGTTGGAGTGGAGGGGTCATGCCCACCTACCGGTACCGCTGCGGGGGATGCGGCGAGGAGTTCGAGGTCTGGCAGTCGATCACCGACGACGCGCTCCCGACCCACGACCACGGCTGCGGCGGCGCGCTGGTGAAGGTCCTCAGCCCCGCGGGCATCGTCCTGAAGGGGTCGGGCTTCTACAAGAACGACAGCCGGAGCGGCACGCGGGGCGGCGAAGGGAAGTCCTCCGGCGACGGGGCCGACGGCGAGAAGTCCGAGAAGTCCGCGGCCGCCAAGGACGGCAAAGACGGCAAAGACGGCAAAGACGGCAAGGACCGCAAGGACCGCAAGGACCGCAAGGACCGCAAGGACAGCTCGACCTCGTCGTCGTCGTCGGGCGGCGACACCTCCTCGAGCGGCTCGTCGACGGCCGGCAGCACGACGTCGTGAGCGCCTCGGGCGCACCGAGGCGCGCCCGACCCGTCGAGGCGGTGATCTTCGACTACGGCGGCGTCGTCTCCGTGCGCTTCCTCGGCGACCTCGGCCGCTTCGAGGCTGCGCAGGGCTATCCCCCGGGGAGCGTCACGGCGCTCATGTTCGGCGGGCCGACCGACGGCACGTCGGTGCACGACTTCCACCTCCTCGAGATGGGCCGTCTGCCCCTCGCCGACTACCTCACGGGCCTCACCCGCCGGGCCCCTGACGTGCTCGGGCGGCCCCTCGACTACGACGCCTACCTGCGGTTCATGTCCGCGTCGGCGGTGGCGGTCCACTGGCCGGTCGTGCACCGGATCCGGGCGCTGCGCGACGACGGCGTGGCGCTTGCGCTGCTCACGAACAACGTGCGCGAGTTCGGCGACACCTGGCGCGCCACCTTCCCGGTCGACGAGCTGTTCCCGATCGTCGTCGACTCAAGCGAGGTCGGCATGCGCAAGCCGGACCCGGCGATCTACGAGCACACCTGCGCGCGCCTCGGCGTGGCACCCGGCGCCGCCGTGTTCCTCGACGACGTCGAGGAGAACGTCCTCGCCGCCGCGGACGTCGGGCTCGACACCGTGCGCTTCGGGCCGGACCCGCTGGCGTCGCTCGCCGACCTCGACGCCATCCTCGACCGGCGGGGCGTCAGGACCCGCTGACCTGCATCTCGCCGATCAGGAGCGTCGCGCCCGCCGCCGAGCCCGGCAGCCACGTGAGGTCGGCACCGACCTCGGCCACGTCGAGGAGCATCCGCTGCAGCGTCGACGCGACCGTGATCTCGCGGACCGGCTCGGCGAGCGCGCCGTCCCGGATCATCAGGCCGACGGCGCCGACCGAGAAGTCGCCGCTCACCGGGCTCGTGCCGGAGTGGAGTCCGCTCACCGTCTGGACGTAGAGGCCCGCGGGCAGCGACGCGACGATCGCTTCTGGCTCGCGGTCGCCCGGCGTGAGGCTGAGCGCCCGGGCGCCCACGCCCGGGGGCGAGCCGAGACCCCGCACGGCCGCGCCCGTGGTGCCCGCGCCCGAGCGGCGGCCCGTATAGACGTTCTGGAGGAACCCGGTGAGCGTCCCGCCCTCGAGGAGCGGCGTGCGGCGCGTGGGGACGCCCTCGCCGTCGTGCGTCGTCGCGCCGCGGGCCCGCGGGTCGGTGGGGTCGTCGCCGAGGGTGACGACCGGCGCGGCTAC
>DATDGU010000306.1:0-10639 GCA_036521915.1 Acidimicrobiia bacterium | reverse complement strand
CTCGCCAAGGCCCTCCTCGGTCATCTCGGCGCGCAGGTGCTGAGCCACGTCGTCGCGCTCGGTCCCGTGCGCGCCGCCGCCGAGCGCCGGCCCAAGCCGGCCGACCTCGAGACCGTCGACACCTCGCCGGTGCGCTGCTTCGACCCGGACGCCGAGGCGGCGATGATCGCCGAGGTCGAGGCCGCCGCCGCGGCTGGCGACTCCCTCGGCGGCGTCGTCGAGATCCTCGGCTACGGCGTCCCCGCCGGGCTCGGCTCCCACGTGCACTGGGACCGGCGCATCGACGGGCTGCTCGCCCAGGCGCTGATGAGCATCCAGGCGATGAAGGGCGTCGAGCTCGGCGACGGGTTCGTCACCGCGACGCGGCGGGGCAGCGAGGCCCACGACGAGATCCTCTGGGACGAGGACACCCGCGCGTACCAGCGGGGGAGCACCCGCGCCGGCGGCACCGAGGGCGGTATGACCACCGGCGACCTGCTCGTCGCCCGGGTGGCCATGAAGCCGCTCTCCACGCTGAACCGCCCGGTGCTGCGCACCGTCGACGTCGCCACGAAGGAGGCGACGGTGTCGTTCAAGGAGCGCACCGACGTCACCGCGGTGCCGGCGTCCGGGGTGGTCGCCGAGACGATGGTGGCGCTCGTGCTGGCGGGGGAGGCGCTCCGCAAGTTCGGCGGCGACTCGCTGGCGGAGCTGGTGCGCAACCACGACGCCTTCGTCGCCGGGCTGGCGTGAGCGGCGCCCCGCCGCGACACCTCGTCCTCGTCGGCCTCATGGGTGCCGGCAAGACGACCGTCGGCGCCGGCTGCGCCACGCGCCTCGAGCGCCCGTTCGTCGACACCGACGACCTCGTGGAGGTCCTCGCCGGCCGCACCGTCGTCGAGCTCTTCGCCGCGGGGGAGCGCGCGTTCCGCGACGTGGAGCGACAGGCGGTCGCCGACGCCAGCGCGTCACCGACGCCCCTCGTGATCGCCTGCGGCGGGGGCGCGGTGCTCGACGCCGACAACCGCGCCGCGCTGCGCGCCACGGGCTTCGTGGTATGGCTGCGCGCCGCCCCGGCCGTGCTCGCCGATCGGGTGCGTGACGACGCGGCCGACCGGCCGCTGCTCGTCGACGGCCCGCTGCCGACGCTCGTGCGCCTTGCCGAGACCCGCGACGCCGCCTACCGGGCCGTCGCGGACGCCGAGGTGAGCACCGACGAGCGCACGCCCGACGCGGTCGCCGACGCAGTGGTCGAGGAGTACGCCCGATGCGTCGCGTGAACGTCGCCCTCACCCCGCCCTACGACGTGCTCGTCGGCCCCGGCGCGCTCGCACACGTCGGCGACACGCTCGGCGAGCGGCGGCAGGTGGCCGTCGTCAGCCAGGCCGCCGTCGCGGACCCCCACGCGGACGTCGCCCTCGCGGCCCTGCGCGGGGAGGGCCGAGAGGCCGAGTGCTTCACGATCCGCGACGGCGAGGCGGCGAAGACGCTCGGCACGGTCGAGGGCCTCTGCCGCGAGCTCGCCGTCTGGGGGCTGCGCCGTGGCGACGCGGTCGTCGCGCTCGGCGGCGGCGTGGTCGGCGACACGGTCGGCCTCGCCGCCGCGCTCTACCACCGGGGCGTCGCGGTCGTGCAGGCCCCCACGACGCTCCTCGCGATGGTCGACGCCGCCATCGGCGGCAAGACCGCGGTGAACTTGCCCGAGGGCAAGAACCTGGTTGGTGCCTTCCACCAGCCCCTCGCCGTCCTCGCCGACATCGACACGCTCGCCTCGCTCCCGGCGTCCGACTACCGGTCCGGTCTCGGCGAGGTCGCGAAGTACGCGCTGCTCCCCGAGGGCGACACCGTCGCCCGGCTCCTCGACGCGCACGCGGCCGCGGTGCGCGACCGCGACCCGACCGTGCTCACCGAGCTCGTCGCGGCCTCCGCCGAGGTGAAGGCCACGATCGTCGCGTCGGACCCGGAGGAGCGGACGGGCGCGCGGGCGAGCCTGAACTACGGGCACACCCTTGCGCACGCCCTCGAGACCACCGCCGGGTACTCGTTGACGCACGGCGAGGCCGTCGCGATCGGGCTCGTGTTCGCGGTCACGCTCGCGTCGGTGCTCGAGCGCGTGCGCGCCGACGCCGTCACCCGCGTCGTCACGCGGCTCGACCAGCTGGGCCTCCCGACCCGGGCGCCGACCGGTGCCCGCGTCGACGAGCTGCTCGCCGTGATGGGACGGGACAAGAAGGCGCGCGCCGGGCTCACCTTCGTGCTCCCCGGTCCGGACGGGATGACGCTCGTCGACGACCCACCCCGCGTCGCCATCGAGGCGGCCCTGCACGCGGTCGGCGTGGGAGGCTGACGCCGTGGCCACCATCCTCCTGCTCTCGGGCCCGAACCTGAACCTGTTCGGGGAGCGCGACCCCGCGGTGTACGGGACGGCCACGCTCGCCGAGTGCGTCGCGGACGCGCGTGCCGTCGCGAGCGCCCACGGCCACGAGCTGGAGCACAACCAGTCGAACCACGAGGGCGACCTCGTCGACGCCGTCCAGGGTGCCCGTGGGCGCTGCGCCGCGCTGATCGTGAACCCCGGCGCGCTCGGTCACTACTCGTACGCGCTCGCCGACGCGCTCGCCTGCTACGACGGCGTGGCCGTCGAGCTCCACGTCTCGAACCCTTCCGCACGCGAGGAGTGGCGGCGCACCTCGGTGGTCGCGCCGGTCGTCACCGGCACGGTGGCCGGGTTCGGCCGCGCCGGCTACCGGCTCGCCGCCGAGGCCGCGGTCGCCGTCCTCGCCGAGCGAGGAGGGCCGTCATGAACGCGCTCCCGCCGATGGACGTCGCCGCCCGGGCGCCGCGGTTGCGGACCCGCTTCGCCGACGCCGGCATCGACGCGCTGCTCGTCACCCGGCTCCCGAACGTCCGCTACCTCACGGGCTTCAGCGGCTCGGCGGCGACGCTCCTGGTCACCCCGGACGCGATGCTCGTCGTCACCGACGGCCGCTACCGGACCCAGATGGGCGAGCAGCTCGCCGCGGCCGGCGTCGACGCGATCGTCGAGGTCGGCGCCACCCTCGCCGAACAACACGCCGTGCTCGCCCGCGCCGCGGGGGCCCTCGACCGCCTCGGCCTCGAGGCCCACGGGATCACCTGGGCGGAGCAGCGGACCCTCGCCGAGGTCCTGTCCTCGACGCTCGTCGCGACCGAGCAGCTCGTGGAGTCGCAGCGCCTCGTGAAGGACGACGGGGAGGTCGCTCGCATCCGGGCCGCGTGCGCGATCGGCGACGACGCGCTCGCCGAGCTGCTCCCGACGCTCGGGGACGGGCCGACCGAGGCCGACTTCGGCGTCGCGCTCGAGCACGCCATGCGCCGGCGCGGCGCCGCGGCGATGAGCTTCGACCCGATCGTGGCGAGCGGGCCGAACGCGGCGATGCCCCACCACCGGCCGAGCGAGCGGCGCATCGGCCACGGCGAGCTCGTCGTGCTCGACTTCGGCTGCGTCGTCGACGGCTACTGCTCCGACATCACGCGGACCGTGTCCGTCGGCGACCCGGGCGCCGACGCCCGCCGCCTCTGGGACCTCGTCGCGGCCAGCCAGGCCGCCGGGCGCGACGCGGTCGCGCCCGGCGTGGCGTGCGCCGCCGTCGACCGGGCGAGCCGCGACGTCATCGACGCCGCCGGGCTCGGCGACGCGTTCGTGCACGGCACCGGGCACGGCGTCGGGCTCGAGATCCACGAGGCGCCGCGGGTCGCGCGCACGGCCTCTGGTACCCTGGACGTTCACACGGTCGTGACCGTCGAGCCCGGGGTCTACCTCCCGGGTGTCGGTGGTGTCCGGATCGAGGACCCCGTCGTCGTCACCGAGGACGGCGCCGTGCCGCTCACCGAGGCCCCGAAGTCCCTCGTCGTCGCGCCGCACTAGAGGACCACGTGAGCGTCTCCACGAATGACCTGAAGAACGGCATGGCGCTGAACCTGCCCGACGGCCTCATGACCGTCGTCGAGTTCCAGCACGTGAAGCCGGGCAAGGGCGGCGCCTTCGTCCGCACGAAGCTGAAGAACTTCCGGACCGGCGCCGTGCTCGAGCGCACCTTCCGCGCCGACGAGAAGGTGCCGCTCGCCGTCATCGACAAGCGAGAGATGCAGTACCTGTACCGCGAGGGCGACGCGTTCGTGTTCATGGACACCGACGACTACGAGCAGCTCCACGTCGAATCCGGCGTGCTCGGCCAGGCCGCGCAGTACCTGAAGGAGGGCGACACGGCGGTGCTCCCCAGCTACAACGGGCAGGTGCTGGGCGTCGAGCTGCCCGCCGCGGTCGAGCTCACCGTCGCCAATACCGAGCCGGGCGTCCAAGGCGACCGCGTGTCGGGCGCCCGCAAGCCCGCCACCCTCGAGACGGGCCTCGTCATCCAGGTGCCGCTGTTCGTCGAGCCGGGCGAAGCGGTGAAGGTCGACACCCGCTCCGGGGAGTATCTCGCCCGGGCCTGAGACCCGGCCGGCCAATGGCGACCCGACGCGAGGCACGGGAGCGAGCCCTGGCGCTCTGCTACGAGCTCGAAACCAAAGGTGGGTCGCCCGACACGATCCTCGACGCGCTGCCCGCGCCCCCCGACGCCTACACGGTCACCCTCGTGCGCGGGGTCGGCGACCACCGCGCCGAGCTCGACGCGTGGCTTGGCACCTACTCGGAGCGCTGGGCGGTCGAGCGCATGCCGGCCGTCGACCGCGCCGTGCTGCGCATCGGCTCCTACGAGCTCGGCTGGGAACGCGAGCTCCCCGTCGGCGTCGTCATCGACGAGGCCGTCGAGCTCGCCCAGCAGTACTCCACCGCCGACTCGGGCCGCTTCGTGCACGCCCTCCTCGCCCGCATCGCCGACGAGGTGCGCGCGTGAGCACCGCGCCGCCGGCCCCGCCCGCGCCCCTGGAGGTCCAAGAGCCCGAGCAGGAGGAGGTCGTCGTCACCGACCGGCCGTGGCTCGTCATCGTCTGGAACGACCCGGTGAACCTCATGTCCTACGTCGTGCTCGTCTTCCAGAAGCTCTTCGGCTACTCACGGGACAAGGCGACCCGCCTCATGCTCCAGGTCCACCACGACGGCAAGGCCGTCGTCTCCGACGGCAACCGCGAGAAGGCCGAAGCCGACGTTGCCCGCCTCCACGCCCACGGCCTCTGGGCCACGATGGAGCACCCCTCCTGATGGCCCGCCGCTTCGCCCGCCGGCGCGACGGGCACGTCGACGCCACGTTCGAGCGTGGCGAGCTCGACCTCCTCGAGGGCCTCCCCGAGCAGCTTCGCACCCTCTACGGCACCGACGACGAGGACCCGGCCCGAACGCGCCTCTTCCCCCGCGCGTACCTCGACCCGACCGAGGAGCAGGCGGAGGCCGAGTGGCAGGCGCTCGTCCACCCGGGCCTGATGGAGGCCCGCCTTGATGCGCTCACCACGCTCGAGACGACGATCGCGGCCGCCGAGCCGACGCGGCGCGACCGCCTCGTGGTCCGACTGAGCGCGGAGCAGGCGAACGCGTGGCTGGGGGTTCTCAACGACGCGCGCCTCGCGCTCGGCTCGCGGCTCGGCATCACCGACGACACCGAGCTCGCGACCCTCGACCCGTCGGACCCCAACGCGCCGACCCTCGCGGCGTACGGGTGGCTCACCTACCTCGAAGGCGAGCTCGTCGAGACGCTGCTCGGCGACCTGCCGGGCTAGGTTTCCTGGCCGCTCGCACGAGGAGGCCCCATGGCGTACCTGGACGGCAAGACGATCGCGGTGACCGGCGCCGGCCGAGGCATCGGGCGAGCCGCCGCCCTGGCGTGCGCCGCCGCGGGGGCGAACGTCGTCGTGAACGACTACGGCGTGAGCATCGACGGCGCGGACCCCGACAGCGAGATCGCCAACGCCGTCGTCGCCGAGATCACCGCCGCCGGCGGGCAGGCCACCGCCGTCGCCGACTCGGTCACGACCATGGCCGGCGGGGCGCGCATCGTCCAGACCGCCGTCGACGCCTACGGGCGCATCGACGGCGTGGTGTGCGTCGCCGGCATCCTGCGCGAGCGGATGCTGTTCAACATGGCCGAGAACGAGTGGGACCCGGTCATCGAGACCCACCTCAAGGGCACCTTTACCGTCTTTCGGGCCGCGGCGCCGGTCATGCGCGCCCAGAAGTCCGGCACGCTCATCGGGTTCACGTCCGGCGCGTTCGCCGGCAGCGTCGCGCAGGCCAACTACAGCGCGGCGAAGGGCGGGATCGTGTCGCTGACCCGCAGCGCGGCGCTCGGCATGCACAAGTACGGGGTGACCGCCAACGTGATCGCTCCGGTCGCCAAGAGCCGCATGTCGGGCAACGTCCCGTTCGGCCTCGAGATGGGGGAGCCGGAGGACGTCGCGCCGATGGTCGTGTTCCTGCTCGGTGACGCCGCCCGTCAGGTCACCGGCCAGGTCTACACGGCGAACGGGCCGACGATCGCCGTCTGGAACCAGCCCGCCGAGGTCCGCTCGATGCGCACCGACGGCCGCTGGACCCCCGAGGCCATCGCGGCGCGCTTCGACGAGGTCGGCCAGGAGCGCATGCCGATGCTCGACCGCCTCGAGGCGATGGCCCAGGCTGCGGCGTCCGGCGACAAACCCAACCAGTAGCGAGGCGTCCCCGAGCCGGGACGCGAGCCCGACCGATGAGCCGCGGCGGTCGCGGCCGTCTCCACGCCGAGCCACGGAGGAGCCGCGATGGACGCCAGCCCCGAGCCCCGCCCCGCGGCGCGGGCCGCCCTCGACGTCTTCGTCGGCGAGTGGAGCATCGCGGCGCTGTTCCCGGACGCCCCGCCGACCGGCCCGGCGGGACGCGCCGTGTTCGCGTGGGATCTCGGCGGCCAGTTCCTCGTGCAGCGGGTCGAGATCGCGGACGCGGCGGCGCCCGACAGCCAGTGGATCCTCGCGGCCGACGGCGACGGCACGACCTACACCGCGCACTACTTCGACTCGCGAGGCGTGGTGCGCCTCTACCGGATGACGTTCGGCGACGGCATCTGGACCCTACAGCGCGACACCGCCGACTTCTCCCCGCTGCCGTTCGCGCAGCGGTTCCGGGGCACGTTCAGCGACGACGCCACCACCATCCACGCCCGCTGGGAGCTCGCCGAGGACGGCGCGACCTGGCGACCGGACTTCGACCTCACCTACACGAGGCTCGCCTGAGCCCACCGCCCGTACCCCGCCGGTCGGTGGGGTCGTCGGAATCGTCCGGCGGCCCTGCTATACCGGAGACAGCCGTGAAGGGGGTCCCGTGAGGCCCCTACGGAGGAGCGAGCATGAGCGCGCCTGGCGCCGCCGAGCCAGACGAGTCTGCGGCCACCCGCGAGGGTGGCCGTTTCGTGTTCCGGGCCGACGTGTTCGACGCCGACGACCTGCGGCGGGCCCACACGCGCATCGCGCACGAGGTCGTCGAGCGCAACCACGGCGCGGCCGGGCTCGTGCTCGTCGGCCTCTACACGCGTGGCGTCGCCATCGCCCAGCGGCTCGCGGCGGCGATCGAGTCCTTCGAGGGCGTCGCGATCCCCGTCGGGGCGCTCGACGTCGCGTTCTACCGCGACGACATCGGGCTGCGGCCCGTGCAGCCCCTCGGCCCCACCGAGGTGCCCGTCGACGTGACGGGCCGCACGGTCGTGCTGGTCGACGACGTGCTCTTCACCGGCCGGACGGTGCGTGCCGCGCTCGACGCGATCACCGAGCTGGGCCGCCCGCTCGCCGTGCAGGTCGCGGTGCTCGTGGACCGCGGCCACCGCGAGCTGCCGATCCGCGCCGACTTCGTCGGCAAGAACCTGCCGACGAAGCGGGCCGAGGACGTGCGGGTCCGCCTCGCCGAGGTGGACGGGGGCGCCGACAGCATCGAACTCTGGGGGCCGGCCAGCGCCGAGGAGGGGGGACACTGATGCACGATCTGCTGTCCGTCGAGGACCTGGGCCGCGACGGCATCGAGGAGACGCTCGACCTCGGCGAGTCGTTCCTCGAGGTGACGCGCCGCGACATCCCGAAGGTGCCGGCCCTGCGCGGCAAGACCGTCGTGTCGCTCTTCTACGAGAACTCCACCCGGACGCGCCTGTCCTTCGAGACCGCCGCGAAGCGGCTCTCGGCCGACACGATGGCCTTCGGGGTGACCGGCTCGGCCGTCGCGAAGGGCGAGAGCCTCCGCGACACCGTGCAGACCATCGAGGCGATGGGGGTCGACGCGATCGTCGTGCGCCACAGCGGCGCGGGTGCACCGCACCGGGTGGCCGGCTGGGTGGACGCCGCGGTGATCAACGCGGGCGACGGCTGCCACGAGCACCCCACCCAGGCGCTACTCGACGCGCTGACGCTGCGCCGCCACCGTGGCACCGGCCTCGACGGCGCGCGGGTCGCGATCGTCGGGGACGTCCGCCACTCCCGGGTGGCGCGCAGCACGACGAAGGCGTTCGCCGCGCTCGGCGCCACCATGACCCTCGTCGGGCCGCCGACGCTGCTCCCGGAGTCGATGACCGGCTGGCCGGCGACGACGTGCGGCGACCTCGACGGCCTGCTCCCGACCCTCGACGTCATCTACCTGCTGCGCATCCAGCACGAGCGCCAGGACGCGATGCGGTTCCCGTCGCTTCGCGAGTACACGACCCGCTACGGCCTCACCGTCGAGCGCGCGGCGCGCCTCAAGCCCGACACGCTCATCATGCACCCCGGCCCGATGAACCGCGGCATCGAGATCGCGGCCGAGGTCGCCGAGGGCCCCGCCTCGGTGATCACCGAGCAGGTGGCGAACGGCGTCGCCGTCCGCATGGCCGTCCTGTACCAGCTGCTCGGCTCGGGAGCGCCGGTTGCCTGACTCGCTGCTCGTGCGCGGCGGTCGCGTCGTCGACGCGACCGGCGAGCGGACCGCCGACGTCCGCGTCGAGGACGGCGTCGTGACCGCCGTCGGCTCGGGACTCGACGCCGACCGCACGCTCGACGCCGGTGGCTGCGTCGTCGCGCCGGGCCTCGTCGACCTGCACACGCACCTGCGCGAGCCCGGCCACGAGGAGGCCGAGACGATCGAGACCGGCGCACGCGCCGCCGCGCTCGGTGGCTACACGGCGGTCGTCGCCATGCCGAACACCGACCCGCCCCTCGACGATCCCGCCGTCGTCGCGGCCGTCCTCGCCGCCGGCGCCAAGTCGGTCTGCGACGTGCACGCCGCCGGTTGCATCACGAAGGGTCGGGCCGGCACCACGCTCGCCCCGATGGGCGAGCTCTACGCGCTCGGCGTGCGCCTCTTCACCGACGACGGGGCCTGCGTCGAGTCGGCCGGGACGATGCGCCGGGCCCTCGAGTACGCCCAGTCGCTGCCGGGCGCCGTCCTCGGCCAGCACGCCGAGGACCCGAGCCTCTGCGCCGGCGGGCACATGCACGAGGGGGAGTGGTCGAGCCGCCTCGGGATCACCGGCCGGCCCGCGGTCGCCGAAGCGTCGGTCGTCGCCCGCGACTGCCTGCTCGTCGCACTGACCGGGACGCCCCTGCACGTCCTCCACGTCTCGACCGCCGCGGCCATCGAGGTCCTCCGCGACGCGAAGCAGCGGGGGCTGCCCGTCACCGCCGAGGTCGCACCGCACCACTTCACGCTCACCGACGCAGCGTGCGCGTCGTTCGACCCGGCGTTCAAGGTGCACCCACCGCTGCGATCCGCCGACGACGTCGAGGCGGTGAAGCGCGCCCTGGCCGACGGGACGATCGACGCGATCGCCACCGACCACGCCCCCCACGCCCAGGAGACGAAGGAGCGCAGCTTCGAGGAGGCGCCTCCCGGGATGCTCGGCCTCGAGACGGCGCTCGCGCTCACCCTGACCGAGCTCGTCGCGCCGGGCGTGCTCAGCCTCGCCGACGCGCTCGCCCTGCTCTCGTGGCGCCCGGCGGGCGTCCTCGGGCTCACCGCGCACGGCGGCCCGGTCGTGCCGGGACGACCCGCGCATCTCGCGGTGATCGACCCGGACGCCACCTGGACGGTGGACCCGGCCCGGCTCGCGAGCCGGTCGCGCAACACGCCGTACACCGGGCGGACGCTCACCGGACGCGTCCGCCACACCGTTCTCGCGGGCGAGCCCGTCGTCGTGGACGGGGAGGCGCAGCGGTGAGCGTCGAGGGCGCGCTCGTCCTCGCCGACGGGGCCACCTTCGAGGGCGAGCTGGTGGGCGCGACCCCCGCCGACGGCGTCGCCGTCGGCGAGGTCGTGTTCAACACCGCGCTGTCGGGCTACCAGGAGATCCTCACCGACCCGTCCTACGCGGGCCAGATCATCACGTTCACCTACCCCCACATCGGGAACTACGGCGTGAACGACGACGACGCCGAGAGCCGCCGGCCGTTCTGTCGGGGCGTGGTGGTGCGCGAGCTCACCGACCGGCCCTCGAGCTGGCGCGCCACCGACGGGCTCGGCCCGTACCTCACCGCACGCGGCGTCGCAGGCATCGCCGGGATCGACACACGGCGCCTCACCCGCCACCTCCGCGACGCCGGCGCGCTGCCCGGCGCGTTCGGCGCCGACGAGACGCGGGCGCGAGCCGCGGCCCGGGCCGCGACGGGCACCGACGGCCTCGACCTCGTCGCGGAGGTCACGGTCGCCACGCCCTACACCGTCGGCGACGACGACGCGCCGTTCCGCGTCGTCGCCTACGAC
>DATDGU010000305.1:0-16589 GCA_036521915.1 Acidimicrobiia bacterium | reverse complement strand
AGGCGATCGTCGCGCTCTGCTCGATCCGCGAGGAGGTCGTGCCGCCCACCGCGAACCTCGAGCAGCTGGGCGACGACATCGGCCTCGACATCGTCGCTGGCACGCCCCGCGAGGTCGGGACGGGGCCCGCGCTGTCGAACTCGTTCGGCTTCGGCGGCCACAACGCGACGCTGGTCCTGACGCCCGCCGAGTGACCGTGCCCGCCCCGTCGGGCGTCGCGGTGCCCATCGAAGGGGGCCGCAGTGAAGCGGCGCACGCCGAGCTCACGGCGCTCGAGGGTCGACGCGTCGCCACGTTCCGCATCGCCGAGGGAGCCCACCGGGGCGCGATCGGCCCGTCCGAGGGTTCGACCATCGAGCGGGCGGTGCACCTCGCCGTCGAGCTCGGCGTCCCCCTCGTCGGCACCATCGCGTCCTCCGGCGCCGACGTCGGCGGCGGCGTCGCCTCGCTGCACAGCTGGGGGCGCATCGCGCGGGCGCTCTCCCACGCGTCCGGGGTCGTGCCCACGATCCTCGTCGTCGTCGGCCCCTGCCTCTCGGGCCCCGCGCTGCTCCTCGGCATCGCCGACCTCACGGTCATGACCGCGGATGCGTTCGCGTACGTGAGCGGCCCCGACACGGTCCGCGAATTCACCGGCATCACCCTCGACAACGTCGCGCTCGGCGGCGCCGAGCTGCACGGGCGGCGCAGCGGTGTCGCGTCGCTCGTCGTCGCGCACGACCAGGACGCGAGGACCGCCGTGTCGCACCTCCTCGAGTACCTGCCGTCCAACCACTTCGAGGACCCACCGGTGCTACGCGTCGACGACCCGGTCGACCGCGACGCCGACCGCGCCGCGGCGGCGGTGCCGGACCGCGCCAACGCCTCCTACGACATGCGGATCGTGCTCGACGACGTCCTCGACGCCGGCTCGTTCCTCGAGCTGCGCGGCGCGCACGCCGCGAACCTCGTCACCGCGCTCGGTCGCCTCGACGGACACGCCGTCGGAATCATCGCCAACCAGCCGCACCACCGGGCCGGCACGATCGACATCGAGGCGTCCGAGAAGGCGGCGCGGTTCGTGCAGTGGTGCGACTGCTTCAACCTGCCGCTCATCACGTTCGTCGACACGCCGGGCTTCGAGCCGGGCAAGGACCTCGAGTGGCGCGGGATGATCCGCCACGGCGCCGAGCTCGTCCACGCGTACGCCGCGGCCACCGTGCCGCGGCTCTGTGTCGTGCTCCGCAAGGCGTACGGCGGGGCGTACATCGTCATGGACTCGAAGGGCCTCGGGAACGACTGGTGCGGCGCCTGGCCGAACGCCGAGATCGCCGTCATGGGCTCCGTCGGGGCGGTGCAGGTGCTGCACGGGCGGCGCCTCCGCGAGGTCGAGCTCGAGGGCGGCGACCGGGCCGGGACCGAGGCGGCGCTGGTGGCCGAGTTCGAGGGGGAGCTCGCCAGCCCCTACCGGGCCGCCGAGCGCGGGTTCGTCGACGAGGTGGTGCTGGCAGCCGACACCCGCCGGGCGCTCACCGCGGCGCTCGCCCGCCTCCGCACCAAGCGGGAGACGACCGACCCGCGACCCCACGCCAACTCGCCCCTCTAAGGTCTGCCGAATGCTGCTCGACGGGAAGCGGATCCTGGTCACCGGCGTGCTGAACGACGCGTCGATCGCGTTCTCGGTGGCCCGACGCGCCCAGGAGGAGGGCGCGACGGTCGTGCTCAGCTCCTTCGGGCGGGTCATGAGCCTGACCCAGCGCACGGCCAAGCGCCTCCCCCACGAGGTCGAGCTCGTCGAGCTCGACGTCGCGAACCAGGAGGACCTCGACGCGTTCGCCGGGCGGGTCGGCGGGCACCTCGACGGGCTCCTCCACGCCATCGGGTTCGCGCCGCCGTCGTGCCTCGGCGGCGGGTTCCTCGACGCGCCCTGGGAGGACGTCGCGGTCGCGCTCCAGGTCTCGGCTTACTCGCTGAAGGCGCTCGCCGTCGCCGCGCTGCCGCTGCTCGGCGCGGGCGCGTCGATCGTCGGGCTCGACTTCGACAACACCCAGGCCTGGCCGGTCTATGACTGGATGGGCGTCGCCAAGTCGGCGTTCGAGTCGACCGCCCGGTACCTCGCGAGGGACCTGGGGCCGAAGGGGATCCGGGTGAACCTCGTCGCGGCCGGGCCGGTGCGCACGATGGCGGCGAAGAACATCCCCGGCTTCGAGCACTTCGAATCGGTGTGGTCCGACCGGGCGCCGCTCGGCTGGGACATCCGCGACCCCGAGCCGGTGGCACGGGCCTGCGTCGCGCTCCTCTCCGACTGGTTCCCCGCGACGACCGGCGAGATGGTCCACGTCGACGGCGGGGTGCACGCCGTCGGCGCGTAGTCGCCCGGCGAAGCTCACCACCGCAGACCCGGTCGTGCCGCCCCCGCGGACATAGTGGTGCCGCGTCGTCGACGTGTGACGCTCGAGGCGACCTGGGACCTTTAACAGGTAAGCGCCGCGATCGGAGCCGGGGTGTCGGATGGTGCCGAGGAGTTCGTCGAGTTCGTCCACGCGGCCGAACCCAGGCTGCGACAGGCGCTCGCCGCGCTGTGCGGCGTCGAGGACGCACGCGACGCCGTCGCCGACGGGTTGGCGTACGCGTGGCAGCACTGGAGCCGGGTCCGAGACATGGCGAACCCCGCGGGCTACGTGTACCAGGTCGCTCGCAGCCGCACGCGGCGGCGGCGCCGTCGCGTGGTGTTCCCCGAAGCCACCGAGCGTGTGCCCGACATCGAGCCGGGCCTCGGCGCGGCGTTGGCCCGACTCCCCGACCGACAACGAGTCGCCGTGCTGCTCGTCCACGGGTGGGATTGGTCCCACGCCGACGTCGCGGAGCTGATGGGCGTGTCGGTCTCGACGGTGCGCAACCACCTCCGACGCGGCCTCGAGAGGCTCCGGGACGCGCTCGGGGTCCAGGTCGATGGCTGACCTGCCCGCGCAGCTCCGCGCCTACGCCGCGACGGTGCTGGATCCGGTCGAGGAGGTCGGGGCGACGGAGATCCTCCAACGGTCCGCCCGCCCAGCGCATCCCCGCCGATGGAGGGCGGCGCTGGTCGGGGGCGTGACCGTCGCGCTCGTGGCGGCCGTCGCCATCGGGACGGCGACCCTGAAGAGCCGCTCGTCGCCCCGGATCACGTCCGGGGCGCTGCCGACGACGTGGAGCCGTCTCGACACGCTCCAGGATGCGCCGTTCATCACCGCGATGGCCTCGCGCGGCCACGGCGTGGTCGCCGCGGGCGAGGGAATCTGGTACTCGCGCGACGCCGGCTCGTGGACCCAGGTCTTGGATCCGTCCGCCCTGAGCGGCGGGCGCAACGGCAGCCGATCCCTCGCCGGTCTGCTCGGTCAGCTCGGCCAGCTCACCGACGTGATCGTCGGCGGGCCGGGCTACGTCGCCGTCGGACAGGCCGACGATCCCGCCACCCAGCGGGCCGTCGCCGCCGTCTGGACGTCGACCGACGGGCGACGCTGGGTCCGCGCGCCCTCCCCCGCGCTCGCGCCGCCGACGCCGCCGATCCCGGATGGTGTCGAGACGCCCGTGCGGGGCTACATCCAGTCCGTCAGCGACGGCGGACCCGGCCTGGTCGCCGTCGGCGGCGTCTTCGGCGGGGCGTTCTCGGGCGGCGAGCTGGTGTCCCAGCCCTACGACCCCGCGGTGTGGACGTCGCCGGATGGTGCCCACTGGTCTCGCGTCGACACCGGCTCGGTGTTCGGCTCACGGACCGGCATCTCGCCGCTCCTCAGCCTGTCGGCGGTCACCGAGGACGGACGGCAGCTCGTGCTGGCGGCGACCAACCGCGACACGACCACCATCTTCGAGTCTCCAGACGGGTCCCACTGGCGGCGCACCGCGTCGATCCCGGGCACGATCAGTCAGATGACCGAGTCGCGCGACCGGCTCGTCGCGGTCGGCAGCCAGCGCAATGCCCCCGGCGGCACGAGTCAGCGCGGCGTCGTGTGGACCTCGACGGACGCGGTGCACTGGCGTCAGGCCGCGGTGTCCGCGCCCGCGCCATTCGCGACGTACACGGGTGTGGCGTCGACCGGCGACTCGGTCGTCGTCGTCGGCTACCGAGGCGTCGGCGAGCCGGTCGAGGACGGCGTGATGCTGGTCTCGGCCGACGCCACACGCTGGGTGGCCGTCCCGGAGGACGGCGGGCCCTTCGCGGCGCGCACGACGCTGGTGGGGGTCACGAGCACGTTCGGCGGTCGGTACCTCGCGTTCGGGAACCAGACCGCGAGCGGGGACGGCTCCGCGGCCAGCCCCTACCGGTACCGCTTGGGCCTGTACCGATCGACGTCGGGCTGAGTGCCGATCGCGGGGAGGGAGCCCTAGCCGTCCTGGTAGACGAGGATCGCGCCCGAGTACGCGGCGACCCACACGCGGTCCGTCGCCGGGTCGTAGGTGACGCCGATCGGGTGCGACGGGGTGCTCACCCGCTGCGTCACCTGCATCGTGGCCGTCGCGACCTTCGTCATCGTGTTCGAGTCGTAGTTCACGACGTAGAGGGCCGTGCCGTCGGGTGAGATCGCCATGCTGCGGGGCTCGGTGCCGGTCGCGACCTTCGCCACGATCGCGTTGTCGGTCAGGTCGATCTTGGCGACGGTGCCGTCGGCGTTGAGCGTCGAGTACAGGTAGCGCCCTGTCGGGTCCATCACCAGATGGCGGGGCGCGCCGCCGACGTTCGGGATCCACGACTCGGCCATCGCGACCAGGTTGATGATCGCGATGTTGCGGCCGCCCATCTCGGCGACGTACGCGACCGTCGACGCCGGGTTGATCGCGGTGCCGCGCGGCCACGGGCCGATCCGAAGGCGCGCCACCTCGGTGTCGGTGGCGAGGTTGACCACGGACAGGTCGTACGAGCACCAGTTGCTCACCAGGAGATAGCGGCCATCGGGTGTCACCGCCACGTACTTCGGGACCTTCCCGACCGCGATGACCTTGTCGATCGCGAACGTCTTCGTGTTCACCCGGTACACGAAGCTGTCCGAGTACGGGTTGGCGGCCGGGCACGAGTCGCTGCCCTCCGGCCCGAACCCCGAGCCGTACATCGAGTAGTTCGACACGTAGACGTCGCGGCGGTCGGGCGAGAACGCGGCCTCGACCGGCGCGCCCTGTGAGATCCCCGGATGCCCGCTCACGCCGAAGCTCGTGAGGTCGACGCTGTCGGGGATCGTCCGCAGCCGCTGCCCGACGCCGCGACCGACTTCGGCGAGATGTTGCCGGTGATCGTCATCGCGAGCTGCAGCGTCCGCGACGACGACGGGACGGCCGGCGGCGCGGTGCTCGGCGACGCGGCGGGGCCCGGCACCGACGTCGAGACGCGGCCGGTGTGGACGATCGGCTGCGCGACGTGGGACGAGCTCTGCGCCTGCCACGCCACGACCCCACCGGCGCTCGCGACCAGGGCGACGGCGACGACGCCCGCGGCCAGGCGCCGGTGGCGGCGCGCCCGACGTCGGCGGGCCTGCGCGCGCGCCGACCCACCCCGGGGCAGCGGCGCCTCACCGGTCGCCGGCGGCGTCGGTCCCCGCGGTGCGTCGTCGGTCGGACCCGGCCCCCGCGCCGTCGGCGTGGGTGGGGTCGTCGGCGTCCACTCCGACGGCCGTAACCAGCCTGGGTCGCCGGGCCCCCGCCCCGCCCCCGTCATCGGCGGGCAGCCTACGGGGCGTCCGGCCGGCGGGGCACGGGCGCCCGCGCCGGTGTGGTGGCGCCCCAGCTAGCCGAGCGCCTTCAGCACCTCGGTGACCTTCGGGACGGTGGCCACCGGGCTCACCTTGTAGAAGGTCGCCGCGACCTTGCCCGCCGGGTCGATGACGAACGCCGAGCGGATGATCCCCTTGAAGCTCCGGCCGTACAGCGACTTGGTGCCCCACGCGCCCCAGGCGTTGGCGGCGGCGTGGTCCTCATCGGCGAGCAGCGGGAAGCGCAGCCCGTACTTGTCGGCGAAGCGCTTCTGCTTCTCCGGCGGGTCGGGGCTGACGCCCAGGACCTGCGCGTGCAGCCGCTTCAGCGCGGGGAGGGCCTCCTGCAGCGCGCACGCCTGCTTCGTGCAGCCCGGGGTGTCGGCCTTCGGGTAGAAGTAGACGACGACGGGCTTGCCCTTGAAGTCGGCGAGCTTGACCTTCTTCCCCTTCTGATCGGCGAGCGCGATCGCGGGAGCCTTCGCACCGACTTTGAGCTGCGCCACGTCGACTCTCCTCGTGCGCGAACGGGTCAGCCGTAGCATGCCGCGCTTGGGCAGGCGCGTGCAGGTCTGGGCGCGCCGGCGGCCCGCGTCCGCGACCTCGCTCGGTGCCGTGTCGCCGGCGCCGCCGCGGGCTGCTCGCGACGATGCCGAGGACCGCCGGATGGCCTCGGCCCGGCCGGTGCGGACTCCGGGTTGGCGCCGTGGGCCGCCACGCTGCTGTTGTTGCCGCACGTGCCCGAGGTGCCAGCGCTCGGGTCGGACGACATCAGCCCCATGGAGGGATGACATGGCCGATGCCCTCGACGGGTTCGCCCGCTCGACGTTCGCGCACGACGGCTACGAGCGCGACGTCTACGCGGCGGGGACGGGTCCGGCGGTGATCGTGATCCACGAGATGCCGGGGCTGCACCCCGGCGTCGTCGACTTCGGACGTCGCGTGGTCGCGCGAGGCTTCCACGTCCGGATGCCGTCGCTGTTCGGCACGCCGGGCAAGCCCTTCAGCGGCGGCTACGTGGTGCGCTCCCTCGTCTCCGGCTGCGTGGCACGCGAGTTCGCCACGTGGGCGCTCGACCGGACGAGCCCGGTCACCGCGTGGCTGCGCGCCCTCGCCGCCGACGCGCACGAGGCCTGCGGCGGCCCGGGCGTCGGCGCGGTCGGGATGTGCTTCACCGGCGGGTTCGCGCTCGGGATGATGGTCGACGAGCGGCTGCGGGCCCCGGTGCTGAGCCAGCCGTCCCTGCCGTTCCCGGTCGGGCGGCGGCGCAAGGCGGCCACCGGCGTCAGCGACGACGACCTGGCCCGCGTCCAGGCGCGCGTGGGCGACGGCGCGTGCGTGCTCGGCCTCCGCTTCACCCAGGACGGCGCGGTGCCCGCGGCCCGCTTCGAGACGCTGCGCGAGGCGCTCGGCGACGGGTTCATCGCCGTCGAGATCGATTCCTCGAAGGGCAACCCGCACGGGATCGGGCGGCGCGCCCACTCGGTGCTCACGCTCGACCTGGTGGACGAGCCCGGGCACCCGACCCAGGTCGCGCTGGAGCGGGTGCTCCGCTTCTTCGACGAGCGGCTGCGGTAGCTGGCGAGCCGGCGGTTCAGCTGGCCTGAGGCTGGGTGATCGCCGCGTGGCACACGGCGACGCCGTGGGCGTTCACGAGCATGAGGGTCGCGTCCGGCCCGCGGGGCAGCGCCGCGGTGCCGATCCACTCGCCGCGTCCGCCGGCGATGGTGATCGCCCCGATGCGCTGGCCGCCCGCGTCGGGCTGGCCGAGCTCGAGCGAGTAGCGGCCGTCCGGGACGGCGTAGTCGACGTTCACCACGAGGCTCGACGGGCTCGTGTTGGAGAGCGCGACGTGTCCGACCCGGGCGCCGTTGTCGCCGACCATCTCGGCGGTGTGCAGCGCCGGCGCGGCGACACTCGTCGGGGTCCGCCCGGCGTCGATGATCTGCACCGTCGCGACGGCGAGGATCGTCGCCGCGGCCGCGGTCGCGGCGATCGCCGTGACGAGGCGGCGGCGGGTCCGACGGCGGGGTCGGCGGATCTCGGCGTCGATCCGCTCCGCGAACCCGGCGGGTGGCTCGAGCTCGGGCGCGAGGCGCGACAGTCCGTCGGCGAGGCCGGCGAGCTCGCTCACGTAGCGCTCGCAGCGGGGGCACGTCGCGAGGTGCAGGAGCACCTCGGCGCGCTCGGCGCCGTCGAGGATGCCGAGCGCGAGCTCGGGCGCGGCTTCGCGGGACGCGGCGCAGCCGAGGCCGTTCATTCGGCTGGCTCCTCGTTGGCCATCGCGACGCGGAGGCGTCCGAGCGCGGTCCGGATGCGGGTCTTCGCCGTGCCGATCGGGATGTCCTCGCGCTCGGCGACCTCACGGGCCGAGAGCCCGACGACGCCGGCGAGGACGACGGCGCGGCGCTGCTCGTCGGGAAGCCCGGTGAGCGCCTCGCGGAGCCGCCCGACGTCGTGGCGCACGAGCGCGATCTCGGCCGGGCCGCGCCCCGGTGCGACGGGGGCGAGGTCGATCACGCGGTCCGGGTCGATCGCGACCGGCCGGCGGACCCGGAGCGCGTCGATCGACAGGTTGCGGGTGATGGTGAGCAGCCACGTCGTGACGCTGCCCCGGCGGGCGTCGAAGACGCCGGCGTGGCGCCAGGCGCGCAGGAGTGCCTCCTGGGCGACGTCCTCGGCGGCGCGGGCGTCCCCGACGATCGTGTACGCCAGCCCGTAGACGCGACGTTGGAACCGCTCGACGAACGCCGACGCGGCGTCGGCATCACCGGCCGCCATCCCCGCCAGGAGGGCATCGTCGGCCACGGACCACATACGAGAAGTACGGCGGCGACTCGCCACCGGATTGCTCCAGGGTAGAGGGACGGCCTGCGAGGCGACCACCGATGCCGGGCGCCCGCCCGTAGGCTTACCAGTTCCGACGCTCTGGAACCACGTCGAGGAGGATCCCGTGCGCAAGCTCCTCACCAGCCTCGCGGTCGTGGCCGCGAGTCTCGTGCCCGCCACCGCCGCGCTCGCCGCCACGAGCGCGAAGGCCTCGCCGCCGCCGGTGAAGCTCTCTGGCAAGGTGAACGTCCACGGGACGGGCACCGCGACGGCCGGCGCGGTCACGATCGACCAGCACGACTACTTCTTCTCCCCCACCTTCGTGAAGGTGCCGGCCGGCGTGACGAGCGTCACCGTCACCGTGACGAACATGGGCCAGGCGCTGCACAGCTTCACGGTGCCGGCGGCGAGCATCAGCTCCGACATCCAGCCGGGGTCGTCGATGACGTTCACCGTCCCGGTGTCGGGCGGCGGCGTCCTCTTCTACTGCCGCTTCCATCGCCAGCTCGGGATGCAGGGCGCCTTCTTCACGAAGAAGGGCGCCAAGATCTCGGCGACGGCCGGTAGCGGGTCGAGCGGCGGCGGGACCGGCACCGGGACCGCGACCACGAGTGGCTCCTCGGGCGGCTCCGGCTACTGAGGCGGCGAGCGGCGCGCCAACCCGTGGCCGAAGAACCCGCCCTTCGGTCGGGCGTGCGCGTGGTAGTGGTCCGGGATGTTGCGCATGTTGTCGTCGACGTAGTGCTCGAACGTGAAGCGCGTGGCGACGACTTCGGCGAGCCGGGCGTGCATGTGCGCGAGCGGGTCGGGCGGCGGGTCGACGCCGTGGACGCGCCAGACGACCATCGGGACGGCGCAGATCTCGCACTCCGCGATCCAGCACACGTCGTCCTCGTGGAACCACTCGGTGATGCGCGCCGCCTCGCAGAGGTCGCAGTGCGGCGAGGTGGCGGTCATGCGTCCAGCGCGGCGCGCAGCGACGCCACGAACTCGTGGGCCTGCTCCGGCCCGCCCCCGTGGAGGAGCCGGCTGATCAGCGCGCTCCCGACGATCACGCCGTCGGCCGCGCCCGCCGCGGCGACCGCCTGATCGGGCGTCGAGATCCCCACGCCGAGCAGCACCGGCCGGTCGGTCACGGCCTTGGTGCGACGTCCCATCTCGAGCCCCTGCGTGGCGAGGCGCTCGCGGGCGCCGGTGACGCCGAGCAGCGCCACGCCGTAGACGAACCCGCGCGAGCGGTCGCAGATCGCCCGCAGCCGCGCGTCGGGCGTCGTCGGCGCGGCGAGCAGGACCGTCTCAACGCCCGCCGTGTCGGCCGCGTCACCCCACCCGTCGAGCTCGTCGAGGGGCAGGTCGGGCACGATCGCGCCGTCGATGCCGGCGTCGGCGAGCGAGGCGGCGAAGCGGGCGTGGCCCGCGTGCATCACGGGGTTGTAGTAGGTCATGACGACGAGCGGGACGGTGACATCGAGCTGGGCCGCCTCGGCGACGACCTTCGCCGGCGTCGCCCCGATGTCGAGGGCCCGCTGCGACGCCTCCTGGATCGTGCGGCCGTCCATGACCGGGTCGGAGAACGGGATGCCGATCTCGACGGCGTCGGCGCCGGCGTCGACGACGGCCCGCACCACGTCGAGCCACGCCGCGCCGAGCCCGCCCGTCACGTACGGCACGAGCAGCGACCGGCCGGCCGCCCGACGGTCGCGCAGGTGCGCCTCGAGCCTCACGCCAGCGGTTCGCCGGTGAGTCGCTCGGCGACGTACGCCGCGTCCTTGTCGCCGCGCCCCGAGAGGGTGACGAGCACGGTCGCGCCGGCGGGCACGGCGCGACCGGCCTCGCGGGCGAGCCAGCCGATCGCGTGCGCGGGCTCGAGCGCCGGGACGATGCCCTCGGTGCTGGCGAGCAGCTCGAAGCCCGCGATCGCCTCGTCGTCGGTCGCGGGGTGGTACTCGGCGCGCCCGGTGGCGGCGAGGGCGGCGTGCTCGGGGCCGACGCCCGGGTAGTCGAGCCCGGCGCTCACCGAGTGCGCCTCGAGGATCTGGCCGTCCTCGTCCTGGAGGAACAGCGACCGGGCGCCGTGCAGCACGCCGGGGACGCCGCGCGTGACCGACGCGCCGTGCCGACCCGACTCGAGGCCGAGCCCGCCCGCCTCGACGCCGATCAGACGCGACGGCGTGTCGAGGAACGCGGCGAAGGTGCCGATCGCGTTCGAGCCGCCGCCGACGCAGGCGACGACGACGTCCGGGTCGGCGCCGAGCCGGGCGTGGCACTGCTCGCGGGCCTCGTCGCCGACCACGCGCTGGAACTCGCGGACCATCCACGGGTACGGGTGCGGGCCGACGACCGAGCCGATGCAGTAGTGGGTGGTCTCGACGCTCGCCACCCAGTCGCGCAGCGCCTCGTTGATCGCGTCCTTCAACGTGGCGCTCCCCGACTCGACGGGCACCACTTCGGCGCCGAGGAGGCGCATCCGCCACACGTTCAGCGCCTGGCGCTCCACGTCGACCGCGCCCATGAACACGAGGCAGTCGAGCCCGAAGAGCGCGGCCGCGGTGGCGGTGGCGACGCCGTGCTGGCCCGCGCCCGTCTCGGCGATGACGCGCCGCTTGCCCATGCGGCGGGTCAGCAGCGCCTGGCCGAGGACGTTGTTGATCTTGTGCGAGCCGGTGTGGGTCAGGTCCTCGCGCTTGAGCAGCACGCGCACGCCCAGCCGGTCCGAGAGGCGGTGGCACTCGGTGACCGGCGTCGGGCGCCCCGCGTAGGAGCCGAGGAGCTCCGCGAACTCGGCCCGGAACGCCGGCTCGGGCCACGCCGTGCGGAAGGCCGCTTCGAGGTCCTCGAGCGCGGGTGCGAGGGTCTCGGGCACGAACCGGCCGCCGAACTCGCCGAAGCGACCGAACCCGGTCGGCTCGGGACCCGGCGGCTGGAGCGTGACCACGCCACGGGAGGTTGCGGGCACGGCGTGATCGTAGGGGGTGCCCGGACCGCCGCTTCCCGGATTCAGTCGCGCCGCTCCGTCGACCAGTCGTAGAGGCGCCCCGGCTCGATGTCGGGCATCCAGCCGTCGTGGGCGACGGCCTCGCCGGCCTCGCGCGCCGCCTCGATGAAACGCCGCAGCTTCACCGGGTCCTTGCGGCCCGAGCCGGGCTCGGTCTCCACCCCGGTGGAGACGTCGACCCCCCAGGGGCGCACCGTGCGGATGGCGTCGCCCACGTTGTGCTCGTTGAGGCCGCCCGCGAGGAGGACCCGCACGGCCGACGGGGCGCCCTCGGCCATCGACCAGTCGTAGACCCGGCCGGACCCGGGCATCGGGGCGTCGATCAGCACCGCGCTCGCCCCGCTGCCCGCCGCCTGCGCGAGGCCGGGGTCGCCGGCGGGGAACGCCTGGATGACGAACGGGACCCGGTCCGCGACCCAGCGCACCTCGGTCGGGTGCTCGCGGCCGTGGAGCTGGGCGCCGGCAAGCCCGATCGAGTGGACGACCTCCACGACCCGCTCCCGGCGCTCGTCGCGGAACACCCCGACGGTCGTCGTGCCCGGGGCGAGGCGGTGCACGATGTCCTGGACCTCGCGGACCCGGACCTGGCGGGGGCTCCCGGGCGCGAACACGAACCCGAGGGCGTCGGCGCCGAGGGCCACGGCCAGGAGGGCGTCCTCCTCGGTGGTGAGACCGCAGATCTTCACGAACATCCTCTCGACGGTACCGGAGGGGCTGCCGGGCTCACGGCAGTACTGTGGCCGCCCGACGCGAGGCCGTTTGGGTGCTTCGCTTACATTTCCGTGGTGGAGGTTGGCGGCTGAGCGCCGCGTGAGGGTGTCCCCGCCGGGGCGCCCGCGGTGTGGCTGGAGGCGGACGAGTGGACCACGTGCCCACGAGGGACGAGACGCTGGGGTCGCGGCCGGCCGCGGAGACCTCCCTCAGCGGCGCGGTCGTCGACCACCTCGTCCGCCACCGCGGGCCGGCGCTCGCGATCTACGCCGTGCTGTCGCTCGGCGCGATCGTCACGATCGGCCCGCCGGACCGGCCCGCGGTCCTCTGGTGGCTCGTCGGGCTGACCGTCGTGACCTGCGCGGGCGCCGAGGCGCGCGCCCGTCGGCTCCTCATCGACTGGTTGCCGGTGCTCGTCATCGCCGCGGGCTACGACACGGTCCGCTCCGAGGCGGCCGACCTGCTGACCCGGGCGATCGTGCGCCCCCAGCTGCGCTTCGACGAGTTCCTGTTCGGCGGCACCGCGCCGACGGTGACCCTGCAGCGCTGGCTCCACGCCGGCATGGGCGTGCACTGGTGGGACTACCTGGCCTGGCTGGGCTACCTCTCGCACTTCGTGGTGACGTTCGCGTTCGCGGCGTTCTTCTACTTCGTCAACCGCGAACGCTTCCGCCGCTTCGCCATGCTCGTGGTGACGGTCAGCGTCGCCGGCTTCGTCACGTACTTCATCATCCCGGCGGTCCCGCCGTGGCTGGCGAGCCGCCAGGGCGCGCTCCCCCACACGACCCGCGTCGAGTACGAGGTGTGGTCCCACCTCGGCCTGCCCACGATCGCCAAGATCTTCAACGGCGGCACGCAGCTCGCGAACCCGGTCGCGGCGCTGCCGTCGTTGCACGCCGCGTGGCCGCTCATGGTCCTGCTCTTCATCTGGCCGACGGCCCGCCGCGGCCGGTGGGTGTTCCTCGGCTACCTCGTCTTCATGACGGCGGTGCTGGTCTACGGCGCCGAGCACTATGTCAGCGACATCCTGCTCGGCTGGGCGTATGCGCTCATCGTGTTCTGGGCGTGGAACCGCTACTGGGCGCGCCGGGACCGCGCGAGTGGCGGGGCGCTCGTCGCCGCGTCGTGACGCGCGCCGGGTAGCGCATGGGCGACACGGTCCGCTACGAGCGCGACGGCCACGTCGCCACCATCACCTACAACCGCCCCGAGGTCCTGAACGCGATCAACGGGGCGCTGCGCCAGGACCTCAACGCGGCGTGGGAGCGCTTCCGCGACGACACCGAGGCGTGGGTCGCGATCGTGACCGGCGCCGGACGGGCGTTCTGCGTCGGCGCCGACCTGCGCGACGGCGCCCACTCGGCGGGCCGCTGGCCGGGGTCGTTCTGGGAGATCCCGACCGTCAACTCCTTCGAGTCGGGGCTCGAGGTCTGGAAGCCGACGATCGCCGCGGTGCACGGCTACTGCCTCGGCTACGGCCTGACGCTCGTCGCGGCCTGCGACTTCGTGATCGCGGCCGACGACGCCGAGTTCGGGATGCCCGAGGTGCGCCTCGGCGTGCCGACGATCGTCGGCGCCATCCGACTCCCGCGTCGGATCGGGATGCAGGCCGCGCTCGAGCTGCTCCTCACGGGCGAGCGCATCGACGCCGCCCGCGCCGCGGAGGTCGGGCTCGCGGGGCGCGTCGTGCCTCGCGACGAGCTGCTCACTGAGGCACGCCGCCTCGCCGACCGCCTCTGCGCGGGCGCGCCCCTCGCGGTGCGTGCCGTGAAGGAGATGGCCTACCGCGGCCAGACGCTGCCGTGGACCGACGCGGTGCGGATGGGCGAGACGATGCGACGCGTGGTGCTCGCGACCGAAGATGCAGCGGAAGGCCGAGCCGCAGCCGCTGAGGGCCGCGAGCCGCGCTGGCGCGCGCACTGACACTCGGAAGGTGAGCGAGCAACCGAGGTGCAGCCCCGGCGTCACCGCACGTCCGCGGTGTACTGTCGATGCATGCCTCCGTCGTCGAAACGACCGGCAGGCGCACCACAGGTCTTGCCATACCTCTATTACCCGGACGCCGCGCGCGCGTTGGCCTTTCTGATCGACGCGTTCGACTTCGCGGAGATCGACGCGCTGCGCGACGACGCCGGACAGGTATTCACGGCACAGGTCTCAACGGGTGACGGGGTCGTGCTGATCGGCCCGGAGATGGCGGCGTTCGGTACCCAGTCGGTCACCGATCCTCAATGGGCGACCTCGCCACCTTCGTCTACGTCGACGATGTTGAGAGCCATTGCCAGCGGGCCCGCGCGGCGGGCGCGACGATCATCACGGAGCCTGGAGATCATGGGCCGAATCGGCTCTACGTCGCGAGCGACTGCGGCGGACAACAGTGGATCTTCGCCACGCCGCTCACCTAGCCGGCTGGCAGACGGCAACGACGAGCCGACGAACGAGCCGGCTCGTCCGTGACCCTCCCCGCTCGGTGGCGGTGTCGCCGCTACGTTCCGTCGGCCCCGGGTCGGCCGACCCGGATCGGAGGCATGCCCGGTGTGGACCTATGAGGTGCTCGGGTGGAATCCCGCCAGCTCATGGGGCGGCATCGCCGGGGTCGCCGGACTGCGGGCCGCCCTCGAGACGCTCGGCGCCGACGGATGGGAACTGGTCACTCAGTTCCCCCTCGAGGGCAGCATCGTGCTCCTGTTCAAGAAGCCCAAGCCCGGCGCGGCGTGACTCGCGGCGGTGTGGTCGCGCGGTCGGCGGCGACTGATCGGCGGGTGGCGCGGGAGCGGCCCCTCAGGCGTCCACGAGCCGCCCGGCGCGGTAGTCGTCGTATGCGGCCAGGTCGAGGAGCCCGTGCCCGGAGAAGTTGAAGAGGATGACCCGCTCCTCGCCGGCGTCCTTCGCGGCGAGCGCCTCGTCGAACACGGCACGGATGGCGTGGCCGGTCTCCGGGGCGGCGAGCTTGCCTTCGGCGTTCGCGAACTGCACCGCGGCGTCGAACGTCGCGGTCTGCGGGTACGCGACGGCCTCCATGCGGCCGGCGCGCACGAGGTTGCTGATGATCGGCGCGTCGCCGTGGTAGCGCAGACCGCCGGCGTGGATGGGCGGCGGGATGAAGTCGTGCCCGAGCGTGTACATCGGGAGCAAGGGCGTCATGCCGGCCGTGTCGCCGAAGTCGTGGTCGAATCGTCCCTCGGTGAGCGTGGGGCACGAGGACGGCTCGGCGGCGAGGAGGCGCACGCCCTCGTCGGGCACGAACGGCAGCGCGATGCCTCCAAGGTTCGAGCCGCCGCCGCAGCAGCCGATGACGACGTCGGGTCGCGCTTCACCGGCGCGGGCGAGCTGCGCCTTCGCCTCGAGGCCGATGATCGTCTGGTGGAGCAGCACGTGGTTGAGCACCGACCCGAGCGAGTAGTGGCTGTCGTCGCGGCCGGCGGCGTCGCGGACGGCGTCGCTGATCGCCAGTCCGAGCGAGCCGGGGCTCGCCGGGTCGTCGACGGGTGAGGGGATCACCTCGCTGCCCCAGGTCTCCATGAGGATCCGGCGGTACGGCTTCTGCTCGTACGAGACGCGGACCATGTAGACGGTGCAGTCGAGCCCGAACTGGGTGCACGCGAACGACAGCGCGGTCCCCCACTGCCCGGCGCCGGTCTCGGTCGTGAGGCGCG
This sequence comes from Acidimicrobiia bacterium, assembly GCA_036521915.1. Classification (GTDB taxonomy): domain Bacteria; phylum Actinomycetota; class Acidimicrobiia; order IMCC26256; family PALSA-555; genus PALSA-555. The sequence goes on along the minus strand of DATDGU010000305.1, from coordinate 699 downwards.
CCACGCCCTCGGCCTGGTTGTAGAACGCTTGGGGCACTGCGGTGTTCGGCTTGTGGGACCCGGCGGGCGACACGGACTCGTCCTTGAAGTAGATGCGCGCCGGCGTGCCGAGTGCGGCCTCGAGCCGCGCGGCGCGCACGAGGGGCGTCGGGCGCCACAGCGAGAGGATGTCGAGCACCGGGCCCGGGATGTCGATCCACGGGTCGCTGGCGACCTCCTGGGCGATGAGCGCCATGGGAAAGAGCGGCGCGAGGTCGTCGGGTCCGACCGGCTCCTTCGTCGCGGGGTGCAGCGGCGGGTCGAGCGGTGTCGGCAGCGACGGGACGACGTTGAACCACGCGGTGGGGAGCTCCTCGACGGGCAGCGTGACGCGGGTCGTGGTCATCGGGACCTCCGGGGCAGATCGGCGAGCTGGGCGACGAGGTGGCTCGGGTCGGCGGCGCGCACGAGCGCCTCGCCGACGAGGACGGCGTCGAACCCGGCGGCGGCCATGCGCTTGGCGTCGTCGGGGCTGCGGATGGCGCTCTCGGCGACGGCGGCGACGTCGGGCGGCACGCGGGCGGCGAGCGCCTCGGCGCCGGCGAGATCCTCGTCGAAGGTGCCGAGATCGCGGGCGTTCACGCCGACGATCGCCGCGCCGAGGTCGAGCGCGAGGTCGAGCTCGGCGGCGTCGTGGGTCTCGACGAGCGTGGCCAGCCC
>DATDGU010000304.1:0-4510 GCA_036521915.1 Acidimicrobiia bacterium | reverse complement strand
CGGTGAGCCGCCAGGGCTCCCAGGAGTCCGACGTGCTGAGCACCCAGCCGCCCCCGCCCGCGGCGACGCCGAGCGCAGCCCCGCCGCCACCCGCGGCGGTGCCCGCCGGTACCGATCCGAGCGCGACCCGCGCCGGTGCCCCGCTCCCGCCCCCACCGCCGGCGGCGGCGCCCGCGCCGACCGGGACGGGCGCGTCCGGCGGGGGGCGGACGGTCGGGCCTGGCGACGTGATCATCGCCCTGGGGCTCGTCGGGCTCGTCGTGTCGATCTTCTTGCACTGGCTGGACTTCTCGCACTCGATCAGCGGGACGCAGGTGACCGAGCGCTACACCGCGAGCGGCGTCCCGATCCAGGTGCTCGTGAACTACACGACGGCGCGCCGGGACCCGTCGTTCCTCGTGCTGCTGATCCCGCTCGTCGTGCTGGGCCTCGTGGCGCTGCTCGTCGTCCGGGTGCGCTGGCTCGCGATCGTTGGCGGGATCGTCGCCGTGCTCGTCGCCGCCATGTACAGCTACCAGCTGGAGGAGGTGGTCCACACCAGTTCCGCCCTCCACGGCTTCGGGCTGTGGGACTTCCTCGGCATCGGGCCGATCATCTGCGCCGTCGCCGGCGTCCTCTTGATCGTCGGAGGTGCGCTCCCCGCCGGCCAACGCTGACCGCGACGTCGCGAGCGCGACGACGAGCGCGAAGACCGGGTGCCCGTCGGCTCCACTCGCCCGGCGTACCCGGATAGGCGACGAGCCCTCGACCCGTCGCCTCGGCGGGGCTGCTCGCCGGGGCGCGCTTAGTCGGTGAGGCCGCGGATCTTGGCGATCCGCTCCTCGGCCTGGTTCACGTCGGGGCCTCGCAGCTCGACGAGCTGCTCGCGGTCGGCGGCGGCGATGGCCTCGGCGTCGGCGTCGGCGGCGGCGAGGCGGGCCTCGATGCCCTCCTCGACGATGCGTTCGGCCTCGTCGATGAGCGCCGCGACCATCTCGTCTTCGGGGACGACGCGCACGACGGTGCCGCGCACGAAGAGGTGGCCCTTGCCGCGGCCGGCGGCGATGCCGAGGTCGGCGCCCCGGGCCTCGCCGGGCCCGTTCACGACGCAGCCCATCACGGCGACCTGCAGCGGCAGGTTGCGGGCGGCGAGCGCGGCCTGCGCCTCTTTGGCGACGCCGATCACGTCGATCTCGGCGCGGCCGCACGACGGGCAGGCGATGAGATCGACGCCTTTGCGCTCGCGGAGGCCGAGCGCCTCGAGGAGGGTGCGGCCGGCCTGGGCCTCCTCGACGGGGTCGGCGGTGAGCGAGTAGCGGATGGTGTCGCCGATGCCCTCGGCGAGCAGCGTCCCGATCCCGGCGGTGGACTTCACGACGCCGGCGGGCGGCGGGCCGGCCTCGGTGACGCCGAGGTGCAGCGGGTGGTCGACCGTGTCGGCGAGGAGCCGGTACGCGTCGATCATCACGGGGACGCTCGAGGCCTTGACCGAGATCTTCACGTCCTCGAAGTCGACCTCGCGGAAGTAGTCGAGCTCCCGCACGGCGCTGGCGACGAGCGCCTCGGGGGTGGCGCCGCCGTGGCGCTCGGCGATGTCGGGGTCGAGGCTGCCGGCGTTCACGCCGATGCGGATCGACAGCCCGCGGGCTTTGGCCTCCGCCGCGACGGCCTTGATCTGGTCGGGCTTGCGGATGTTGCCCGGGTTGAGGCGCAGCCCCTGGACGCCGGCCTCCATCGCCGCCAGCGCCAGGCGGTACTGGAAGTGGATGTCGGCGATGATCGGGACCGGCGCGCGCGGCACGATCTGGGCGAGGCCCTCGGCGGCGGGCTCCTCGTTGCAGGTGCAGCGCACGATGTCGCAGCCCGCGCCGGCGAGGGCGTAGATCTGCGCGAGCGTCGCGTCGACGTCGGCCGTCTTCGTCGTCGTCATCGACTGCACCGAGATCGGCGCGTCGCCGCCGACGGCGACGTTCCCGACGTGGACCTGGCGCGTGACGCGGCGCGGTTGCACGACGTGCAGCCTACGGCCGGGACGCTGGTGGGCTCAGGCCCGAGGTGTGCAGATCCGGTGAAGACTCGGTGACGTCGTCAGCCGCCGAAGGCCTGGCGGACGTCGAGGAACGCGGCGGAGAGGCTGAGCGTCACGAGGAGCATCAGCACGACCGCGGTGACCGGCATGAGCTTGCGGAAGTCGACGCGGACCTCGCGGTGCTGGACCTTCGAGGCGACCCACTCGTAGCAGACGACGACCGCGTGCCCGCCGTCGAAGGGCAGGACGGGCAGCAGGTTGAACAGGGCGAGCAGCAGGCTGATGCTGCCGAGCAGCCACAGCAGCGCCCAGACGTTGCCGTTCACGATCTGGCTGCCCTCGGTGACGATCCCGATGATCGACACGGGCCGGTCCTGGGCGGCCGCGCTGTTCGCCGCGGGCGCCTTGGAGGTGAAGTTCTGGCTGTACTGCTGGACGCCCGACGGCGAGACGAGGTGCGCGACGGCGCCGGCCGTGCCGGTCGTGAGATCGGCGATCTGCTTGAACGATTCGGGGATGGCGCCGAGCACGCCGACCGGGCGGTAGGCCTCGCCGGGCGAGACGCCGAGGAACCCCTTCCCGGCCTGCTTCGACAGCGTGGCGGTGAGGGTCACCAGCTGGCCGTTGCGGACGACCTCGATGGTGGTCGGCAGGTCGGCCCGGCCCTCGATCGCCGTCTTCAGGTCGTTCCACGAGCGGATGGCGTGGCCCTCGACGTTCACGATGCGGTCGCCGCCGCGCAGCCCCGCGGTGTCGGCGGCGCTGCGCACCTCGACGGTGTCGACGGTCGTGTTCGGCCCGGTGGCGAGGCGGCCCTGGCCGGCGATCACGAGGAAGAAGAGCAGAAACGCGAGGAGGATGTTCATGCCGACGCCGGCGACGGTGAGCAGCAGCCGGTCGCCGTAGGGGGCGCGGCGGAACGTGCGCGGCTCGTCGGCCGGGTCGACCTCCTCGAGGTTCGTCATGCCGACGGTCCGGACGTAGCCGCCGACGAGGACGGCCTTCACGCCGTACTCGGTCTCGCCGCGCCGGAACGACCAGAGCCGCGGGCCGAAGCCGACGAAGAACTCCGTGACCTTGATCCCGGCGCGCTTGGCGACGAGGTAGTGGCCGGCCTCGTGCAGGACGACCATCGCGATGATGCCGACGATGATCGCCACCGAGTAGCGCGTCGAGGGTCGGGCGACCAGGAGGACGGCGACGCCGAGCAGGACGAGCAGCAGCGACATCCGCGCGCCGCGGCTCACCTCGGTTCCGGTGTCCTCGAGGGGGTCCTTCACGTCGTCGGGCTTCCCGTCTCCACCCGTGGTCCCCTCTGCTCCTCGATCCGCGCCACCAGCCGGCCGGCCCGCTCGCGGGCGGCCCGGTCCACTGCGAGAACGTCGTCGACGTCGCGGACGTTCCCGGGCGGGTCAGCGACGGCGTCGGCGAGGACGTCGGCGATCGCCAGCCAGGGGATGCGCCGGTCGAGGAAGGCGGCGACGGCCACCTCGTTGGCGCCGCTCAGCGCCGCGGGGGCGCCGCCGCCGGCCCGGCCGGCGGCGTAGGCGAGCGCCAGCGCGGGGAACGCGTCGAGGTCGGGCGACTCGAAGGTGAGCGAGCCGAGGGTCGTCCAGTCGATGGCGCCGAACGCCTCGTCGAGGCGCCCGGGCGCGCCGAGGGCCAGCCCGATCGGGAGGCGCATGTCGGGCATCGAGAGCTGGGCGATGACGGCGCCGTCGTGGTACTCGACCATGCCGTGCACGACCGACTGGGGGTGCACGACGACGTCGACGTGGTCGTAGTCGAAGCCGAAGAGCTCGTGGGCCTCGATCACCTCGAGGCCCTTGTTCATGAGCGTCGAGGAGTCGATCGTGATCTTGGCGCCCATGTCCCATGTCGGGTGCTTCAGCGCGTCTTCGACGGTGACCAGCTCGAGCTCGCTGCGCGTGCGGCCGCGGAACGGGCCGCCGCTCGCCGTGAGCCAGAGGCGGGTCACCTCGCCGCGTGTCCCGGCGCGCAGCGCCTGGTAGAGCGCGGAGTGCTCCGAGTCGACCGGGACGATCTCGCCGCCACCCCGGGTGCGCGCCGCGTTCACGACCGGGCCGCCGGCGATGAGGCTCTCCTTGTTCGCGAGCGCGAGGCGCTTCCCCGCCTCGAGCGCGGCGATCGTCGCCGGGAGCCCGGCGAAGCCGACGACGGCGTTCAGCACCACGTCGACGTCGTCGCCCCCGGCGAGCGCGGCGAGGACGTCGGGGTCGTCAGCGCAGGTCCGGGCCCGGTCGGAGGCGACGCCGAACTCGTCGGCCTGGGCGGCGAGCAGGTCGGCGCGCCGGCCGGCGGCGAGCGCGACGACCTCGTACTCGTCGCGGTGCCGGCGGATGAGCTCGAGCGCCTGGGTGCCGACCGAGCCGGTCGAGCCCAGCACCGCGACGCGCGTCACCGGAAGAACAGGTACAGCGCCAGGTAGTACGCGGCGGGGAGGGCGAAGAGCATGGCGTCGACGCGGTCGAGGAAGCCGCC
>DATDGU010000303.1:0-7406 GCA_036521915.1 Acidimicrobiia bacterium | reverse complement strand
CTGTCCGAGCGGGGCATCGGGCAGGCGGAGGCGCTCGCGGTCCGACTGGTCCTGCCGGCCGCACGCTGTCCGCACACGGTCGTGTCGTCGCCGCTCGCCCGCGCCCGTGAGACGGCCGCGCCGCTCGCGGGCCGGCTCGATCAGCCGGTGCGCGTGGACGCGCGGGTCGGTGAGATCGTCAGCCCCGACGGCGCCGCGGCGACCCGCACTGCGTGGCTGCGGGACGTCCTCGCCCGCCGCTGGCCGGAGCTCAGCGCCGAGCTGCGCGGCTGGCGGCGAGGTGTCCTCGACGCGCTCGCGGAGATCGGCGACGCCGTCGTGACGACGCACTTCGTCGCGATCAACGTCGCCGTCGGCGAAGCCACCGGGGACGACCGGGTCCGCTGCTGCGCGCCGGCACACACGTCGGTGACGGAGCTCTCCGTCGACGACGGCCGCCTCACGCTGGTCCGCCTCGGCGCCGAGCTCCCGGCCGCGTCGGTGCGCTAATGGCGACCTCCGGGCCAGGACCCGACCCACACGCCCTGTTCCGTGAGGCGTTCCGGAAGACCCCGCTGCACGAGCTTCTCAGCCTCCGCTTCGCCGAGCCCGAGCCGACCGACGGGACCGTCATCATCGAGATGGACGTCGAGCCGCCGGCGTTCAACGGCTCCGGCAACCTCCACGGCGGCGCGATCGCCACACTGGTCGACGTCGCCGCGGGGTCGTGCGCCGGTCGGGCGTCCGCCTTCGACCCGCTCGCCCAGAGTCTCGTCACCGCCGACCTCCACGTCCGCTATCTCGGACGCCCGAAGGTGGGGCCGGTGCGAGCCGAAGCGCGCCCGATGCGAGCCGGTCGGATGCTCATCGTCGTCGAGGTCCGAGTCCTCGACGCGCTCGACAACCTGATCGCGTTCGCGGACTTCTCGGCGATGGTCGTCGAGCGGCGGGAGCCGCTCGCCGGGGCGGTCCCCACCGACCCGCAGATGCCCGACCTCTGAGCCGGCGGGCCGCCCGGCGGCGGACCGCCGCCCTGGGTGGCGACGCTCCGTCATCAGCGCGTCAGCGAGGGGCGGGTGCTACGTTGCCGCCGACCAGGGAACGACTCGGAGGGGGACCGCGGACGTGATTCATCTGGTGGCCGTCAGCATCTTCAATCGCCAACCCGGGCTCGAATTCCTGGCCCGCTGGGCCCACGTGGTCGTCGGAATCACCTGGATCGGGCTCCTCTTCTACTTCAACTTCGTCCAGGTACCGTCGTTCGCCAAGTTCGAGGCGGCGACGCGCAACGAGGCGATCGACAAGCTGGCGTCGCGGGCGCTGTGGTGGTTCCGCTGGGCCTCGGTCTTCACGGTCCTGACTGGGCTGCTGATCCTGCTCGCCGAAACCGACGCGAAGAAGAACGCCGACCTGTTCAGTTCGACCTACTGGAAGACCGCGGCAGGCACGAGCATCGCGACCGGGATCCTGATCGCCTTGGTCATGTTCCTCAACGTCTGGGGGATCATCTGGCGCAACCAGAAGGTCGTGATCGCGAACGCCCGCAACGTGCTCGCCGGTGGCCAGGCGAACCCGGCCGCGGCCGACGCCGGCCGACGGGCGGCGCTCGCCTCTCGTCAGAACACCCTGTTCGCGTTCCCGATGCTGCTCTTCATGGTCGGCACGCCGAACTTTTTCAACAGCTATGGGAACGTTTTCGGCAACCTCAGCAACAAGGGCATCTACTGGATCATCGTGGTGGTGATCGTCGCCCTCTTTGAGGCGAACGCCCTCGGGCTACTTGGCGGCCGTGCCGTCGGCAACCCCCTCCTCTGGATGTACGAGAACCACTGGCGGACGATCGCTGCCGGCATCGTCTTGAGCGGAGTGTTCTACGCGGTCTGGGAGATCGTCTTCTGACGGAGCGGTAGCGGACGGATAACTCACGACCGCCCGGCGTCGGCCGGGCGGTCCTGGCTACAGGTCGAGCAGGTCGGCGATGCGCGCCCGGTGCTCGTCGGCTGTGCCGAGCAGCTGCGAATCGGTCTTCACGCGGCGTACGTACAGGTGCATGTCGTGCTCCCACGTGTAGCCGATCCCGCCGTGGATCTGGATGCCCTCCTTCGCCATCCGCCGCTGGCAGTCGCCCGCCGCGACCTTCGCCGTCGAGGTCGCGAGGGCACGGCCGGGGTCGTCCTCGGCCTGGCACAGCGCCGCGAAGTAGGCGGTCGCGCGGGCACGCTCGAGCGCGATCAGCATGTCCGCGAACTTGTGCTTGATCGCCTGGAATGAGCCGATCGGCACACCGAACTGCTCGCGCTGCTTGGCGTAGTCGAGCGTCACGTCGAGGATCGTCTGGCAGGTCCCGACGATCTCGACGGCGAGCGAGACCGTCGCCTCCTCGAGCGCCCGCCGCAGCGCGGCCGCGGTCGCCGGTCCCGGCTCACCGAGGCGCCGGTCGTCGTCGACCCGCGCGCCGGTGAGGTCGAGGATCGCCAGCCCCCGGGTGGGGTCGAAGGCCCGGGTCGGGGTGACGACGACCGCGTCGCGGGGCACGACGAACGCGACGACGCCGCGATCGCCCTCGGTGTCCGGCTCGCGGGCGACGACGACGAGCTCGTCGGCCGTGTCGCCGCCGAGGACGGCGCGCTTGGTCCCCGCGAGCGTCCACCCGGTGCCGTCGCGCGTGGCGGTCGCCCGCACGGCGGCCGGGTCGGTCGGCTGGCCGGCCTCGGTCAGGGCCAGCGCCCCCGTGATCGCGCCGGCGGCCACGTCGGAGAGGAAGCGCTGCCGCAGGGCGTCGTCGCCGGCTTCGCGGACCGCTGGGGCGAACTGGCAGACGGTCGGGACGAACGGGCCCGGCGCGTCGGCGCGGCCGAGCTCCTCGACGACGACGGCGAGCTCGACGGGCCCGAGCCCGAGCCCACCGAGCGCTTCGGGGATCGTCAGCGCCGGCCAGCCCAGCTCGACCATGTGCTTCCACAGCGCCTCGGGCACGGCGCCGTCCTCGACGACGGCGCGCACCAGGCTCATCGGGCACTCGCGCTCGAGGACGGCGCGCACCCCGTCGCGCAGGTCGTCCTGCTCGGGGGTGAAGTCCAGCTCCATGTGGGCGAGAACGGTACCTGAGGGCACCGCGCGCCCCGCCGATCCGGCGCCCCTAGGCGCGAGTCGCGAGCGGGCGCCCGTCCGGCACCCCGACGGTCACCGGCACGGGCTCGGTCCAGCGGCCGCTCGCGCGCGCCGCGAGGTCGGCGAAGGTCGTCTCGTCGAGGATCGCGATCGTGGCGTCGCGCACCGCGGACCAGGTCGCCTGCAGGGTGCAGCCCAGCTCCATCGGGCAGCGCTCCGCGTCGCTGCGGGTCGCGCACGCGATCGGCGCCAGGGGGCCCTGGATGAGCCGGACCACCCGACCGAGCGTGATGTCGGCCGGCGCGTGGTTCAGGCGGTAGCCGCCGGCTGGGCCGCGCTCGGAGCGCACGATCCCGGCGGCGCGCAGCTGGGGGAGGACCTGCTCCAGCACGGTGAGCGGGGTGGCGGTGCGCTCGGCGAGCTCCTGGAGCTTGTGGGGCTGACCGTCATCGAGCACGGCGAGCGCCAGGACGGCCCGGGTGGCGTAGTCGGTCCGTCGGTTGATCCACATCTCCGTGCGCTCCCCCGGGGCACGCCCCTTGACCCGCTCCGCCTCGTACTCTAGTTTCTCGACAGAAATAATCAACCTTTCCAGGATTACCGAGATTGCGGTGGCGGTGCGGCGAGCGGCATGGCGTCGATGGGTCGGGGTCCTCGTCGGGGCCGCGGCCCTGACCACCGGCGGGGTGCTGGCGGGGCCGGCGTCGGCCGCGCCGCGGGCCGGCCCGTCACCGTCGGGCACGCTGCGCCTCGGCTACTTCCCGAACGTCACCCACGCGCCCGCGCTCGTCGGCGTGCAAGGCGGGTTGTTCCACGACGCGCTCGGACCCCACGTCTCGCTGAAGCTCTTCACGTTCAACGCCGGTCCGGCGGCCGTCGAGGCGCTGCTGTCCGACTCGATCGACGCGAGCTACATGGGCCCGAACCCGGCGATCAACGCCTACGCGCAGTCGCACGGCGCGGTGCGCATCGTCGCCGGCGCGGCGTCGGGTGGCGCGTTCCTCGTCGTCCGCCCCGGCATCACCTCGGCGGCCGACCTCAAAGGGAAGGTGCTCGCGACACCCCAGCTCGGCAACACCCAGGACGTCGCGCTGCGCACCTGGCTGCGCCAGCGCGGGCTCCAGACGACCACGACCGGCGGCGGCGACGTCTCGATCCGTCCGGAGGACAACGGCTCGACCGTCCAGGCGTTCGAGCAGCACCTGCTCGACGGCGCGTGGGTGCCCGAGCCGTACGCCAGCGAGCTCGTCGCCGCCGGCGGCAAGGTGCTCGTCGACGAGCGCACCCTGTGGCCGGGCGGGCGCTTCGCCACGACCGAGCTCGTCGTGCGCACCGACTTCCTGCGCTCGCACGCTGCGATCGTGCAGCGTCTGATCCAGGGCCAGCAGGACGCCATCGGGGTCATCGACAACGACGCCGGGCACGCCGAGCAGCTCGTCGGGCAGGCCATCCAGAGCGCGACGGGTCAGTCGGTGAAGGCGAGCACCACGGCCGCGGGCTTCCAGTCGATCACGTTCACCAACGACCCGCTCGCGGCCACCGTGCGCACCCAGGCCCTCGACGCCCAACGGCTCGGCCTCCTCGCGAAGACGAACCTGAGCGGTCTCTTCGACCTGACGATCCTCAACACGCTCCTGCGCTCCGCGGGGAAGCCGACGGTGTCGTCGTGACGCGCCTCCACGCCGTCGCACCCCCGGCCGTCGACGGACGGACCGCAGCCGAGGGCGCGGCGCCGGCCCCGCTCGGGGCGGTGCGCGTCGAGGGGGTCTCGAAGGTCTACGGCGATTCGGCGAGCGCCGTGCGGGCCCTCGACCACCTCGACCTCGACGTGTCGCCCGGCGGCTTCGTGTGCGTGCTCGGCGCGTCGGGGTGCGGGAAGAGCACGCTCTTGAGCCTCGTCGCCGGCCTCGACCGGGCGAGCAGCGGCCGCATCACCGTCGACGGGCGGGCCAGCCTCATGTTCCAGGACGCCGCGCTGTTCCCGTGGCTCACCGCGGCGCGGGCCGTCGAGCTGCCGCTGCGCCTCGACGGGATGCGCCGGGCCGAGCGCCGGGACCGGGCCCGCGAGCTGCTCGAGCTCGTCCATCTCGGTGACTTCGCCGACAAGCGACCCCACGAGCTGTCCGGCGGCATGCGCCAGCGGGTCGCGCTCGCCCGGGCCCTGGGTCAGCGCACCGACGTGCTGCTCATGGACGAGCCGTTCGGGGCGCTCGACGCCATGACCCGGGACACCCTTCACGACGAGGTCGAGCGGATCTGGCAGGCGAGCGGGAAAAGCGTCCTCTTCGTGACGCACAACGTCCGCGAGGCGGTGCGCCTGGGGGACCGGGTCGTGCTGCTCTCGAGCCGGCCGGGGCGCGTGATCGCCGAGTTCCCCGTCCCCATCCCGCGGCCCCGCCGCATCGATTCGCCGGACGTGGCGACGCTGGCCGCCACGATCACCGACCAGCTCCGCGCCGAGGTCAGCCGCCATGGCGACCACTAACCCGCCGAGCACCGACACCCTCGACGCGCGGCTGTCGGGCTTGGACGCGCTCGAGCTCGAGCTGCGCCCGCCCCGGCGACGATCGGCGCGGATCTGGTCGCACGTCTGGCCCAAGGCGCTCGCCGCGGCGATCTTCCTCGCCTTCTGGCAGGTCGTCGTGTGGACCGGCTGGCGTCCCTCCTACCTGCTGCCCGGCCCCGAGCCCGTCTTCCACACCTTGTACTCGAGCTTCGGCTCGCTCATGGACGCGGCGCGCACGACGCTCGGGCGCGCCGTCGTGGGCTTTGGCCTCGCCGTGGTGCTCGGCACGCTGCTCGGCGCCGCCGTGGCGCGCAGCCGGATCTTGCGCGCCGCGTTCGGCTCGCTCATCACCGGCCTGCAGACGATGCCGTCGATCGCCTGGTTCCCGCTGGCGATCCTGCTGTTCCGGCTCACGAACGGGGCGATCATCTTCGTGGTCGTCCTCGGCGCCGCCCCGTCCATCGCGAACGGCCTCATCAGCGGCATCGACACCATCCCGCCGCTGTGGCTGCGCGCCGGCCACGTCCAGGGCGCCCGGGGCCTCGGCATGCTGCGCTACGTCGTGCTCCCCGCCGCGCTGCCCACGTTCGTGGCCGGCTTGAAGCAGGGCTGGGCGTTCGCGTGGCGCAGCCTTCTGGCCGGGGAGCTGCTCGTCCAGATCCCGGGCGCGACGTCGCTCGGTGAGCGTCTCGAGTTCGCGCGCGAGTTCTCCCAGCCGACGAGCCTCATCGCGGTGATGATCGTCATCCTCGTGATCGGGATCCTCGTCGACGAGCTGGTCTTCGGCACCGCCGAGCGGGCCATCCGGCGCCGATACGGGCTGGTCGACGAAGCCGACTGAGCTCAGGCGGCGCGCAGCGCAGCGTGAGCCCGGGCGACGCGTGTGACCGCCCACGCCGCGCCGAGCGCGGCGGCGAGCATGACGGCCATCGTGAGCGCCAGGCGCGGGTCGAACGCCGAGCCCGCGCTGCCGGGTGCCGTGCCGTGGAGGAACCACGGCGCGTGCGCCGCGATCGCCGCCCACCAGAGCGCGGTCGCGACCGTGATGGCCACCATGACCGCGGCGAGGCCGGTCGCCAGCGCCGCCTCGAACGCCACGACACCGGCGGTCAGGTTGAGGCGCCGGGTGACGGTGACGGCGGCGGCCGTCCACAGGACGAGGGCCGACGCGGTGAGCAGCGCCCACGAGAGGAACGCCGCGCCGTAGGGCCAGACGCCGCCGTTGCGCTGGGCGTCGGAGAGCGAGTGGGCCCAGAGGAGCAGCCCGCCGAACGCCACGACCGCGACCGTGCTGACGACCGTGGCGCGGCGCGCCGGCCGGCGCAGGACCGACCAGCCGCCGGCGGCCAGGAAGCGGACGAAAGCCGGGAGCACGGCGAGCGCACCGACGAGCACGAGCAAGGCGCCGATCGCCGCGGCGACGACCACCGCGTCGAAGGCCCCGGTCGGGAGCGCCCGCGCCGCCGCGGGCAGCGCGGCGTCGTAGTGCTCGGACAGCTTCTGGAAGCTCGCACCCGCGACGACGAAAGGTGTCCAGGCGCCCAGCACGACAAGCGACCAGGTGCGGACGCGCACCATCGGCGGTCGCGTGTCGCCGGTGAGCCCCGCGTGGTGCGCGCGCTCGCGGAGTCCCGCGCCGGCGACCGCGGCGCGGAGCCGCCAGCCGGGCGACCGGCCGCCGAGCTCGTCCTCGATCAGCGCGACCAGCTCGTCGCCGTAGCGGGCCCGCCAGGCGGGCGGGTACCAGCGCAGCATGCGCGCCGGGTCGCGCCGGGCCCTCACGGCGCGCCCCACGCGAGGCGAAGCCGCT
>DATDGU010000302.1:0-3125 GCA_036521915.1 Acidimicrobiia bacterium | reverse complement strand
CCAGCGCCGATGGCGCGTCAGCCCGGCGAGCCGAGTGGTGCGAGCGGGGCCAACTGCTCCTGGGTGGGCTCACTGCAACAGAACCAGGGTTCGCTAAGCCGGGCTCGCTTTCCCGCCGCTCCCTTTGAGACAGATCCAGGGGGAGGGGGAGACGAGACGGGTCTTACCCTGGCACGGATCATCGCGTCGATCTCGCTGAACGTGAGGGCAGCAGTCTGTCCGACGCGCTCTTCGACCAAGGTTGCCACGTCTGCTTGGAGTTGGTCGACGGCGGGATCTGGGTGCGACCAGGTCCACCCCAGCCGAGCCTGGTCATAGTGTCCGAGGTGTGCTGCCATGGCGTCGTCGGCGAGCAGCAGCGAACCCTCGGGTAACAACAAGCGAACGCTGTACTGCACCGGGTCTACGTTCGCCACGAGGTCATGAGCTATCACGAAGTCAAGAAGGTCCCTCAGGTCCTCAAATGTCGTCCAGGGCGTGAACGGCAGCCATGACGGTCGCACCTCGATGCCATGCTCCCGAAGAATTGCCACCGCCTGGGAAGCTTCCCCAACGCTATGACCCTTGTCGAGGTGTCGAAGAATCGTGTCGCTCGCCGACTCGAACGCGGAAACGACGAACACACAACCCGCCACTGCCAGCTCCGGCCAGACATTCGGGTAGCGCAGGATGTGCTCCACCTTGGTCGTGCAGTCGAAGGTAAGGTGCGGGTAGCGCTGATGAACGGCGGCAATGATGCGGCGGGAGTGGTGCGGGGCATTGAGGAAGTCGGGGTCGGCGAAGGTCACGTGGCGGATGCCGGCGTCGACCAACTGATCGACATCGGCCATGACTATTGAGTCGTCGACAACGCGGACCCGACCGTCGTAGATGACCGGCACCGGACAGTGCCGGCAGCGGTGCGAACAGCCCCGGCTGGCCAAAACCGACCCCACCAGACGTTCCTCATCGCCGACCACCAATTGGGTATAGCGATCGAGGGGGGGTAGAAGATGACGGGCAGGCACGCGTGCTTCGACACGGGTCAACTGGATCGCAGGCCCCGGGTCCATCCCACCCACCCACGCCACCAGGCCCGACTCGTACTCCCCGGCAATAACTGCATCGGCGGTCGACTGGACGGAAAGATCCCGGCTCACCGCGGCGTAGAGCCCAAAGAAGCACAAGGGGATCTCGGGTCGGCGAGCCCGGACCGTGTCTGCGACAAGCAAGGCCAAGCGCATTGCAGTGTGCATCGGCACGGAGAATGCGATCCGGTCGGCCCAATCGACCGCGGCGCCATCGAGCGAGTCGACGGCGACGTCGATACAGCGGACGTCGTTCCCAGCGGCCAACAGTGCGGTGGCGGCGGTGGCCACGCCGAGGGGCTGGTGTCCCAGCTCGTAGGTGGACACCAGCAGGACTCGCACGACGGCGATCCTACCGGCGGGTCGTCCTTTCGAGTCGCGAGTCAGACGAGCTCGACGTCGAGACACACCTCTGCCCGACGGAGCGCGTCTTCGACATCGTAGGGCGTCGGTCCGCGGGCAAAGATGAATCCGAGATAGCGATCACCCTCTGGAAGTGGCACGACCGGGTGGCCGACGGGAATGGCGATCTCGACACCGACAACTCCTTCGATGCCGCGGGCCTCCTCCTGACCCGACACCCGGGCCAGTATCCCCCCCGATCGGATCGGCAGCATCATGACGCCCGAGGACTGGGATTCACGGGTGAGTCCGTCCAGCCCGAGCCCGAGGACGTGACGGATGATGACCTCTTCGAGGCTCACCCCGGCCCCGAAATTCAAGGCCCGCGAGCACAGACCGCCGATGGAACGAGCGGCAAGCTCGAGCATCGTGACCGTCCCCGTCGCGCCGACGCGCAGTTCGGCGTGTACCGGTCCCTCGGTCAACCCCATCGCCGCGGTCGCTCGAGCGGCCGTGGCCTCGAGCGCGGCGAGGATCGTTGGCGGTTGACGCGACGGGGTCACGTACATGGTCTCCTCGAAGAAGGGCCCATCCATGGCATCTGGTTTGTCGAACACCGCCAGCACCTTCAAATGCCTCCCGACGAGAAGGCCCTCGAGCGCCGCCTCGGCCCCCGCCACGAAGGACTCGACGAGCAGGGGCTCCCCACAGGGTCCCAACATGGCGCGGATACGGACCCCGGCCGCTTGGGCCTCGTCCTCATTATCGACGCGGATCACCCCCTGGCTGGCCGCCCGGGAGACGGGCTTGACCACGCACGGATAACCGATCTCGGTCGCCGCCGAGGCGATGTCGGCGTTGTGAGCAACAATTCGAAACACCGGCTGGGGGAGTGAGGTGGCGGCCAGGCACTCGCGCATTTGAGCCTTGTCCCTGGTGAGGGCGACTGAGGCCGGCGGACTGTGGCGCAACCCCAGACGCCCGGCCGCCGCGGCGGCCACCGTGACTCCCTGGTCATCGACTGCGAGGACGGCGTCGAGAGGTGTTCGACCATGGAGGGTCACGATGGCCTCAACCGCGGCGTCGCTTCGAGCGAGCGACACGACGACGGCTCGGTCGCCCATGGATCCGGCCAAGGCCTGGCGATGCTCGGATCCGACCACGACGTCGACACCCAGGCGAGCGGCCGCACTTAAGAAGTCCGAGGCCCTGTAGGTGTCGTCGGCAGCAACAAGAGGATCCGGGGCATGGCCTTAGGATGGTAGCGAGCACCCAGACGATGAGACGAGGGCAACCCACGTGATCGACAGCAGCGGGGTGCCAGTCCTGCGAGCAACCGACGCGGCCCTGGCAAAGGTCCTCGAGCTACGGGCTAATGAGGACCAAGAGGAGTCCCTCGCTCTTTGCGTTGAGATCAGCGGTTCGAGCGGTGGCTCCTACACCTACGAGATGTACTTTCAGGCGACTTCGGACGCCCAGAAAGAAGACTGGTTACACGACCAGGGCGGATTGGCACTTGTGGTGCCCGCCGACAGCATCGCTCAGGTGCGCGGGGCGGTCCTCGACCTGCGTGGAGACGGGATGGTGATCGAGAACCCGAACCAGCCTCCGGCCGCCGCCAGCCCGGCGATGTCGGGCCCACCGGTCGACTTGAGCGGCGATGTGGCGCAGCGCGTTCTCCAGGTGCTCGAGCAGCAGATCAACCCTTCCATTGCG
>DATDGU010000301.1:0-2653 GCA_036521915.1 Acidimicrobiia bacterium | reverse complement strand
GGACGACGCCCATGATCGCGATGACGCGTTCGGGCCGCGACCAGTGCGACGGGACCCGGCGAACCGCGGCGGCGACCTCCCGGGGGCTCGGGCGGTCGGCGGGGACGAGCACCGGGCCGCTCGCGTCGGCGGGCACGAGGTCGATGATGCGTTGCGTCGGGTCCTCGGCGAAGAGCGCGTGGCCGGCGTCGATGAGCGCCTCGCGTGCGGGCCCCGGCGTGGTCGCGTCCTCGAGCGCGGCCGCGAGCTCGACGGAGGTGCGCGCGTAGTGGCTGACCTGCGCGTGGTCCATGTGGCGCGCGTTGTCCTTGCCGTGCCCCGCGATCGGCTGGTAGCTGACGACCGGGAGGCCGGCCGCGAACGCCTCCATCGCGGTGAGCCCGCCCGCGTTCTCGACGAGCACGTCGGCCGAGCCCATGAGCTCGGCCATCTCGTCGGTCCAGCCGAGCACGGTGCCGCCGAGCCCGGCCTTGAGGAGCGTGGCCTGCAGCTTCGTGTTGCTGCCGCAGACCGCGATGACGTGGTAGTCGCCGCAGGACTGGATGCCGTCGACGACCGACGGCACGGCACCGAAGCCGAGCGAGCCGGCGACGACGAGCGCGACCCGCTCGCTCTCCTCGATGCCGAGCGCGTGACGGACCTCGGCGCGCGACCGGGTCGGCGTGCGGAACCGGTCGCTGACGAGCGGTCCCGTCCCGACGCTCTCACGGGCACCCCGCAGGCTGGCCTCCTGCGCCGAGTCCTCGCTCACCGCGAGGTGCAGGTCGATGCCGTCGTGGACCCACAGCGGGTGGACGGCGAAGTCGGTGAGGTAGGTGACCACCGGGACCCGGAGCCGCTCGGTGCGTCGCAGGTGGCCGAGCACGAGCGACGCGAACGGGTAGGTCGAGACGACCACGTTCGGGGAGGTCCGCAGCAGGGTCCGGCACACGGCGCGGCGGGTGAGGACGCTGCAGATGAAGACGTTCGTGCGCCACAGCAGGCGACCAGCCGAGCCGAGGAGCTTGTAGCCGAGCTCGTAGGTCCAGGGGCAACGGCGCAGCTGGAACTCGTAGGTCGACTTCAGCAACCACCCCAGCCCGAAGGGCAGCAGATGGAGGAAGTCGACGATCTCGTAGTCGTGTCCAGCCGCGGCTAGGCGCCGGCCCAGCTCCGCTGCCGCCCGATCATGGCCCGCGCCCATGGAGGCGGAGACGATAAGGACGTCTCTCCGCACGGCTGAAGCGTACTAAGCGGCCGCCCCGGGCCGCGGATCCACCCCTCCCGGCCCGATTCGCGGCTATCGCGACCCGCAGAGCCGGGGGGGTCGGGCCCCGCCGGCGATCACGTGGGGCCGACCGCGCGCCTCCTGAGCCCGTCGCCGAGCGGGGTCAGCCTCCGGTCGTCAGCCGGTTGAGCTCCGCGAGCACGTCGTCGTCGAACGTGATGTTGGCGATCGCGGCGAGGTTGTCCTCGAGCTGGGCGACGCTGCTCGCCCCGACGAGCGAGGACGTCACGCGGGGATCGCGGATCGTCCAGGCGATGGCGAGCTGCGCGGTCGTCTGCCCGCGTCGCGTCGCGAGGTCGTGCAGCGAGCGGATCATCGCCTGATAGGGGGGCGTGATCATCTCGGAGAACAGGGTGACCCGTTCGCTCGCGCGCGAGCCGGGTGGCACCGTCTCGAGGTAGCGGTCGGTGAGCAGACCCTGGGCGAGCGGTGAGAAGACGATGCAGCCGACACCCTCGTCGTCGAGGGTGTCGAGCAGCCCGTCCTGCTCGATCCAGCGATCGAGCAGCGAGTACGACGGCTGGTGGATCAGCAGCGGCGTGCCGAGCTCGGTGAGGATCGCCGCCGCCTCGCGCGTCTCGGCCGACGAGTACGACGAGATGCCCGCGTAGAGCGCCTTCCCGCTGCGCGCCGCCCGATCGAGCGCGCCCATCGTCTCGGCCAGCGGTGTGTCCGGGTCGAAGCGGTGCGAGTAGAAGATGTCGACGTACTCGACGCCAAGGCGCTGCAGGCTCTGGTCGAGGCTGGCGAGGAGGTACTTGCGGGACCCGCCGTCCCCGTAGGGGCCAGGCCACATCTCGTAGCCCGCCTTCGTCGAGATCACGAGCTCGTCGCGGTGGCCGCGCAGGTCGGCCTCGAGGATCTCGCCGAAATGCACCTCGGCGGCACCCGGCGGCGGCCCGTAGTTGTTCGCCAGGTCGAAGTGGGTGACGCCGAGGTCGAAGGCCCGCATCACGATCCGGCGCTGCTCGTCGAGGGGGCGTGCCGTCCCGAAGTTCTGCCACAGCCCCAGCGACACGGCCGGCAGCACGAGACCGCTGCGGCCGACCCGTCGGTACTCCATCGCGGGCTCGCCGCTCATGCGCTCCTCCTGGCCACTTGCCGCGCCTGGCGCGTCGGCGGTGGAGCCAACGTAGTGGCGTCGACGCGGGATCGAGAACGATCTCGTCCGGCAGGCGAGCGCCGTCGACGTGCAACAGCCCCTCGAGGTCCCGATCGCGGCAGCTGCTCGCGCGACGACCTGACCGGCGCCGACGTCACGAGCTGACGCGGTGCGGGTCAGCCGCCGCGCTTGCCGAACAGCTTCTTCTTGGCGGGTTCGACCTCGATGTCGACGGTCCGGCCGCAGAACGCTGCGCGCTCGGTGAAGAGCGCCCGGTAGTCGGG
>DATDGU010000300.1:0-2637 GCA_036521915.1 Acidimicrobiia bacterium | reverse complement strand
CCAGGACGGGCATGTGCAGGTCGAGCAGGATCGCGTCGGGGTGGTGCTCGGCCACGAGGTCCAGGGCCTGCTCCCCGTCCGCGGCGGCGCCGACCACCTCGATGTCGGGTACCGCGTCGAGCAGCAGGACGAGGCCCTGGCACGGCGTGACACGCCATCATCCAGTCCCCGCCCGGGGTGGCATTGAAGTTACGGTGGAGCACGTCGATCAGCACAGGCCCGAGGGGCAGGCCCATCCCCACGTCTTCAACCGCGATGAGCCGCAGGCGCCGCCACAGGTGCTGAGCGACATCCGCCGAGGTGGTGAACATCTCGTAGGCGGCGAGCACGGCGTTGTCGATGCGGCTGCGCCTGATCTCCTTCTGGAGGACAGCGACGAGATCGTCCACCGGAATGCCGTGGGGCGAAACGACTTGTGAGTAAGGGTCCTCGGTGAAGTGCCCGGGACCGTAGAGACGTGGCATGAGTTGCGGCTCCTTCCGCATGACGACGGCAGACGCGTTAGGTATTTGTATTCGAAGTGGGTCAGGTGGGGTGCGGCGGCGACGATGTCGACGCTCCTACACTGCCGGCACCCGCCGTCGTAGCAGGCAAAACTCGTTGCCCTCCGGGTCGGCCAGCACGTGCCAGCTTTCGTTGCCGGTCTGGCCGATGTCGGCCCGGCGGGCGCCCGCCGCGAGCAGTCGGTCGAGCTCCGCCTCCTGGTCGCGGTCGGTAGCGTTGACGTCGATGTGCAGCCGAAGCTTGCCGCTCTTGGGTTCGTCCGTCCGGTCGAAGACGATGGTGGGCTGCGGACCGCCGAAGCCAGCCTCCGGCGGTCCGATCTCGATGCTGCCGTCGACGCGGTCGAGCTCGACATAGCCGAGGACCGTGCACCAGAACCGGGCCAGCAGGTCAGGATCGTGTGCGTCGAGGACGAGTTCCGTTATACGACATGCCACCGCGCCACGTTATCGCGCGGTACGCGTCCAGCGTCCTACGCCTTGGTCCGCAGTGGCGCGGCAGGCCCCAATGGAACGATGTCACCACGTCGCTATAGCAACGAAGAGCGGCAGGAAGCCGTGGGGCTAATCCTGGACGCGGGTTGGACGGCGAAGGCCACTGCCGAGCATCTCGGCATGAACGCTCGGTCGGTGGCCCCCTGGGCGAACGCCGAACGCGTCGGCCGCCGCGGCCGGGAGCGGACTGAACAGGTCAAGCCTCACTTCGGCTTCCTGGAGGCGTAAGGTTTTGCGGTGGCCATGGCGCCCGCCGGCCTGATCGCCATAGAAACCGGACATACGGTACTCAACCACCTGCCTAGCTTCTCTTCGCTGCCGATCTTCGACATCAGCCGCGGCGGGCCTTGAGTACCCGTGCGGCCACCGTGACCTGGTGCGACATCCCAGCCTTGCAACTCGGCTGGCATAGTTCAGAGCAGACGCTGGAGGAGCCGACCCGGACAATGCGCGGCGTTCCGTCCCGGTGACTACGACCTTCGTCCGGCGATCGGCGCACCTGGCGCGAGCATCGCGACCCCCGAGACCCTGATCTCGGCCATTCAGCGACGGGAGCAGCGCCCTTCGCGCATCGTGGCGGGAAGACGGCGCGGACACCGAGCTGCTGCGCACCGCGTTCCGCCGGTACCGGGCGTTCTTCGACCAGCTCACAAAGGTGTAGGGGCGTCGTCCGGTACATAGTGGCGGCTCTCGTCTGACGGGTCGATCCAGACCCGCATGATCACGCCGCTGGACGGATCGCGGAACCGCTCAGCCGTCGGCACCCAGCCCGGCTCGGGCTTGCGCGTCTGGGCGTGCCGCCCGCGGGAACCCCCGCCACGTCCGGCGCCCGGCGTATCGGGGACACCGGCGGGCGGGAGGTCGGTCAGGGCTACTGCGGCCTCCTCGGCATAGGCCGCGGCCAGCACGACACCGACCCGGTGGCGGAGGTCGTCCAGGTCCAGCCGACCCGCGGCGTAGTGCTCGCGCAGCAGCGCGATTAGGCGCTCACGGTCGGCGTCCCCGAGCAGCGAGCGCCGTCCGGCCGGCGCACCGCACCCGGGCTCGCTCATGGCGACGGCGTGACGACCACCGCGCTGCCGTAGGCGACGACTTCGGCGCGTGCCTTGCCGATCTCGGAGGAGTCGAAGCGCATCGCGATCACCGCGTTGGCGCCGAGCAGCTTCGCGTTCTCGATCATTCGGTCGATCGCATGCCTGCGGGCGTCTTCGAGAACCACCGTGAACTGCGAAACCTCGCCCTGGCGCAGCGACGAAATCCCGCCGGCGACGGTCTTGCTGAAGCCCATCGCCCGCACCACCAGGCCAAACGTGATGCCGAGATTCCGTTCCACCACCATGCCCGGCAGCTCGAACGCAGTGGTGACAGGAAAAGCAGCGGCCGTGGACTCCGGGGTGCCTGCCGTACTCGTTGTATCCGTCATGCAGGGCAGTACACCGTCGTCGCGCACGCCGTGTCAACGAGCCGCGTGCCCCGACGTCCGCCGTCGGCCCTACGGGTAGATCCCGGGGTCAACGGCGCACCTGCATGGCAATCCCGGTTACGGCCCAGCCGGGACAGTCGGCCGCACCTTATGTTTGTGCATCGCTGCGCTTCGGGTGAATGCGCGCATATGCCGGTGCGAGGGCGCTGCTGGCTT
>DATDGU010000299.1:0-2433 GCA_036521915.1 Acidimicrobiia bacterium | reverse complement strand
AGACATCGACTTGGGTTGAGATACCGCTCTAGATCAGAAGAAGGTCGGGCCGGGAGCCGATTGGCTCAAGGGTGCACGCACACCTTTGACCGGGTAGCCCAGTTCGCCGGGTCGAGGTGCCACTCCCAGACCGCGGCCCGGGGCTACCCCAGCCGAGGCGCGGTGATCAGGACGGTCTCGAAGTTCATGACGAACGAGCCGCCGTAATCGTCGATGGCCGAGCCGATGGCTTCGAACAGACGGTCTCGGACTGCTGGTTCGAGGGCGGTGTGATCGCTCCGTGACACGAGCTGGTCCAGCCACTGATCCCGCTGGTAGACCCACGTCCAGGGGAACCACTTCTCTGTCGGCGCACCGAACCCGGGCGCCGCTGAGATGGCGTCGATCTCCGACTCGAGTCCGGTCTTCACGTCGGATGCCCGGCTGGCGGCGTACCCCCGGAACAGACGGTGACCGCCGGCCGGCACCACACTCGCATACACCTCCTCGAGAGCATCAGCCAGATCATCGGGCTGACACCCCGCGTTCCAGATCAGACAGAGCTTGCCGCCCGGGCGCAGCACAGAGGCCGCCTTGGCGGTGGCCATAGGGAGCTCGAGCCAGTGCCAGGCCTGCGCCGAGGTCACCCGGTCGAAAGTGCGACCAGCCGCGTCCCAGGCTTCGAAGGCCGCGATCTCCACGTCGACCCCATGACCGCGGGCGATCTCCGCCATTCGCGGAGCGAGTTCGACCCCCAACACCTTGGCGCCACGCTGGGCAATCTGCCGTGAAGCGATCCCGGTGCCACAACCCACGTCGAGAACGTCCAGGCCCGCAGGCACCGGACCGAGCAGCTCGTCGATCACCGCATCGGGATAGGTAGGCCGGAACCGGTCATATGCGTCGGCTTGCTGGTCGAACAACCTCGAACGCTGCAGGGCCAGAGGGCGCGCTGCCAAAGGGTCTCGTTCGCTGGCATCCACAGACGCCAGCCTGCCCCAAATCGCCGGGACTGAGTCGCATCCCGGGACGTACTAGTGCATCCACGCGTAAGTAACACTGATGTGGTTTGCTGTCGGCATGCGACTACCTCCCATGAAACTGCGTCGAGGTGACCGTGGCGTTCTCGAGTCGTGGACGCGTGCGGGCACAGTGGAAGCGAGGGTGGCCAAGCGGGCGCGCATCGTGTTGATGGCGGCCGGCGGGTGCACCAATCGCGAGATCGCCGACGTCGTCGACCTGCATTACAACCAGGTCGGCATGTGGCGAGGGCGTTACGCCGAGTTCGGTCTGGCCGGTCTCGACGATCTCGAACGAAGCGGGCGCCCGTGCGTCTATGACCACGACGACGTGCTGTTGCTCGTCAAGCTGGTGACCGAAGAACCGCCGGACGGCACGACGCGCTGGACGATGGAGGCGCTGGCCGAGCAGATGGCGGTCCACGGGGTCCCCATCTCGGCCTCGCAGTGCTGGCGGATCTGCTCGGCCCTCGACCTCAAGCCCTGGCAGGTCCAGTCGTGGATGACCAGCCACGATCCCGACTTTTGGGAGAAGGCCGGCGACGTGTGCGGTCTGTACCTCAATCCGCCCGAAAACGCTGTGGTCTGGAGCGTCGACGAGAAGTCGGGGATGCAGGCCAAGTCCCGGATCAACCCCACCAAGCCCGCCGTCCCCGGCCGCGCCACCCGTCGCGAGTTCGAGTACAAGCGCCACGGCACCGCCGTGCTCTTCGCTGGACTCGACGTCCACGACGGCCAGGTGGCAGGGTGGGTCACCGATTCGACTCGTTCGGAGAACTTCGTCTCGTTCCTGGGCGACCTGGTGACTCAGACCCCGGTGGGCCTCGACCTGCACTGCATCGTCGACAACTTCAAGGCGCACGACACCGACGGCGTCCGTGACTTCCTCGAGCGCAATCCCCACGTGCATCTGCACAACACTCCGACCCATGCCAGTTGGCTCAACCAGGTCGAGCTCTTCTTCTCGATCCTCGAGCGCCGCCTTCTTCGCCGAGGTGAGTTCGGCTCCATCGACCATCTGGCCGAGCGGGTCATCGCATTCATCAAGGACTACAACCGCCGAGCGGCACCGTTCCGTTGGACTTACGACGGCCGACCGCTCATGGCCGCGTAAATCACAATGACTTACGCGCGTGAGCACTAGTACGTCCCGGGATGCGACTCAGTCCCGGCGATTTGGGGCAGGCTGGCGTCTGTGGATGCCAGCGAACGAGACCGTTTGGCAGCGCGCCCTCTGGCCCTGCAGCGTTCGAGGTTGTTCGACCAGCAAGCCGACGCATATGACCGGTTCCGGCCTACCTATCCAGATGCGGTGATCGACGAGCTGCTCGGTCCGGTGCCTGCGGGCCTGGACGTTCTCGACGTGGGTTGTGGCACCGGGATCGCTTCACGGCAGATTGCCCAGCGTGGCGCCAAGGTGTTGGGGGTCGAACTC
>DATDGU010000298.1:0-14807 GCA_036521915.1 Acidimicrobiia bacterium | reverse complement strand
CGTGGGCGGCGTCGCGCTCGTGGCCCTCGTCGTCGGCGGCCCGTTCGTGTACTTCCACTTCATCGAGGGGCCGGCACCGGCGCCGCTGCACCTCTCGACCGTGAAACGTTCCGGCGGCGGCGTGGACGTCGACGGGACCTGGCAGGTCACGGCCAGCTCGACCGCGGGCTACCGGGTCCAGGAGATCCTGTTCGGGCAGAGCAACACGGCGGTCGGCCGCACGAGCGCGGTGACGGGCC
Organism: Acidimicrobiia bacterium; assembly: GCA_036521915.1. Classification (GTDB taxonomy): domain Bacteria; phylum Actinomycetota; class Acidimicrobiia; order IMCC26256; family PALSA-555; genus PALSA-555. Next base: position 14,568 of record DATDGU010000298.1, on the reverse strand, counting down.
GCATGACGATCGCCGGCACCCAGGTGAGCGGCGTAACGATCACCGTGGACCTCACCCAGGTGCACAGCGACGCCAGCCAGCGCGACGGCCAGTTCCAGGGCCGGATCATGGACACCGCCGAGCACCCGACGGCGACGTTCACGCTCACCGGTCCGATCACCCTGGCGAGCGTGCCGCCCGTCGGCCGGCCGGTCACCGTCCACGGCGCGGGGACGCTGTCGCTGCACGGCACGACACGGCCCGTGACCGTGACGCTCAGCGCGCAGCGCACGGCGGCCGCCATCCAGGTGAGCGGCTCGATCCCGGTCCAGTTCTCCGACTATGGGATCCCGAACCCGAGCTTCGGGCCGGCGAGCACCGGCGACAGCGGGCTGATCGAGTTCCTCCTCAACTTCGCCCGGGCCTGATCACCCAGCGGTCGGCACCCCGTTCGGGAACGTCACCCGCAGCACGAAGAGGTTGCGGGGGGCCCTGCGGATAGCCAACTGGTAGTCGCCGCCCGGAGTCCTCGGGCACCGCAACGTGGCGTTCACCGGACGCGAGGGCCGCGCGCGCCGGCGCGGCGAGTCAGGCGCTCGGCGGCTCCGTCACGCGGCGCACGTGGGCCGAGTACGCCGCGTGCACCATCCCCGCGTTGAGCAGCGGCCCGAAGCGCTCGCTGCACGAGCACGTCGCCCCGTACTGGTTCGTCAGCGGGTCGAGCCGGATCGGCCCGAGCTCGTGTTCGGACGTGTCGTCCGTTTGTGGCACGCGACGCTGCTCCTCGGCCGCGATGTCCACCGCGGCCCCCGGGCACAACGCTGACATCGGCGTCAGATATCAGCGCGAGCGCCGCTCAGGCGGGCGCTTCGACCAGGAGTGGCTCCTCGCGCGCGCTCGGCAGGCTGTCGTAGAGATCCGCGCGCAGATCGTCACGCAGCGCGCGCAGCGCGCGGTCGTCCCACCGGTTGTCGAACTGGTGGGGATCCTCGTCGACTCGGTACAACTCGCCTTCGCTGCCGTCGTAGTGGATGCCGCACGGCGTGAGGACCCCGTCACCGAGCACGGTCTCGAGGCCGGTGGGCTGCCCGTCGGTGCTCGGCTCGTACACCGTGCACAGCCAGCCGTCGCGGTAGATGGAGCGCAGGTGCATCCCGTGCGAGGGGAACTGGCTGTCCCACTCGCAGAGGACGCGCTCTCGGCCCGTGCCCGGCGTCACGGGCAGCGCCGTGCCCTGCATCCAGGAGGCGGGCGGGACGTCGGCGATGGCGCAGAACGTCGGGGCGAGGTCGACCTGCCCGACCGGGTCCCTCACCTCCGCGGGGGCGACGCCCGCGCTCGGCGCGGGGCGCCACACGAGCGGCAGGCGCATGAGCGAATCGGTGTGGAACGGGCCCTTGTAGAGCAGCCCGTAGTCGCCTTGCAGCTCACCGTGGTCGGTGGTGAAGAGCACGTCGGTGTCGTCGGCGAAGCCGCGCGCCGCGACGCGCTGCAGCACGCGCCCGACCGCCTCGTCGATGAGCTCGTTCATCACGTGCACCTTCGCCGTGACTTCCCGCAGCTGGTCGTGGCTGAGCGTCCCGGGACAGAACGTGCCCGGGCCGCCCTCGCGGTTCGGCCAGCGCCCCTCCCACCACGCGAGCCAGTGCGCCGGCTTCCCGGCCAGGACCTCGCGGATCGCGTCGTTCGAGCCGGGATGGCCCGGCGGCAGGTCCAAGTCGCGCCAGTCGACGCGGCGCATCTCCTCGGCCGGGGGATCCCACGGATGGTGCGGGTCCGGGAAGCTCATCCAGCAGAACCAGTCGTCGTCGGCGCCGAGACCGTCGAGCCAGTCGAGCACCTGCTGGGCGACCCAATCGGTGTGGTACCAGTCCCGCGGGATCGGGTTCAGCTTCGTCTCCGGCGCGCCGGTGTCCCCGCCCGGCGTCGCGCCGAGCAGCGGGGCGAAGCTCGTGAGGTGCTCGGGGTGCTCCTTGGCGAGCCAGCGGCCGTAGTGGGCGATCGGCAGGACACGCTGCCCGTCCTTGCCGGGCAGCACCGCGGCCGCGACGTGCATCGCCTGCACCGAGTGCTCGAAGCCGCGCCAGGCACCGGTGTCGCCCCGGGCGGCACGGGCGTTCTCCTCCCAGCGGGCCCCGAGGTCGAAACCGGGCTCGAAGTGCGCCTTGCCGAAGAGCGCGGTGCGGTAGCCGCCCGCTTCGGCGAGGTAGCCCGCGACGCTCGGCGCGTCGACCGGCAGCGCCACCCCGTTCGCGACGACCCCGTGGGTGCGCACGTACTGGCCGGTGAGCATCGTCGAGCGCGCCGGCATGCAGACGGTGTTCTGGTTGTACGCCCGCCGGTAGTTGAGGCCCGCCGCGGCGAGCGCGTCGACGACGGGCGTGCGCGCCACCGTGTTGCCGTTGCAGCCGAGCGCGTCGTAGCGCTGCTGGTCGGTGGTGACGAACAAGATGTTGCGGCCCATCAGCCGTCCCGGGGCACGCAGGCGAGCAGGACGGTGTCGGCGAGCCCGCCTTCGCGGTGCTCGTGCGCCCCCTGGTACTCGTCCGCCGTCACCATGTCGAGGAAGGCCTGTCGCGACGGGTACCGCACCAGCGCGATGGCGTCCCAGCCGTTCGCCGCAGCGTCACCGATCAGGACCTGGTCGACCCGACCGGTCCAGAGGACCTGCCCGCCGCGCGCCTCGACCATGCTGGTCACGGCGTCGCCGTAGCGGTTGTAGGACTCGACGCCGCGGCCGCCGGCGTCGGCAACGTCCTTGAACTTCAACAGGTTCAGCATCACCACCGGCGTCTCGTCGGTCGCCGCGGTGGCGGCGAGCGCCTTGAACTGGTCCCGGTTCGGGGTGATCGGCACGGTCGCTCCTTCGTCGGTCGCCCGATGCTTGCACGAACCGCGGCGGGGACGCGTCGGCCGCACGCGCGCACCGGGCCGCGCGCCGGTACAGTCGCCGGGCGGCGGGCGACACGGTCCGCGCTGCGCCGCACCTCCCCTGACTCCCGTGCCCCCTGCGCCCCCCTCGCGGCCCGCCCGCACCCGACGCGTCCGGCGCGCGCGCCGCACCGGTCTGCGCGTGGCGATCGCCGGCGTCGCAGTCGTGGCGCTCGCGGGCGCCGTCGTGGGCCTCAAGGTGCTGCTCACGCCGCCGGCGCCCCCCGTCGCGCCGGGATGCGCGGTGCGCAGCGGCTCGCTCACCTTCGACCTGTCCCTCGACCAGGCGGCGAACGCCACCACGATCACCGCCGTCGGCAAGCGCCTCGGGCTGCCCGACCACGCCGTCACCGTCGCGCTCGCGGCGGCGCTGCAGGAATCGCAGCTCCACAACCTCAACTACGGCGACCAGGATTCGCTGGGGCTGTTCCAGCAGCGCCCGTCACAGGGCTGGGGCACCGCGGCGCAGGTCACGACCCCTCGCTACGCCGCCGCGGCGTTCTTCGAGCACCTCGCCGCCGTCCCCAACTGGGAGAACCTGCCCGTGACGGTCGCGGCCCAGTCGGTGCAGCGCAGCGGTGCGCCCACCGCCTACGCGCAGTGGCAGAGCGAGGCGCGCGCTCTGGCGATCGCGATGACCGGTGAGATCCCGGCCGGGCTGCGCTGCCAGTACCCGTCGCTGCCGACGAACACCACGACCGTGTCGCTCACCGACACGATGACCGGCGAGCTCGGCGCCTCGACGCTCGGCGTCGCGCTCCCCGCGGCGCGCGGCTGGACCGTGGCCGCGTGGCTCGTCGGCCACGCCACCGAGTTCGGGATCCTCACCGTGAGCTTCGACGGGCAGGCGTGGAGCGCCGCGACCGGCACGTGGGCGACCGGCGCGGTCGCCGACCCCGTCGTGCGGATCACACGGGCACCCGCGACGCCGAGCTGAGCGCGCGACCTCGCCCGGCGCAGGACGCGACGCCGCCCCGTAGAGTGCGCGCCATGACGACCATCTTCCACGACGACGATGCCGACCTCGCCGAGCTCGCGGGTGCCCGCGTGGCAGTCGTCGGCTACGGCAACCAGGGCCGCTCCTGGGCGCTGAACCTCCGCGACTCGGGCCTCGACACGCAGGTGTGCGTGCGCGCCGACGCGACCCGTGAGCAGGCGCGCGCCGACGGGTTCGCGCCGGCGGCGCTCGACGCGGCGAGCGACGCGGACCTGGTGTGCGTCCTCGTCCCCGACGACATCATCCCGTCGCTCCCGCTCACCCGCCCGGCCGACGGGCTCACGGTGGTCGCCAGCGGCTACACGCTCGCCTTCGACCGCTTCGCCCCCGACGGCGACCTCGGGATGGTGGCGCCGCGCATGCTCGGCCCCGAGGTGCGCCGCTGCTACGAGGAGGGCATCGGGTTCATCACCGCGGTGGGCGTGCACCACGACGTGACCGGCCGGGCCCAGGCGCGGGTGCTCGCCCTCGCGAAGGCGATCGGCGGCCTGCGCCAGGGCGCGATCGAGCTGACGCCGACCCAGGAGGCGATCCTCGACCTGTCGGTCGAGCAGGCGCTCTCCCCGGTGCTCGGCCTCGTGAACAACGCGTTCGTGCGCGTGATGACCGAGCGGGGAATCCCGCTCGAGGCGGTCATCACCGAGCTCGTGCTCTCCGGCGAGGTGGAGCGCACGATGCGCCTCGTCCGGGAGGGCGGCTACGCCGCGCAGTTCGAGTTCCACTCGCCGACGAGCCAGTACGGGCAGCTCACCCGCCGCGAGGCCTACAGCGACGTGGACGTCACCACGACGATGCGCGCGCTCGTGGACGACATCGAGTCGGGTCGGTTCGCCGACGAGTGGGACGCCGAGCGCGACGCCGGCTACCCGCAGCTCGTCTCGTTGCGCGAGCGTCACGCCGGCCCGGCCGTGCGCGACTTCGAGGTGGCGCTGCGCCAGCAGCTCGGCGAGGGCGCGATCCGCCGGTGAGGCGTCAGGCGCGGGGCCGCTCCCAGGCGTAGTCGCGCAGCTCGATGTGCTGGCGCTCGAGCAACACGGCGACGGCGACGAGGAGGGCCGGCCACCGGTCGGGCCACCCGGCCGAGCGCTCGATGCGCAGCTTCGTGCGCAGCGTGTCGCTCAAGCCCTTCATCGGGAGCCCGACCGTGTTCGCCGCGTGGTTCGTCCCGACCGAGTCGAAGGCGAGGTCGAGACGGTGCGCGGCGAGGAGGAAGCAGGTCTCGAGGGACACCCGCTCGAACGCGTTGCGGTACGTCCAGTTCGTGTAGCGCACCGGTCGCACGAGCGCGATCGTGCCGACGTCGAGATCCCGCAGCGTCGACGTGGCGCGCTCCGCGAAGTCGGCGACCATCTCGCGGGGGTCCATCTCCCAGTCGGGGCGGAGCTCCTCGATGGCGTCCATGCGCGGCAACGCCGGCGGCTCCACAACCGCGAGGAAGGCCACGCCGCGGTCGATGTTGACGCCGAGCACGCTGTCGCGGGTGCCCGTCGCCGCCACGACCGGCTCGGGGGGCGTCGCGACGGGCGTCGTCGCCACCGCGTCGTCGTCCCCCCCGACGGGCAGGTCGACGAACTCGGCGTCCGGGACCGGCTCGACCGGTGCGGCCGGCGCCTCGGCGTCGGGGCTCGCCTCGGCGTTGGGGTGCAGGATCCGCACGCCCGAGTGGCGCGCCGCCTCGTCGGGCGGGGCGTCGGGGTGGGCTCGCGCGAGGCCGGGGTGCTGGATGGGCGGCGGCGGGTCGAGCCGCTTGGGCCGCGCCGGGCCGAACGACCGGGCGGCGTCGTCCGGTTCGTCCGGGGGCGGGTTCGGCGGCATCGGGGCCTCCCTGCGCCAGCCGCCGGGCGGATGCGGGGCGGACGGCGCGCACGCCATGCGGCGAAGGAGCCAACGGTAACGGCCACGGGCGGCGCGTGCGCCACCCGCCGCCGATCGCGGCTCAGGTCGCCTCCCGGGGCGGCCGATACCGCCTGTGGGGCAGGCGGAGACAGAACGTCCGCGTTCGCTGAGGGGTCCCGACATGCTGACTTCCCCACTCGCCGCCCGGGCCGGCCGCCGACTGGCGATCGCCACGCTCGTGCTCGCCTTCGGGCTCGGCGCGGCCGCGTGCGTCGCCCCGGTGCCGAGCGGGCCGCCGCCTCCGCCGAGCCCGCACGCCGCGGCCGCCGTCGCGTACGCCGAGGCGCAATTCGGAAAGCCCTACTGCTACGCCGGGACCGGGCCGAGCTGCTTGACTGCTCGGGCCTCACGATGATGGCGTGGGCCGCCGGCGGGCTCTCGCTCCCCCACTTCAGCGGCGCGCAGTACGCGATGTTCCCGAAGGTCCCGCTGACCCAGCTCGAGCCGGGCGATCTCGTGTTCCCCGCCGACCCGAACCAGCACGTCGGGCTCTACGTCGGCAACGGGCTCATGGTGCACGCGACGACGCCCGGTGACGTCGTGAAGTACGCGACGCTCGCGCCCGTCGGCATCACCCAGGCGGTCCGACCCACCTGACCCCGGGCGCCGAAGAGGCGTCTGGGGCCGGTGTTACCGTGCAGCCATGCCGCGTGGGGGTTGGACGGTCCTCGCGGCCATCGTCTTGACCGTGGGCACCGTCGGGGCGGGGGCCGCGTCGGCGACGACGACGCCAGGCGAACAGCCCTCGCGCTATCCGATCGCCAACCTCAACCCGGTGCCGGCGGGCGCGGAGCGCCTCCACTACGAGGTCGGCCCCCTCACCGTGCGGCCCGGCCAGAACAGCATCAGCTTCACGCGCCGCATCCCCCAGCCGGCGGTCGACGGCTACATCGTCGGGATGCGGACGAACCTGCGCCGCGCCGACGGGACGGTCCCGCCGGTAAACGTCATCCACCTCCACCACGGGGTGTGGCTGAACCTCTCCGCGAAGGACTCGACGGAACCGGGGCCGCAGCGCTTCTTCGCCGCCGGCGAGGAGAAGACGATCATGGCGCTGCCCGCCGGGTACGGGTACGCGTACCACACCTCGGATTCGTGGGTCCTGAACTGGATGCTCCACAACAACCTGGCGACACCCGACCAGGTCTGGATCACCTACGACATCGACCTCATCCCCGCGACGTCGCCGATGGCCACGAACCTGAAGCCGGCCATCCCGATCTGGATGGACGTCCAGAACGGCTCCGGGTACCCGGTGTTCAACGCGCTGAAGGGCCACGGCAAGGACGGCCAGTTCACCTACCCGGACGACGCCAGCGACCCGTACCTGGCCGGCATCGCCAAGAACGAGTGGGTCGTCCCCGAGGACGGCGTGCTGCTCACGACGGCGGGCCACGTCCATCCGGGCGGGATGCACGACGACCTGTGGCTCACGCGGACGGGCGCGCACGCGCCGCGGGGGAAGGCCAAGCCCGGCTCGTCGGACACTGTGCACCTCTTCGAGTCGGTCGCCGACTACTTCGAGCCGGCGGGGAAGGTGTCGTGGGACTTCGCGGTGACCGGAACGCCGTCGTCGTGGCGCCCGATGGTGCAGAAGGGCGACGTGCTGTCGATCACCAGCACCTACGACACGAAGAACGCGTCGTGGTACGAGTCGATGGGGATCATGGTCGTGTGGATGGCGCCGGGCGTCACGAGCGGCGGCACGAACCCGTTCGCGCACGCCGTCGACGCCAGCGGTGAGCTCACCCACGGCCACCTGTCGGAGAACGACCAGCACGGCGGGAAGCGCTCGAGCGACTACACGGACCTGACGAAGGCGTCGTCGCACGTCGTCCCGTCCGGGACCGTCATCCCGATCATGGACTTCGCGTACGCGCAGGGGAACATGGCCGCCGGCAACACGACGGTCCCCGCGATCGTGCAGGGTGGGACGCTGACCTTCCGCAACGACGACGCGTCGCAGGGCATCTACCACACGATCACCGCGTGCGCCGCGCCCTGTGACCTGACGAGCGGCATCGCCTACCCGATCCCGAACGCCAAGATCCAGTTCGACTCCGCCGAGCTGGGCCACGGCGGCCCACCCGCATCCGGCCAGGTCACCTGGTCGGTGCCACGCAACCTGCCGCCGGGTACCTACACGTACTTCTGTCGCATCCACCCGTTCATGCGCGGCGCGTTCCGGGTGCTGCCCAGCAAGTCGTAGCGCCGGCCCCACCACCCGAGCGGGTTAAGCGCCGCTCCAGCACGACAGGATCGTCGCGGCGATGCTGATCGCCGTGTCCTTCTGGTCCTGGGGCGGGTTCCCGAACGACGGCGGCAGGTGGGTCACGTCGACGAGCAGGACCTTCCAGTCCTTGCGGGCCACGACCGAGCCGTTCGTGGTCACGAACGCGCCGCCCGCGAGGGCGAGGCCGGTGGGTTGGCGGCCGAGCAGCGCGGCGAGCGCGTTGAAATAACCGGTCGTGAGCGCCGCGCTGTCGAGCTCCTTCACCGACAGCGTGAAGGACCCGTTCGGGTAGACGTAGGTGCAGCTGTACTCGTGGTCCACCCAGGTCGGCGTCGTGACCTGGGTCGCGGTCACCCCGAGGCTCGAGGCGAGCTCCTGCTGGGCCTCGGACGAGCACACCATCTTCGAGGACGCCGACGGGTCCGGCCCCGACGGCCGGGGCGCGACCGTCGCGACCGGGGAGTTCGGCCCCTCCGGCTTCAACGACGAGGACGAGGACGACGACCCGCACGCCGCGAGCGTGACCGTAAGCGCCGCGATGCCCACCACAAGCCACGAACGACGCATGCGGCTACGATACCGGCGCCCTTACGCACCGAGGCATCGGCACGAGACCCGCGCGCGACGCGGCGGGTAGGTTGAGCCGATGGCGGCGCGGCTGCCTCGGCACGTGTACCAGCAGGAGATGCAGCGCCTCGAGACGGAGCTCGTCGCGATGCAGTCGTGGGTCCGCGAGCGCGGCGCCCGCCTCGCCGTGCTCTTCGAGGGACGCGATGCCGCCGGCAAGGGCGGCGTCATCGCCCGGATCCTCCAGCACCTCAACCCCCGCTACGCGAGCGCCGTCGCCCTCGGCGTGCCGAACGATCGTCGCCGCACCCAGTGGTACTTCCAGCGCTACGTCGAGCACCTCCCCGCCGCCGGCGAGATCGTCCTCTTCGACCGCTCCTGGTACAACCGGGCCGGCGTCGAGCACGTCATGGGCTTCTGCACCGACGAGGAGTACACGCGCTTCCTGCGCCAGTGCCCGACGTTCGAGCGGCTCCTCGTGGACGACGGGCTCCTGCTCGTCAAGTACTGGTTCTCGGTGTCCGACGAGGAGCAGGAACGCCGCTTCCAGGCCCGCCTCGAGGACCCGCTGAAGCGCTGGAAGCTGAGTCCGATCGACCTCGAGTCCCGGCAGCGCTACGTGGACTACTCGCGCGCCAAGGACGCCATGTTCGAGCGCACCGACATCCCCGAGTGCCGCTGGCACACCGTCGAGGCCGATGACAAGCGCGCCGCCCGGATCAACTGCATCGCGCACCTGCTGAGCGTCGTGCCCTACCAGCCGGTGCCCCAGCCCATCGAGTCGTTCCCGCCGCGCCCATCCGACGACGGCTACGTCCGCCCCTCCCAGGACGGGTACGCGGTCGTGCCCGACCGGGCGGCCGGGCTCACCCGCTGAGGCGCGTCAGACCGGGTTCGGGACCGGCCCGGCCCAGCCGGGGAGCAGGCCCTGCTCGTGGCAGAGCCGCTGGCCGGGGACCACCCCGCCGGCCCACTCGGTCGCGTGGCCGTCACGGGCAAGCCAGGCCACGACGGCGCCGATGACGTCGGGCGGCGCGCCGGCGGACGCGTCGAAGCCGAACTCGGCCATGTCCTGGGCCATGCGCTCGGTCGCGATGAAGCCCGGGTCGATGTTCACGAGCGCGACGCCGGTGCCGGCGAGCTCGAGCTGCACGAGCCCGGCCACCCGGTGCAGCGCGCCCTTCGACATCGCGTAGCCGAGGCCCCAGCCGCCCTCGCCCGCCGGGGCCGGCGGGTCCATCCACGCCACGCTCGACGTGATGTTCGCCACGAGCCCCGCGCCGCGGGCGACCATGCCCGGCAGGCACGCGCGCAGCAGCACCAGCGGCGCCATCACGTTCGCCTCGAGGTGCTGGTCGAGCAGCCCGATCGGCGTGTCGAGGAACTGGTCCATGTGACCCGGCCCGATGTACCGGCCGTTGTTCACGAGGACGTCGACGCCGCCCCAACGCTCCTGCACGGTCGCGACCGCGGCGCCGAGCGAGGCCCGGTCGAGGAGGTCGGCCGGCAGGACGAGCGCCTCCTGGCCGGCGGCGCGCACGCCCTCGGCCGTCGCCGTGAGGCTGCCCGGCAGGGGCCGCGTGTCGGAGCGCCGCACCGTCGACGAGTGCTCCCGCTCCTCGCCGTCCCGCACCGTCCGGGCCGTCACCGCCACGTCGAAGCCGGCGCGGGCGAGGTGGACGGCACACGCCTTCCCGATCCCGCGGCTCGCCCCCGTCACGAACGCCACCCGTCGCGTCATCGCCTGCTCCCTCCGGTCCGGCCCCCCTCATCCTGGTCGGCGCGGCCAGGCCGGCGCGCCCCGACCCGCTCTAGCCTCCGATCGTCGAAAGGAGACGGTGATGCAGCGACGACGAGTCGTCACCGGTCACGACGAGCAGGGCCGGTCGGTGTTCGCCACCGACGAGGCGGTGGAGCCGGTCACCGTGTCGGTCGTGCCCGGCGCCGAGTTCCACCAGATGTGGGCGCGCGACGCCCCCGCCCAGATGCCGAGCGACGCGGCCGCACCGGAGGCCTGGCGGTACTTCCCGCCCGCCGACGGGTTCCGGTTCGGGTTCTTCACCCTCGGGCCGGACTCGGTGACGATGCCCGAGGACCTCGACGTCGGCGCCGCGCTGGCCGAGCTGCACACGAAGCTGCCGGGCATGGACGAGGTCATGGAGCCGGACCATCCGGGCATGCACACGACGGACACGGTCGACTTCGACGTCGTGATGCGCGGCGAGGTGTGGCTCGAGCTCGACGACGGGCAGGAGGTCCACCTGCGCGCGGGTGACTGCGTCGTCCAGAACGGGACCCGCCACGCCTGGCACAACCGCACCTCCGAGCCCGTGACGGTCGCCGTCGCGCTGATCGGCGCGCGCCGCGACCCCTGATGCCCGACGAGCCCGACCCGCCCGGCGCCCCACCCCGGGGCGGGTTCGACGGGGTCACCGGGCGCGTCGCGGCACGCGTCATGGCCCGGGTGAACGCGGACATGGAGCGCGCCGCGCTCGACGCGCTCGAGCCCCAGCCCGGCGACCGGGTGCTCGTCGTCGGGTTCGGGCCCGGCGTCGGCCTCGTCGAGCTGCTCGCGCGCGTCCCGGACGCCCACGTCGTCGGGATCGACCCATCGGGCGTCATGGTCCGGGCCGCCACGCGGCGCCTCCCCGCCGGGGCAGCGGTCGAGCTGCTCGCCCGGCCCGTCGAGGACGTCGAGGCGACGCTCGGTCCCTTCGACCGGGCGGTGGCCGTGAACTGCCACCAGTGCTTCGCACCCGACGTCGCGCTCGCTCGCGTCGCCGGGGTGCTCGCCGCCGGGGGGCGCTTCGTGTCGCTGACCCACGACTGGGCGATCGAGAAGCACGAGCCCCTGCCGGCGTGGCGAGAGCGGGTCGAGCGGGACGCGGCGCGCGCCGGGCTCGGTGCCCCGACGTGGTCGTCCGGCCGCTACCGGTCGGGCAGCGCCACCCTGCTCGTCCTCACCGCCTCGGCGGCCGCCTAGCGCCCGCAACGTCTCCCCGGCGGCCCCGCGCGGACATTCCGGGCATTCGCGCCTAGGTTGCGGCCGCCTCTCGCGTCCCGGCCCCCTGGGAACGCGCGGCTCCAGGTCCGGGACCGAACTGACAGCGCACCCTTGACGATCACGGCGCCGCCGCGCCCCACCGCACCACTCACCACCCCTGCCGCACCGCCGGTCGTCGAACCGGCGGTCGAGCGGCGGCACTGGGTCGGACGAGTCCTCCGAAGCTTCGGCCTGTCGCGCCTCCTCGTACTCGGCGCGGCGTTCGTCGCCACGCTCGCCACCAAGGATCCCGGCGCCGGCCCCTGGCCCAAGATCCCCGGCCCCCACATCGCGCTGCTGCGCACCCTCGCCCGCTGGGACGGCGCCTGGTACATCGACATCGCCCAGCACGGCTACCACCACTCCGCGATCCCGCCGGGCGGCGACGCGGGCTACGCCTTCTTCCCCTTCTACTCGTGGCTGATCCGCGCCGTGTCGTGGATGAGCTTCAGTTCGCCGCTCGTCATCGCGGTGGTGCTCGCTACCCTGTTCGGCGCCATCGGCGCGCTCCTCATCTACGTGATCACCGCCGAGCTCTTCGACGACAAGGTCGCGTTGCGGGCCGCGACGCTGTTCTGCTTCTTCCCCGGGGCGTTCGTCCTGTCGATGGCCTACACCGAGGCGCTCACGATCGCCGCGGCCGCGGGCGCGCTGCTCGCCATGCGCCGCCAGCGCTGGGTGCTCGCCGGGCTGCTCGGCGCGGTGTGCGCTATGACGCGCCCGACCGGCGCGGTGCTGGTGCTCGCCGCGGCGTGGTGCGCGTGGCGAGCGTGGCGGCGCGGTGAGGGGCGCCGGCCCTGGGCCGCCCCGGCGCTCACGGCCGCCGGCACCGGCGTCATCGTCGTGTACCAGTGGGCGCTCACCGGGCACTTCCTGGACTGGCTCCGCGTCGAGACCCGCACGTGGCACGACCACTCCGGGTTCACGCTCCAGATCGTGCAGCGCTTCTGGAACTTCGTGCAGTCGGGCCACCTCGGCGTCCAGCAGGGTGACCTGAACGACCTCGTCTGGTCGACCGGATTCCTGCTCGCGGGCATCGGCATCTACCTGATGTGGAAGCGGCGGCTGCCGGCCGAGCTCATGATCTTCGGGATCGGGGCGATCCTCTTCGCCGCGAGCTCCTACAACGTCGGCGACCGGCCCCGCCCGCTGTTCATCGCGTTCCCCGTCGTGATCGCCATCGCCGCGTCCGTGAGCGGCTGGCGCTGGAGGGTGGTGCTCACCCTCTCCGCGCTCGCGCTGCTCGCCATGAGCCTGATGACGTTCATGACGCTCGCCGCGGTCCCGTGACCGCCCGCGACACGGTCGCGACCCCGACGGCGCCGCCCCACGGGCTGCGCCCCCTCACCCTCGCGCCCCCGAAAGCGGTGCCGCGGCCCGACGCCGGGCCGGCCGGGACCAGCCGCACCGACCGGCTCCTGCGCGGCGGCGTGCTCGTCGCCGCGCTGGCCTTCATCGCCTGCTACCTGGCCGTCGCGCTCGCCCGCTTCAACTACCCGTACCCGCTCGAGTGGCTCGAGGGCGGCGTGCTCCTGCACGTCCAGCGGGTCCTCCACGGCCAGCCGCTCTACGGCGCGCCCGCGGTCCGCTTCACGCCCTTCCTCTACACGCCGCTCTACTACTACGTTTCCGCCGCCGCGACGTGGGTGCTCGGCGTGCACCTCTCCACGCTGCGGCTCGTGTCGATCGCCGCGTCGCTCGTCGCGTTCGGTGCGATCGGGCGGCTGGTCTGGCTCGAGACGCGCAACCGCTGGGCCGCGGTCTGCGCGGTCGGTGTCTTCGCCGCGACGTTCCGCCTGAGCGGCGCATGGCTCGACCTCGCCCGCGTCGACACGCTGTTCATCGCGCTCCTGCTCGTCGGGCTCCTCGTCGTGCGTCAGACGCGGACGTGGCAGGTCGCCGTCCTCGCCGGCCTCGTGCTCGCCGCCTCGTTCTTCGCCAAGCAGTCGGCGCTGCTGCCCGCGCTGGCGGTGCTGCCGTTCCTGTGGCACCGCAACCGGCGCCTCGCCGTCGTCTACGGTGCCACCTTCGGCGGGACGCTGGCCGCCGTGACTCTCGCCTTCGACCGCGCCACCGGCGGCTGGTTCAGCCAGTACACGCTGCGCCTCGCCGGGCAGCACAGCCTCATCTCGAGCGTGTACGTCAGCTTCTGGACCCACGATCTGCTGCGCCCACTCGCCCTCGCGCTCGTGGTCGGCGGCGTCGGCCTCTGGTCGTGTCGCCGCGGCGAGCGCGGCTGGTTCTGGATCCCGGTGACCGGCGGGCTGGTGCTCGCCAGCTACTCGGCGCGCCTGCACAGCGGCGGGTACAACAACGTGCTCCTGCCCGTCTACGCGGCGGTGGCGCTCCTCGTCGGCCTCGGCCTCCACGCGCTCACGCGACCCGAGCTGGCCGGCCGGCGACGCCGGGCGGCGCAGGTGGCGCTCGCCGGGATGCTCGTGGCGTTCGCCTTCCTCATCTACAACCCGTTCCGCCAGATCCCGTCGGCGTCGGCCACCCAGACCGGCGACCGCCTCGTCGCCGCGCTCGCCAAGCTCCCCGAGCCCGTCTACCTGCCATCGCAGAGCTGGCTGCTCCCCGCCGCACACCCCGGCGCGTCGACGACGGCGCCGTCGTCCGCGCTCGACGACATCCTGCGCGGCCACATCCGCGGGTCGGACCAGACGCTCGGGCGCGCGCTGCGCCAGCTCGTCGCCTCCCGCGCGTACGCGTCGATCGTCGTGGATCGCTCGAGCGTCTTCTCGTACCTGCCCGCGTCGCTCGCCTGGTACTACTGCCGCGTTGGGGCGCTCCCGAAGGACGCGATCCTCGAGCCCTGGACCGGGACCCGGTCAGCGCCCGCAACGGTCTGGATGCCGCGCACGGCGACGACGGCGTGTGCCGGCAACGGTCCCGTCGTGCGCCTCCCCGGTCCGTCCTGAT
>DATDGU010000297.1:0-2734 GCA_036521915.1 Acidimicrobiia bacterium | reverse complement strand
TGGGTCCGTTGGCGATAACAGCGGGCCGTGGGGGCGGACCGCACCGGCGCTCGTGACTGACCGGGGGCAGGGGCCGGCGTCACGTGCTGCGTCCCGGTGGGCCGACTCATCGCGGCTGTCCGACGTACACGTGTGGGGTGTCATCGGCGTCGACGACGCCGGCGGGTCCGTCGCGTGGGTAAGCCCCTCGGTCGAGGCCGTCCTCGGCTACCGCCCCGACGAGCTCCTCGACGGCCCCGCGCTCGACCTCGTGCACCCCGACGACGCGGTCGAGCTCGCGGCGGCGGTCCACGGCCTCGCGGACCGGGCCTCGACGCCGCCGCTCGTCGTGCGCTGCCGCCACCGGGACGGGGACTGGCGCCACGTCGAGCTGGTCCTCACGAACCGGGTGCTGGACCCGGACGTCGAGGGCTTCCTGGTGAACGCACGGGAGGTCGGGGCGCGGGTCGAGGCCGAGGCCGCCGCCTCCAGCCCGGCGCTGTTCCGGGAGGCGGCCGACCAGGCCCACGTGATGATGTGGATGAGCGACGCCGGCGGTGACGTCGTGTTCCGGAACCGCCGCTGGTACGAGCTCACGGGCCGGACCCCGGACGAGGAGCTCGGCGCCGGCTGGCTCGACGGGCTCCACCCCGACGACCGGGCCCGGGCCGCCGCCGGTGCCCGCGAGCGCGTCGGCCGCCCCGAGCCCTCCGAGCTCGACTACCGGCTGCGGGTCTGCGACGGCTCCTACCGCCAGGTGGCCGACGTCGGCGTGCCCCGCTACGACGCCGACGGCCGCTTCGCCGGGCACGTCGGCACGGTCATCGACGTCACCGAGGGGCTCCGGGGCGACGCCGCGATCCGCCGACTCGAGCGCCGCAGCCGCGCGCTGGTCGACAACTCCCAGGACCTCCTCTCCATCTACGACGACACCGGCCGGTTCGTGTACGCGAGCCCGTCGCACGAGCGGGTCGTCGGCTACGCGCCCGAAGAGCTGCTCGGCCGCCAGGCGATCGAGCTGATCCACCCGGCCGAACGCGAGGATGTGGCGGCCGCGTTCGCCGGCCAGATCCTCGAGCATCGCCCGCCCGTGCCGGTCGAGCACCGGATCCGTCACCGCGACGGGTCGTGGCGCTGGATCGAGTCGATCGCCGTGAACCTGCTCGACGACCCGGCGATCGGCGGGGTGCTCGTCGACGGGCGCGACGTCACCGACCGCCGCCGGGCCGAGCTGGTCGCGGCCGAGCAGGCGCGCATCCTCGAGGGCGTCGCGCGGGGCGTCCCGCTCACCACGACCCTCGACGCCGTCGCGCGCCTCGTCGAGGGCTGGATCGACGACGCGCGTGCCGTCGTCGCGCTGACCGACGATCGCCGGGTCGTGCACGTCGCGGCGGCGCCGAGCCTGCCGAGCCGCTGCGTGGAGGCGTTCGAGGGGCTGGCGATCCCGGAGGACCGACCGGGCCTCGCCGAGGCGCCGGTGCGCTACACCATCAACCCGGCCAGCGAGCTCGGCGCGACGCTCGCCGAGCACGGGTTCGCCAGCTGGTGGGGGATCCCCGTCGGGGACGCAGGAGGCGGACGCCACCTCGGTGTCGTGCTCGCGCTGCGCAGCGACGAGGCCGAGCCCGAGCCGCGTGATCGGCGGCTCCTCGAGATGGCGACGAGCCTGGCGGTGGTGGCCATCGAGCGGGACCGCAGCGCGGCCCGTCTCGCCCACCAGGCCCAGCACGACGCCCTGACCGGGCTCCCCAACCGGGAGCAGCTCCTCGATCGGCTCCGGCTCATCGGCCGGAACGAGCGCCGGGGCGGGTCCGACGTCGCCGTCATGTTCTTGGACCTGGACCGCCTGAAGGTCCTGAACGACAGCGTCGGGCACGACGCCGGCGACCGGCTGCTCGTGTCGATGGGGCAGCGTCTCGCCCAGGCGCTGCGCCCCGGCGACCTGGTCGCGCGCTTCGGCGGCGACGAGTTCGTGATCGTGTGCGAGCAGCTCACCGGTCCGGACGACGCGGTG
Source organism: Acidimicrobiia bacterium (assembly GCA_036521915.1). Lineage (GTDB taxonomy): Bacteria > Actinomycetota > Acidimicrobiia > IMCC26256 > PALSA-555 > PALSA-555. The sequence goes on along the minus strand of DATDGU010000297.1, from coordinate 741 downwards.
GCGCTCGCCGAGCGGCTGCTCGCGGTCGCGCGCGAGCCCTTCGAGGTGGAGGACGTCGAGGTCGTCGTCACGGCGAGCATCGGGATCGCCATCGCCCACGGGCGCCCGCCCGAGGCGCTGCTCCGCGACGCCGACGCCGCGATGTACCGCGCGAAGGAGCGGGGACGCGACCGCGCCGAGCTTTTCGACGTGCGGCTGCGCGAGGACGTCGTGGCGCGCCTCGACACCGAGCGCGAGCTGCGACACGCGCTGGACCATGACGGCCTCGTCATCCACTACCAGCCGGTGGTGAACCTCGCGACCGGCGCGCTGGCCGGCTTCGAGGCGCTGCTGCGGTGGGAGCACCCGCACCGCGGCCTGCTCGTGCCGGCCGAGTTCGTCACGGTCGCCGAGGAGTCGGGTCTCATGCGTCCGATCGGCGAATGGGCGCGCGAGCAGGTCTGTCACACCGCGTCGGTCTGGCACCAGGAGCACCCGGACTGGGGACCGTTCGTCACGAGCGTGAACCTGAGCGCCGCCGACCTCGCCGACCCGCACCTCGCGACGACCATCGCCAAGACGGTCCTGGACTCCGACCTCGACCCCGCGCTTCTCTCGTTCGAGGTCACCGAGCAGGTCGTCCTGCGTGACACGGCGAGCACGCGGGCCCTGTTTCACCAGCTGCGCGAGCTCGGCGTGCGCCTGGCGCTCGACGAGTTCGGGGCGGGCTCGTCGCCGCTCGTGCACCTCAAGCAGCTGCCC
>DATDGU010000296.1:0-23256 GCA_036521915.1 Acidimicrobiia bacterium | reverse complement strand
TCACCACCGCGCGGCCGCGACGACGAGCCCGCGGGTCTCCCCGACGAGGATCGCCGCGCCGAGGACGTCGCCGGTGAAGCCGCCGACGCGCCGCCACGCCAGCACGAGGACGAGGCCCGCGCCGACCACGGCGGCGCCGACGGCGGCGCCGCCGACCCAGCCGATCGCGAGCGTCGCGAGCGCGGCCGCCGGCGCCAACGCGACGGCGACGAGCGGCGACGCCGGCGTCTCGAGGAGCGACGAGGCGAGCCCCGCCTCGCGTGCGTAGGGCATCCACACCGGCGCGGCGGCGACCACCGTCCGGGACGCGCACCACAGCCCGACGACGAGGCCGACGTCGGCGGGTCGGGCGGCCAGCGCCGAGACGCGGGTGAGGAGCACGACGGCGAGCACGGCGACGCCGAACGCGCCGACACCCGCGGTGCGCATGATCTCGAGGCGTCGGGCGCGGTCGGCGTGCGGGAGCAGACCGTCGGCGGCGTCGGCGAGCCCGTCGGCGTGGAGCAGCCCCGTGACGGCGAGGTCGGCGCCCACGGCCAGCGTCGCGGCGAGCAGCGCGGGGAACGCCTGGCCGGCGAGCAACCAGACGCCGCCGACGGCCGCGCCGATCGCCGCGCCGACGACGGGGAACCATCGCAGGGCCCGCGGCGTCGGCGTCGCCGGTCGGCCGACGACGGTGAGGAAGGCGAACGCCTCGCGCATCAGCGCACCTCGGGCGAGAGCGGGAGCACGCGGCCCGCCACGACGAGGAAGGCCTCGTCGGCGGCGTCGGCGACCGCCAGGTTGACCTCGCCGAGCGTGTCGGCGAAGCGTCGCCCGGCCTCCGTCGGTGGGTGGACCGCGAGGCCGACCTCCTCGGTGACGACGACCGTGGGCGCGTCCCGGCGCCGGAGCGCCGCGACGAGCGCCGGGGCGTCGACGGACGGCGCGGGGCTGACGGCGACCCAGCTGCCGAGCGAGTCGACGAGCGCCGGGCCGGCGATCGTGTCGAGCGCGTCGGTGAGCGCCGGTCCGCACTCGCACGTGCGCCAGTCGGCCGGGCGGCGCGCCTGGTGCTCGCGGATCCGAGCCGCGAAGTCGCGGTCGCGGCCCGGGGACGCCGGGACGACGACGGTGACGGGCTCGCCGGCGCGGGCCGCGAGCCGCTCGGCGACCGCCGACTTGCCCGAGCGCATGCCGCCGATCACGAGCGTGATCACGGCGCCCGCCGCGCTGCTCGGTGGACGCCGTCGCGGACGGCGGCGTGGACGGCGCGGGCGAGCGGGGCACCGAGCGCGGAGCGCGGCCCACCGAAGGCCTGTGCCGGGCCGTCCCGCGGCGTGAGCACGCAGAGGGCGTCGCTCGCCGTGCCGGTCCCGGGGACGCCGGCCTCGACGAGCGCCTGGGTCTTCGCCTCCGTCGCGGTCATCACGGCGTTCACGAGCGCGGCGTCGACCAGCGGCGCCGGGAGGAACGCCACCACGTTGATGGTCCCGGCGAGCAGGGGACGGGATGCGTCCGCTGCGCCGGGCGCCGAGGCCCAGGTTGGGCGGCGCAGCCCGACGGTGGCGTAGGCGACGGCGGCGTCGTCTACGCCGACGGTTCGCTCGGTGACGGGCGCGGCGGTGAGCAGCCCGACGCCCGGCCCGTCGCACCCCGCGGCCGTGGCGCAGCGCCGCAGGTGGGCGCCGACGTCGACGTCGTCGAAGTCGGAGGCGACCTGCGCGTTGAGCACCCAGCGGCGCACGCCGATCCCGCCGCCGAGGGGGCCGGACGCGCAGGCGCGCGCCGGCGGGTCGAGACGCCAGACGAGCATCGGAAGGCTGTCGGCGCCGACGACGAGGGCCGGCGCCCACGACTCGCCGCTCAGTAGTCGATCCCCTTCTTGGCGACGATGCCGGCGTCGTAGGCGTGCTTCACGGAGCGCATCTCGGTGACGGTGTCGGCGACGTCGATGAGCGCGCCCGGCGCGTCGCGTCCGGTGGCGACGACGCTCACGTCCGGCGGCCGGTCGCGGATCGTGCCGACCACCTCGTCGACGTCGAGCCAGCCCCAGTTCAGCGGGTAGGTGAGCTCGTCCAGGACGACGAGGCGGTGCTCACCGGCGCGGATGACCGCCGCGGCGTGGGCCCAGGCCTGCTGGGCGACCGCCTCGTCCTCGCTCAGGTCCGACGAGTCCCAGCTGAACCCCTCGCCGAGCGCCCACCAGTCGACATCGAGGCGCCGGGCGGTGTCCTCCTCCCCGACGTGCCACTTCCCGGACTTGAGGAACTGGATGACGGCGACGCGCCAGCCGCGCGCCACGGCGCGCATGACGATCCCGAACGCCGCGGTGGACTTCCCCTTGCCGTCACCGGTGTTGACGACGACGAGCGACCGGGCGGGGCGCAGCCCGGCGGGGCGCGGGTCCTCGGTGATGGGGTCGCTGGGCGGCGCGTTGTCGGGGGTCACGACGCGCCCTTGCCGGTCGGCGGGTGGTGATGGCGCATGCGGTCCTCCTCTCGGCCGAGGAGACCGTTTCGCCGGCGGATGCCGGACGAACCGCTCCGTCCTCGAGAGCTGCGTTCGTCGGACCGGTCCGCAGGCGACCTGGCTCGCCGTGAGGCATCACAGTTCCGGGAGAGCGCCGGGATCCAACCGGACTTCGCTGCTGTGACCGGTACCGACGGATCGTAGTGACCGGGGCGGCGCGGCGCCCACGAGGCGCGCCGGGGTGGCGGGACGGCTCAGCTGGCGCGGGTTTGAGCGGTGGTCCACGACGCCCAGAGGCTGGCGTAGCGGCCCTCGCGGCGCAGCAGCTCGGCGTGGTTGCCGAGCTCCTGGAGGCGGCCGTCGTCGACGACGCCGATGCGGTCGGCGCGCGCCGCGGTGGAGAGCCGGTGGGCGACGACGACGACGCTGCGGCCCGAGGTGAGCGCCTCGAGCGCGTGCTCGACCTCGCGCTCGGTGCCCGGGTCGAGGTTCGAGGTCGCCTCGTCGAGGATGAGCAGGGCCGGGTCGGCGAGCGCGGCGCGGGCGAGCGACACGAGCTGGCGCTCCCCGGCGGAGAGGCGCGACCCGCGCTCGCGCACCTCGGTGTCGAGGCCCTCGGGGAGGGCGAGAAACCGCTCGCGGATCCCGAGCGCGTGGAGCGCGTCGTCGACGTCGTGGTCGCTGGCGTCGGGTCGTCCGACCCGGACGTTGTCGCGGATGGTCCCCGCGAAGAGGAAGCCCTCCTGGGGGACGACGACGATGCGATGGCGGAGCGAGCGCAGGGTCGCGTCGGCGAGGGACTGGCCGGCGTAGCGGACCTCGCCGTCGACCGGGTCGTAGAAGCGGCACATGAGCTTGGCGAGCGTCGACTTGCCGGCGCCGGTCGGGCCGACGAGGGCGAGGCGTTCGCCGAGCCCGACGGTGACCGATACGTCGTGGAGGACGAGCGGTCCCTTGCCGTAGCGGAACGAGACGTGCTCGACCTCGAGCGCCCCCTCGGGGGCGAGGTCGCGGGCGTTGGGCTGCTCGGCGATCGCGGGCACGGTGTCGAGCAGCAGGACCAGCTTCTTCAACGCCGCGCCGGCCTGCTGGAGCGTGTTGTACAGCTGGCTGAGCTGCTGCACCGGCTCGAAGAGGTTGTTCAGGTAGAGCACGAACGCCGCGACGGTGCCGACGGTGACGATGTTGATGGTGGTGAACCAGCCGCCGATGCCGATGATGAGCGCGGTGCCGCCGACCCCGCAGTACTCGATGAAGGGGAAGTAGCGGGTGCTGATGCGCACCGTCTCGAGGTTGGCGTCGTACTGGGCCTCGTTCGTGGCGCGGAACCGGCGAGCGAAGGCGGGCTCGCGGCCGAAGGCCTGCACCACACGCACCCCGGCGAGGCCCTCTTGGAGGGTGGCGAGGTTGTGGCCGATGCGGTCGCGGACCTCGAGGAAGGCGCGGCTCGACTCCCGGCGGAACCACCGGCTGGCCCACCAGACGGGCGGAACGACGACGAGCGTGCAGAGGGCGAGCTGCCAGGAGAGCACGAGGATCACGACGACCGCGCCCACGAAGAGGAAGACGTTCTGGGCGAACTGGGCCAGGCCGATCTGGACGAGATCCTGCATCGCGTCGACGTCGGACGTGAGCCGGGCGACGAGGCGGCCGGTCTGCTCGGTCTCGAAGAACCCCAGGTCGAGGGAGATGAGGTGACGGAACACCTTGTTGCGCAGGTCGCGCAGGAACGGCTCCCCGATCTTCGACACGGACCAGATCGCGGCGCGGCCGAACCAGAACCCGGCGACGGCGATGCAGAAGTAGAGGCCGGCGGAGAGGTAGAGCGCGGTCGCGTCTTTGGCGGTGAGACCGTGGTCGATGCCGTACTTCACCAGCGCCGGGCCGGCCAGCAGGCACGCGGTCCAGAGCGCGATGAGCGCCAGCGCGAAGTAGATCTTGCGGTGGTACTTGTCGAGCAGCGACCAGAGGCGGCGCGCGAGCTGCGAGGCGTCCTCGCGGGTGATGGGCTCCTCGTCGCTCGAGAACGCGGCGAGGACGGCGTCGCTCGGCATCAGTCGCTCGCTCCGGCGACGGGGGCCGGTTGGGCCTGCGCGAGCACCGTCCGGTAGCGCTCGGAGGTGGCGAGCAGCTCCTCGTGGGGCCCGTCGGCGACGACGCGCCCGCCGTCGAGGAGGACGACCCGGTCGGCGAGGGCGATGGTCGCCGCCCGGTGGGCGATGATGAGGGTGGTGCGGTCGCGCATCACCTCGCGGAGCGCGGCGCGTATCTCGTGCTCCTTCGTCGGGTCGACCGACGAGGTGGCGTCGTCGAGGATCAGCACCCGAGGGTCGGCGAGCACGGCGCGGGCGATCGCGATGCGCTGGCGCTGCCCGCCGGAGAGCGAGTACCCGTGCTCGCCGATGAGGGTGTCGTATCCCTCGGGGAGCGCGTCGATGAACTCGGCGGCGCCGGCGAGGCGCGCCGCGTTGCGGACCGTGTCCATCGACGCGTCCGGCTCGGCGAACGCGATGTTCTCGGCGACGCTGTCGGTGAACAAGAACGTGTCCTCGAACACGATTCCGATGGCCCGGCGCAGGTCGCGGAGGGCCAGCTTCCGGATGTCGACGCCGTCGAGGACGACCCGGCCGTCGGTCGCGTCGTAGAAGCGGGGCAGCAGACGGGCGACGGTCGTCTTGCCGCTCGCCGTCGGGCCGACGAGCGCCACCGCCTCGCCGGGGCGCATGACGAGGTCGAAGCCGGCGAGGACCGGGGGCCCGGACCCGTACCCGAAGCGGACGTCCTCGAAGCGCACCTCGCCGCCGCCGCTGGGCAGGGCGGCGGGGTGCGCCGGGTCGGTGACCGCGGTGTCGGTGGCGAGCAGCTCGTCGATGCGGCCGGCCGCGGCGGAGGACCGCGCCGCCTGCGCGACGAGCATCCCGACGAGGCGCAGCGGCCAGAGGAGATAGAGGATGTAGGCGTTGAAGGCGACGAGGTCGCCGATCTGCAGCTTGCCCTCCAGGACGAGGTGGCCCCCGTAGCCGAGGATGATCACGAGCGCGAGAGCGGGCAGGAAGTCGACGAGCGGCAGGAAGTTAGCCCGCAGCCGGGCGGCGGCGAGCGCCCGGTCCATGACCTGGCTGGACTCGACGGCGAGCTGGTCCTCCTGACGGGCCTCGGTCCCGAAGCCCTTCACGACGCGGATGCCCGCGACGCTCTCCTCGACGACGCCGGAGTAGTCGCCGAGCTCGTTCTGCAGCTCGAGCGAGATGGGGTGGAGGCGGTGCGAGAACCGCGCGGCGGCCAGGCTGAGCAGCGGCAGCGCACCGAGCGCGAAGACGGCGAGGACCACGCTCTGGGAGACCATGACGATGATCACGCCGGCGAGCAGGAACGTCGTCGCGATGGTGAGCGGCAGCAGGACGACGACGAGGTTCACCTGCTGGATGTCGCTGTTGGCGCGGGCCATGAGCTGGCCGGTCTGGGCCTGGTCGTGGAAGGCGAAGTGGAGCCGCTGGAGGTGCGCGAAGAGGCGCTCGCGCAGGTCGGTCTCGACGCGGTACGCGATGCGGAACGCGGTGTAGCGCCGCAGGGCGGTGCCGATGGCCTGGACGACGCCGACGAGCGCGATCGCGACCGAGTAGACGAGGATGGCGTGGCCGTCCTGCTTCAGGATCCCCTGGTCGATGGCTGCGGCGGCGAGCAGGGGGCCGGCGAGGCGGGCGCCGGTCCAGAGGCCGCCGGCGAGGACTCCGCCGAGGAGCCAGCCTCGCTGGGTGTTGAGCGCCGAGCGCATGAGCCGCCAACCGGCTCGGCGCGACGCGTGCTCCTCGTCCAACGCAGCAACTCCCGACCGAACGCGACGCGTGCCCGGCGCGCGGGGTCGCTCGGGCCGCTGGGGCCAGGCTACCAGGAGGCCTTCCCGGTGGCCCTGGGAGATGGCGGCGGGGTCAGCTCGGGTCGGCGCGGGCGCCGTAGAGCTCGGTGAGCATCTCCACGAGCGCGTCGCGCTCGGTCGCGGGGTCGCCGACGAACGCGCCGGCGCGCAGCCCCCGCGCCGTGAGCTCGGCGACGACCGTCCCGACCCGTGTGGCGTCCGGGCCCATGACGACGACGACCGGGTCGTCGTTCACGGGGTGTCGAGCCGGACGTACTCGCCGCGGAAGAACACGAGCGGGCCCGCGTGGTGGGTGACCCCGAGGTCGAGGACGCGCCCGACGACGATGATGTGGTCGCCGCCGTCGTACTCGGCCCAGAACTCGCAGTCGACGTAGGCGAGGACGTCGTGGAGGACCGGTGAGCCGCCGACGCCGAGGTGCCAGTCGCTCTGGCCGAACCGGTCGGCGCCCTTCGTGGCGAAGAGCCGGGACAGGGGCTCCTGGTGCTCACCGAGGATGTTCACCGCGAACTTGCGGGCCCGCTCGATGCGGGGCCAGGTCGTCGAGGTGCGGGCGACGCAGAACAGGACGAGCGGCGGGTCGAGCGACACCGACGTGAAGGCGTTCGCGGCGACGCCGGCCGGCTCGTCGCCGTCCATCGCCGTGATGATCGTGACGCCGGTGGCGAAGTGGCCCAGGACCGTGCGGAAGTCGTCCCCGCCGGGGCGGAGGACCTCGTCGGGCGCCCCCGCGTCGGCGGCCACGGGGCTAGCGCGACCCCACCGTCAGCCGCATGCCCTCCCGGGCGGCGACGACCTCGGGCCCGCCGATCTTCGCCGAGACGTCGCGGGCGTAGGCGAGCATCCGGTCGATGTCGTCGTCGGAGTGCGTCGGGCAGTGGTGGAACAGGGCGAGGCGGCGCGCGCCGGCCTGGGAGGCGACGCGCACCGCGTAGTCGATCGTGCAGTGCCCGAAGTGGCGCTTCACCTCGTACTCGGGCGCGGTGTGCTGCGCGTCGTGGATGACGAGGTCGGCGCCGTCGCAGAGGTCGAGCACGTCGTCGGGCACGTACTCGTCGGCGTCGCCGGTGCAGCCCTGCCCGTGGTCAGAGATGTAGGTGACGGACGCGCCCTCGAGCTCGACGCGGTAGCCGAGCGTCGGGTCGGTGTGGCGCACCCAGCGCGACCGCACCTTGGCGCCGTTCACGCCGAAGTCATCGGTGCTCGTGTCAAGGAAGGTGACCGCGCCGCCCATCTCGTCGGGCGTGATCGGGAAGTACGGCGGTCTCATCACGCCGGCGAACGTCGCGGCGAGGCCGTCGGGCTGGGCCGGGCCGTGGATGTCGACGCGGGCGTCGGGACGGAACGCGGGCGTGAAGAACGGCAGCCCGATGATGTGGTCCCAGTGGAGGTGGGTGAGCAGCGCCGTCGCGAGGTACGGGGTGTGGAAGCGGTTGGCCTCGAGCTCGGCCGCCGAGCGGGCGGTGACCGCGTCGCCGTAGGCCCGCAGGCCCGTCCCGAGGTCGAAGACGATCGGCTGATGCCCGGGCGCCTCGAGCGCGACGCAGGACGTGTTGCCCCCGTAGCGCTCGTAGCGGGCGCCGTCGCACGGCGTCGAGCCTCGGACGCCCCAGAAGGTGACGGTCGTTCCCCCCGACATCAGCCCAGGACGATACCCTCACCACCCCTCGGCCAGACAGCGACCCGGCGACGGGCCGGTCAGTCGGTGTCGGGACCCTCGGCGCGCACGGCTTCCACGTGGACGAGCGCCTCACGCAGCTGGTCGATCCACTCTCCTTGGTGCTGTCGCACCAGGCGGACGCACCAGGCGAGCGCCTCCGAGCGGCTCCGGGCGACCCCGGCGTCGACGAGGGTGTCGAGGGTGCGCCGCTCGGCCATCCGCAGCCGGGTCATGACCGGGGCGGCGATGCTCGTGAACACGGCCTCGTCGTCGCCGCAGCGCGCCGCCCACGACACCTTGCGCCCGAACCGGGCCTCGGCCTCGTCGGCGATGCGCATCCGGGTCTGGCGGGTGTCCTCCCGGTAGCCCTGGATGCGCGCCCGGCGGGCGGCCCGTCGGGCGTCGGCGTCGCCGCTCCCCACGTCGGGCTCGGCGAGACGGCCGAGCACCAGGATCTCCTCCCGGTCCACGTCCACCTCGGGCGGGCCGGCGAACCAGTCCCCGGGGACACGGCCGGCGAACCAGCCAGCAATCGTGCTCTCTGTCATGTCGATTACTTTATTACATACCTACGGCGATTGCAACCGGCGGCGCAGCGTGGCCGCCACCTCGGCCATCGCCTCCTCGCTCTCGTAGCGGCCCCGGGGCCAGAAGAAGCCGCGGAGCCCGTCCTTCGGGCGGCGCGGCACGACGTGGAAGTGGAGGTGAGGGACGCTCTGGCTCACCACGTTGTTGGCGGCCACGAACGTGCCGACGGCGTCGAGCGCCACGGGGAGGGCGGCCGCGACCCGCTGCACGACGGCGAGATAGGGGCCGAGCTCCTCGGCGGGCAGGTCGGCCAGCGTGGGGAAGTGGTCCCGGGGCACGACGAGGGTGTGCCCGGGGAAGAGGGGCCGCTGGTCGAGGAAGGCGACCCCGTGCGGATCGTCCAGGACGACGTGGGACGGCTCGGACCCGGCGACGATGCGACAGAAGGCGCAGCTCGGGTCGAAGCCGCTCACCCGCCGTCGGGCGACTCGTAGGGCCGGCGCCGGGGCGGCGCACCCGCCCGGGTCGGCACCATCACCTTGCGGCGGAAGTAGCAGACCTCCTCGCCCCGCTGGTTGAAGCCGCGGGTCTCGACGGTGACGATCCCCCGGTCGGGCTTGCTCTCCGAGGCCTTCACCGCCAGGACCTTCGACTCGGCGTAGATCGTGTCGCCGTGGAAGGTGGGACGGGGATGCTTCAGCTCCTCGACCTCGAGGTTGGCGATCGCCGCGCCGCTCACGTCGGGGACGCTCATGCCGAGCACGAGCGAGTACACGAGGTTGCCGACCACGACGTTCCTGGCGAACTGGGTCTCGGTCTCCGCGTACCAGGCGTCCAGGTGCAGCGGGTGGTGGTTCATCGTGATGAGGCAGAAGAGGTGGTCGTCGTACTCGGTGATCGTCTTGCCCGGCCAGTGGCGGTAGACGTCGCCGGGCTCGAAGTCCTCGAGGCAGCGGCCGAACGGTCGCTCGTGCACGGTCATGGCGACCGAGCGTACCGGCGGCGCGGCGCCCGGTCCCGGGCCGCGCTAGCCGTCGAGGGGATTCCGGGCGAGCAGCCCGCGGGCGATCACGAGACGCTGGATCTCGTTCGTGCCCTCGCCGATGATCATGAGCGGCGCGTCGCGGTAGTAGCGCTCGATGGGGAGGTCGGTCGTGTAGCCGACCCCGCCGTGGATGCGCATCGACTCGGTCGCGATCTCGAGCGCGGCTTCGCTGGCGAACAACTTCGCCATCCCCGCCTCGACGTCGCAGCGCTCGCCGCGCTGGCGGCGCTCCGCGGCGTTGCGGGTGAGCAGGCGGGCCGCCTCGAGCTGGGTGCCCATGTCGGCGAGCTTCAGCTGGATGGCCTGGTGCTGGGCGATCGGGACGCCGAACGTCTCGCGCTGCTGCGCGTACCGCAGCGCCGCCTCGAACGCGGCGCGTGCGACCCCGACCGCTCGGGCCGCGATGTTGATGCGGCCCACCTCGAGCGTGGCGAGCATGAAGTGGCGGCCCCGCCCGAGCCCCGCGTCGCCCCCGAGCACCGCCGCCGCGGGGACCCGGTGGTCGTCGTAGACCATTTCGACGGTCTCGAGGCCCCGGTAGCCGAGCTTGCCGATGTTGCGGCTCACCGTGATGCGGCCGGACTGGTCCCCGGGCTCCTTGTCGACGAGGAAGCAGGTGATCCCGTCGTCGGTGCGCGCCGCGAGCGCGACGAGGCCGGCCCGGGCGCCGTTCGTCACCCAGCCCTTCGTGCCGTTGATCACGTACTCGTCGCCGTCGCGGGTGGCGCGACAGCGGAGCGCGCCCGTATCGCTGCCGGCGTCGGGCTCGGAAAGGGATAGAGCGGCGCGCACCTCGCCGGCGGCGAGGACGGGCAGCCAGCGGCGCCGCTGCTCGTCGGTGCCGTGCGTGCCGATGAGCGTGGCCACCATGACGTGGGTGTTGAGGATGCCCGACAGCGACATCCAGCCCGCGGCGAGCTCCTCGATGACCCCGATGTAGGTGAGCAGGTCGAGGCCGAGCCCGCCGTGCTCCGGCGCGATGGTGACGCCGAAGAGGCCGAGGTCGCGCATCGTGGCCACGAGGTCCGCCGGGTACTCGTCCGCGTGCTCGTAGTCGGACGCGACGGGCACGACGTCCCGGGTGACGAAGCGGCGGACGGCGGCGAGGAGCTCGTCGCGCAGGGTCGGGTCGGTCGTGGTCACGACGGCTCGGCCTCACGCGCCAGCGCGTCCCGCAGCTCGCGGCGACCTCGCACGCCGAGCTTCTCGTAGGCGCGCTGCAGATGGTTCTCGACGGTCCGGGCGCTCAGCACCAGCTGCTCGGCGATCTCGCGGCTCGAGAGATCCCGTGCCGCCAGCTCGGCGATCTCACGCTCGCGCCGGGTGAGGTCGACGCCCGGCTGGTCCGGGACGGCGCGGAAGGGCTGGGCGCCCTCGCAGTCGGCCAGGAGGGTGGTGGCGTGGCGGGCCGAGGCGGCGGCGGCCCGGCGCAGCGTGGCCCGCTGGTGCAGCGCCGAGGCGGCGGCCGCGGCCTCCGAGCCGAGCAGCGCCGCGCCGATCTCCTCGAACGACGTCGCCACCTCGTCCAGCGCCGCGGCGTCCTCGGCGAGGAGGGCCTGCACGTGGGCCAGGCGCGCCGCGACGTACTCGCTGTCGCTCGCCGCGGCGATCCGCTCCAGGCCGGGCAGCGCCGCGGCGGGGTCGCCGAGGCGCGCGAGGTCATGGTGGGCACCGGCGGCGAGCGTGAGGCATCCCCCGCGCTCGGCGTCGGCCGCGGCCGTGACCAGGATGTCGCGCGCCTTGGTGCGCTCGCCGCGGCGCGCCGCGATCCACGCACGGCCGCGCGAGGCCTCGGGGTCGAACACGTGGACCGGCGTCGGCGGCTCCTCGTCGAACGCGGCGTACGCCGCGGCCGCGGCGGTGAGGTCGCCGCGCATCGCGAGCGCGCACGCCTGCGCGCCGAAGCCCCACCGGGCGGCCGGGTGGCGCAGCTCGCGGAAGACGATCCCGCACTCCTGACCCCATCGGGCCGCGCTCGCGGCGTGGCCCCGGTGCAGCTCGATGCGTCCGAGGATCGACGCGAACCAGGCCGTGCCGAGCGGGACACCGAGCTCGAGGGTCACCGTGTACCCCAGCCGCGCGAGCTCGTAGCCGGCGGCCATCTGGCCGGCCTCGAGCATCGCCTGGGACTCGGCCACGACGTAGATGCCCGCGGCGGGCAGCTGGACCTGGTCGCCGAGCGCGTCGCGGGCCTTGCGCCCGCCGGCCGCGACGTCGAGCGCGTCGGATGTCCGGCCGAGCAGCGACAGCGAGACGGCGGCCGGCAGCGCGGCGTGCGCGTACGCGAGGTCGGTGCCCTCGTTCAGCAGCGGCTCGACGAGCGCCAGCGCGTCGTTCAGGCGCCCCTCGAAGAGCATGAATGTGGCGCGCAGCCCGATGAGCCCGTCGCGGGCGTTCGGGTCGTCGAGCACGTGCTCCGCGGCCTGCACGACACGCTCGGCCTCCTCGGCGCGACCCAGGCCGCGGAACAGGTTGTCGGCGCGCGCGCGCGACAGGTCGGCGCGGTGTTGCGGGTCGCTGGCCTCGGCCTCGCCGGTGGCGAGCACCTCCTCGGCGCGCTCGTGCTCCCCGAGCGCGTCGAGGCCGACACCCAGCAGACGGGCGGCTTCGGCGCCGGCGCCGGCCGCGCGTGCCGCCTCGGCGAGTCGGACGGTCAGCTCGTGGTCTTCGGCCGCCAGCGCCTGGCGGGCCGCGGTAACCATGAGGTCGGGCTCGCCCGTCCCGCCGCTGTCGACGCGCCACACCGCGACGCGCAGCACGTCCTCGTGGCACGCCGCGCCGCGCGCCTGCACCGTGTCGGCCAGCCTCGCCAACAGCTCCTGGCGTCGTCGCTCGGGCAGCCCGGCGCGGACCACCTCGGCGTAGAGCGGATGCGCCATGCGCACCTCGAGACGCCCGCCCTCGGACGTCACGTCGAGGAGCTGACGCCGTTGCAACTCGTCGATGGCCTGCGCGTCCATGAGGTCCACCAGGTCGTCCAGCGCGACGGGCTCGCCGACCGCCACGAGCTCGACGACCTCCCGCTCGGCGTCGGACAGCCGACCGAGGCGGAGCCCGACCACCTCACCGAGACGGGTCGACGGCGCCAGGCCGCGCGAGAGACGCCAGAGGCCGCTGACGTCACGGAGCGCGCCCGCGTCTTCGGCGCCGATGACGAGCTCGCGGAGGAACAGGGCGTTGCCGCCACTGGCCGACCAGAGCGCCTGGGTGGTGTTGCCGTCCACCGGTCCGCCGAGCACGGCCGTCAGGAGCGCGTTGATCGAGGCCGCGTCGAGCGCCGGGACGTCGATGCGGACGATGTGCTCGTCCTTCCAGAGCTCGATGACGGGCTCGGGTGCCTCGGCGCCGCTGCGCGCCGTGACGACGAGGAAGACCTTCGGCGATCCCGCGAGCAGGTACAGCAGCGCCGCCGAGCCGTCGTCGAGCGCGTGCGCGTCGTCGACGACGAGCAGCAGCCGGGTGTCACCGGCGGCGCCGTTGATCGCCGCCGCCGCCTGGCGCAGCGCGTCGGCCTCCCCGTCGTTGCGGAACGCGGCGGGGAGGAGGGGCGCGAACGCGCCGTAGGGGATCGACGAGACCGCCCGGTTGGCACGCACGAGGGCGGTCCGCCATCCCCGGGCGTCGGCGAGCTCGAGGCACTCGGTGGCGAGGCGGGTCTTGCCGACGCCGGGCGCTCCGGCGAGCAGGACACCGCCGGCGCCGCTCTCCATCGCCTCGGTGACGACGGCGAACTCGTCGATGCGGCCCACGAGGGGCCAGACACGGGGCATGGTCCGAGGAGTTTCGCACTGTCGTCATGGCGGCCGCGGCCCTGTCGGCCCGGGTAGCCGGGCCCGCCACGCGCCGCGAGGCCAGACTGAGCCATGGCACGGGGCCGGGCGTCACGCCGAACGTTCGTGCCGCCGCTCGAGCGTGGCCCGCGCCGCCGGCGACGCCGCGAGCGCGTCGCCCTCGTCGCCACGGCCGTCCTGGCGCTCGGGGCGGCCGCCGCGCTCGGCTTCGTCGCGACCGACACCTGGCGCCTCGGGCACCCGGCCGAGCCGTCGCTCGCGGCGCACGTCACGCCCGCGCCCGTGGTCGACACGGGCGAGCCGGCGTGCCGGTCGCCGCTCACCACGGCCGACCCGCTCCGACTCTGGATCGGCGGCGACTCGCTCGCCGGTTCGCTCGGCCCGGCGCTCGGCACGCTCACCGCGGCGACCGGGGTCGTCGCGCCGGTGTTCGACTCGCGCGTCTCGAGTGGCCTCTCCACGCCGGGGTTCTTCGACTGGCCGAAGCAGGCGGCCGTGGACCTCGCGAAGTACAACCCCGAGGTCGTGGTCTTCATCATCGGGGCGAACGACTCGATGGTGCCCCAGCCCCAACCGGTCGACGCCAGCGGTCAGCCCGCGTGGAAGGCGTCGTACGCCGCGCTGGTGACCCAGATGTTCCAGGTGTTGTCGGCCGGGAACCGCTACGTGTACTGGATCGGCTCGCCGACGCTCCAGAACCCGACGATGGACGCCGGCGTGCGCCAGCTCGACGCCGTCGCGCGCTCGGTCCTTGCGACCCAGAAGAACGCGACGTACGTCGACGCGTACCAGCTCTTCAGCGACAGCACGGGCCACTACGCCGAGCAGCTGCCCGGTCCCGGCGGCAAGCTCGAGACAGTGCGCACCGACGACGGCGTCCACTTCACGCCGGCGGGCGCCGACCTGCTCGCGGGCACCGTCTTCGCGCCGCTCGACAAGCGCTGCCGGATCACGGGCCAGGCCATGCCGAACTCGCCGCAGCAGGTCATCGCCGTGCCCGGCGCGACGCAGGTCCCCGAGGGCGGGACCGGGTCGGGGGGCAGCTCGGGCGGCCCGGTCGCGACGCGGCCGAGCCCCCAGACGGCGCCGCCCACGCAGGCGACGACGCCCGCGACGACGCCGACGACGACCGGGACGACGACGCGGCCCGTCCCGTAGGCTCCCGCCTCGTGTCAGCGTCGGGGTCGGCTGCGGCAGCCGCGCTCGACGACGCCGCCGCGGTCGTCGATGCGGGATGGCGGCGGCTCGCGCACGACGCCCGCGGCGACGGCGGGCGGATCGGCGGCGCCGCGCTCGACGGCTCCCAGGTCCTCGCCTACGACCTCGCGCACGCGGCGAGCGGCATCGAGGCGGCGCGGGTCATGCTCGAGTACGCCGAGCACGGCGAGTACGAGGCGCAGCTCGCCTCGCTGTTCGTCGCCGACGCGATCGCCGACGTCGCGGCACGTCTCGTCGGACGCGACGCGCTGTGGGGCGTCGAGGCGGGCGAGCTCGACGGTGCGCTCCCCTTCGTCGAGACCCACCGCTCGCCGGTCTTCCTCGAGACCGTCGCGGCGCAGCTCCCGTCCCGTGGCACCGGCCCGGCGCATCTCGGTGACGAGTTCGACCTCGTGCGCGACACGTTCCACCGCTTCGCGGCCGACCGCATCCGGCCGGTCGCCGAGACCGTGCACCGGGAGAACACCGACGTCCCCGAGTCGGTGATCGACGGCCTCGCCGAGCTCGGCGGCTTCGGCCTCTCGGTGCCGGAGGAGTACGGCGGGTTCGCGGCCGGCGGAGAGCACGACTACCTCGGCATGGTCGTCGCGACCGAGGAGCTCGCGTGGGGCTCCCTCGGCGTCGGCGGGTCGCTCATCACCCGGCCCGAGATCCTGACCCGGGCCCTGGTCAAGGGTGGGACCGAGGAGCAGAAGCAGCGCTGGCTGCCCCGCATCGCCAGCGGGGAGCTCATGGTCGGCGTCACCGTCACCGAGCCCGACTTCGGCTCCGACGTCGCGCACCTCGCCGTCACCGCCACGCCCGCCGATGGTGGCTACCGCGTGAACGGCGTGAAGACCTGGGCCACGTTCGCGGGACGCGCCGACCTGCTCATGCTGCTCGCCCGCACCGACCCCGACCGCGCCGCCGGGCATCGCGGCCTCTCCCTCTTCGTCGTCGACAAGCCCGCCGTGCCCGGCCACAGCTTCGACGTGACCGGACCCGACGGGGCCGGCCGCATGCAAGGCCGCGCCATCGACACCATTGGCTATCGGGGCATGCACTCCTACGAGATCGCGTTCGACGACTGGCTCGTCCCCGCCGACAACCTGGTCGGCGGCGACGCCGGCCGCAACCAGGGCTTCTACCTCCAGATGGAAGGCTTCGAGAACGGGCGCCTCCAGACCGCGGCGCGCGCCGTCGGCGTCATGCAGGCCGCGTTCGACGCCGGCCTGGCGTACGCGCAGGAACGCACGGTGTTCGGCAAGCCGGTGTTCGACTACCAGCTCAGCCAAGCCAAGCTGGCCCGCATGGCCGCGCTCATCCAGGCCGGCCGCCAGTTCTCCTACGCGGTGGCCCGCGGCATGGGCCGCGGTGAAGGCACCCTCGCCGCGTCGATGGTGAAGGCCTACGTGTGCCGGGCCGCCGAGTGGGTGACCCGCGAAGCCATGCAGCTCCACGGCGGCATGGGCTACGCCGAGGAGTTCCCGGTCTCCCGGTACTTCGTCGACGCCCGCGTCCTGTCGATCTTCGAGGGCGCCGACGAGACCCTGTGCCTGCGGGTCATCGCCCCCCGACTGGCGGAGGCCGCCCTCAGCCGGTGAACGCCGCGGTGAGCGTCGTCGGCGCGACGGGGACGGCCACCTCGACCGCGCCGATGTCGCAGCCGGCGCCCTGGGGCCGGGTGACGCCCCGCTGGTCGGTGGTCACGCCCGCCGCGTTGCCGGTCTGGCAGGCCGACACCGGGATCGCGTCGATCAAGGGGCTGGGTCCGTCTTGGGGCAGCCGGGTCTGGGTCGGCCCGCCGTTGTTCGCCAGCACACCCAGCAGCGGGTCACCCGCGTTCGAATGGTCGCCCGGGCCGGTCGTGAAACCACAGGACCCGTCGTCGTCCCAGTTGTAGCCCTGTGACACGACGTGGAAGGTGCAGTTGGTGCCGCCGCCGAGTGGCAGGGCGATGACGGTACCGACGCTGGTCAGCGTCGTGTCGCTCCCGAGCCACACGTTCGCCCCGTCTGTAGAGCTGTTGCTGGTGATCGTGTCGTAGACCAACACGCGCGCGCCACGGAACGCGATCCCGCCACCCGGATCGCTGCTGCTGACCGTGTTGTTGGTGATCGTCGAGTTCGTCGCGTGGACGCTGCTCCCCTCGACCCCACCGCCGTCACCGGTGCCGGCCGTGTTGTGATCGATCGTCGAGGCGGTGAGCGTGACCGGTGCAAAACCTTCCTGGTTCTCGCCCCCGACGATCCCGCCGCCGCCGTCGGCCGCGGTGTTGCCCGTGACCGTCGAGTTGGTCAGCGTCACCGAGCCGCTCCCCGTCTCGATGCCACCGCCGCTGCCGCTGTTGGCGTGGTTGGAGCTGACCGTGCTGCCCGTCGCGGTGACGCTGCCGCTCGCCCAGATACCACCGCCGCCGCAGGTGGACGTGGCCTGGGTGACCGTCGTGTTCGTGAGAACCACCGACCCAGACGAGGCGTCGATGCCGCCGCCGCGGCAGTTCTGCCCGCCGATCAGGGTCAGGCCGCTCACAGTGAGGGTCTGCGCCGACGTGAAGTGGATGATCCGGGCGCTGTTGCCCTGCGTGATCGTGGTGCCGTTGCCGGCGACGGTCAGGTTGGCGGCGCCGTTGTAGGGCAGCTCGCCGGCGGTGAGATTGATGGTGACGCTGGCCGGGATATCGATCTCGACGTCACCGGCGGTCCCCGAGGCGGTGGCGAACGCTTGCCGCAGCGTGCAGTTCGAAC
Source organism: Acidimicrobiia bacterium (assembly GCA_036521915.1). GTDB lineage: Bacteria > Actinomycetota > Acidimicrobiia > IMCC26256 > PALSA-555 > PALSA-555. The sequence continues at coordinate 5,960 of DATDGU010000296.1, read as the reverse complement.
CCGGGCACGCCTGGGCGACCCCCGGGTCGGCGTTGCTCGTGACCGCGATGTTCGTGAGCGCCGCCGCCGGCTGGGCGGCCAGCCACAGCGCCCCGCCGGCCACCGTGCCGGTGCTCAGCGCGAGCACACCCAGCAACGCCGCGACCCGAACCCGTACCCGCTCCATCACTCACTCCGCCTCCCGCTCCGCGGCGGGGCCGCGGCAGGACGGGACGCTGCCGGCTATCCGGCGCCCGTGCGGGCACCGGCCCGCCCTCGGCGCTAGGGCCCGAGCTCGCCCAACTCGTGGCGGGCCTCGACGTGGCGGTCGAGGCGCTCGTTGATGCGGCGCAGCGTGTCCTCGAAGCCGCCGGCGACGGGCGCGGCCGCGTCGAGGGCGGTGCGCCCGATGCGCTCACCCGTCCGCTCCAGATCGACGATGCGGTAGCGCAGGTCGAGCAGCGTCCGGTGGCGGATGCGCAGCGGCAGGCGCGACGCGGCCAGCAGCTGCTCGTCCATGATGCGGGCCGCGCTCTCGAGCTCGTCGCAGAGCGACTCGAAGTGCTCCGTCGGCACGCCGCACCGGCGGGCATCGGCCAGCGTCGCGCGCGTCCGGTCGAGGGCTGAGTGCATGCGGCGGTGCAGGTCGCCGGCCACGCTCTGGGAGGTCTCCCAGTGGCGCGGCACCCCGCCTGGGTCACGGGAGCGGTGCCCCAGTCGGCTGATCCCCATACGCGGCTCCCGAACCGAGGGTGCCGCCCACGGTACCGCGGGCCCTCTGCGGCGCCCCCCGGCGCCGGCCGGGAGTCAGTCCTCGCCGCGGCGCATCCCGGCACGCTCGCCGCGCGTGACGAACTTCGTCGCCATCTTGCGGCTCGCCTCGTCGATCATCTCGTCGCCGAACATGACGGCGCCCTTGCGGTCGCCCTCGGTGGTCGTGGTCGCCTCCTGGTAGGCGGCGAGGATGTCCCACGCCCGGTCGAACTGCTCATGGGTCGGCGTATAGACGTCGTTGATGACCGTGACCTGGTCGGGGTGCAGCGCCCACTTGCCGTCGTAGCCGAGGATGCGGGTGCGCATGGCGTAGTCGCGGAGGCCGTCGAGCTCCCGGATCTTCAGGTACGGGCCGTCGATGACCTGGAGGCCATTCGCCCGCCCGGCCATGAGGATCTTGGCGAACACGTAGTGGAAGTGGTCACCGGGATACTCGGGGATCTGCACGCCGCCGGTGAGGACGGGCATCTCGGTCGACGCGGCGAAGTCGGCGGGGCCGAAGACGATCGTCTCGAGCCGGTCGGAGGCCGCGCAGATCTCCTCCACGTTGATGAGGCCCCGTGCCGTCTCGATCTGGGGCTCGATGCCGACCCGCCCGTCTCGCCCGATCGTCGCCTCGATCTGGGTGAGGAGCCGGTCGAGCGCCTCCACGTCGGCGGCGCACTGCACCTTCGGGAGCATGAGCTCGTCGAGCCGCTCCGACGCGTTCTCAACGACGTGGACGACGTCGCGGTAGGTCCACTTCGTGTCCCACGCGTTCACGCGCACGCACAGGACGACGTCGCCCCAGTCCTGCTCGTTGATCGCCTTCACGACGTTGTCGCGGGCGGCCTCCTTCTCGAGCGGCGCGACGGAGTCCTCGAGGTCGAGGAACACCATGTCGGCACCGAGGCCGGGTGCCTTGGCGAGCATCTTCGGGCTCGAGCCGGGCACCGAGAGGCAGGAGCGGCGGGGCAGCTGACGGGAGCGCTCGGACATGGGGGCAACGGTACCCTCGGCCCCGTGGCGCGGACCTGCCCGACGCAGACGCTGCACGAGCTCGCCGACGGCGTGTTCGTGTGGCTCCAGCCGGGCGGCGAGACCGGGGTGGCCAACGCGGGTGTGATCGTCGACGACGACGGTGTCACGGTCGTCGACACGCTGATGGTCCGCTCCCAATGGGAGCCGTTCGCCGCCGCGGTGCGGGCCCTCGAGCGACCGGTGAGGCGCGTCGTGCTCACACACGCCCACATCGACCACGTCGGCGGGACGAAGGCGTTCCCGCACGCCGCGGTGCTCGGGACGCCGCCGACGAGCGCGGCGCTCGACCAGCCGATGCCGATCGAGGCGTACAAGGCGTTCATGCCGGCGTTCGACGAGGCGTTCGACGACCTGGCCGAGACGGGGACGCGGCCGGTCACGCACGAGGTCGACGGTGCGGCGAACCTCACGCCCCGCGTCGAGCTGCTGCCCGCGTCGGGCCACACCGAGGGCGACCTGCTCGTGCTCGTCGCCGACGCCGACGTCTGCTTCGCCGGCGATCTCTGCTTCTTCGGCGTGACGCCGCTCGCCTTCCAGGGCGACCCGGCGACCTGGGCCGACATGCTCGACGCGGTCATCGAGCTGGCCGACACCATCGTCCCCGGCCACGGGCCGGTCGGCGGCGAGGCCGAGGCGCGCGACCTGCAGGCCTACCTGCGGCACTGCGTCGAGGGCACCATCCCGCCCGGGCCGTGGGACGGCTGGCTCGAGCGGGCCGAGCGGGACCCGATCAACCTCGAGCGGGCCGCGCTGCTCGCCGCGGGCCGCGACGAGGTGCCACCGTCGATGCTGCGCGCCAGCGGCCTCTAACGCCCCCCGGCGTCAGCGGACGTTGGCGCGGAAGAACGCCAGGGTGCGCTGCCATGCCGTCTCGGCGTGCTCGGCCTGGAAGACCTCGGGCCGGTGGTGGTTCGTGAACGCGTGGTCGGCGCCGGGATAGATGAAGAACTCGGCAGTCTTGCCGAGCCCGTGGAGCTGCTCCTCGAGCGCGCGCACGGCCGCCGGGTCGGCGGAGGCGTCGAGCTCGGCGTAGTGGCCTTGCACCGGGGCGGTCAGGCGCGCGTAGTCGGGCTGGGCCGCCGGCCACGGGATCACCCCGTAGTACGGGGCGACGGCCTCCACCTTCTCGGGGCGCAGCGTCGCGAGCCAGAGCGCGAGCCCACCGCCCATGCAGAACCCGATGACGCCGACCCCCTGCGAGGTGACCCCGTCGTTGCCGGCGAGGAAGTCGACCGCCCCCACCATGTCCTTCGCGGCCCGCTCGAGGTTCAGCGCCATCATGAGCTTGGCCGCCTCGTCGGGCTCGCGCGTCACCTCGCCCCGGTAGAGGTCGGGGGCGAGGGCGACGAAGCCCTCCTCGGCGAAGCGGTCGCAGACCTCGCGGATCTGGTCGTTCAGCCCCCACCATTCCTGGATGACGACGACGCCCGGACCCTGGCCGCTCGCCGGGCGGGCCAGGTAGCCGGCGCCCTCGGAGCCGTTGCTGAGGAAGGTGACGTTCGATCCGGACATCGGGCCCCCTCGGGTGCGCGGCGGCCGGCGCTCGCCCCGGCGGCGCGGTCCCGGCGGCCGGCCGGAAAGACGCTACCTTCCACGCCGGCAGGAGGGCCGTGCGCTGGCGACGAACCCCGATCCGACCCTGAAGCTGGCGACCAGCACGGGCGTCACCCGGACGCTCGACGACTGGACGACCATGTTCCACCTCTGCCTCGTCGTGCTCCCGGCGCGCCCCGAGGGGGCGGCTTGGGTGCCGGTCGGCGAGCGGATCTTCAAGACGTTCGGTGACGCCGACTGTCACTGCGCGTTCGTCGTGCCCGCCGGCGAGGCCGTCGCCCGCCGCATGCTCGGCGGCGCCGAGCAGCGCGTCATGACGTTCGTCGACCCCGACACCGCGGTCGTATCCAGCCTCGGGCTCGAGCGCCTACCGGCGTTCGTGCACCTGCGCCAGGACACGACGGTCGTCGCGGCGAGCGAGGGATGGGACCCGCACGACTGGCAGCGGGTCGCCCGCGAGGTCGGCAAGGCGATGGCGTGGACCGTGCCCGAGGTCGCCGCCCCCGGCGACCCTCGGCCCTCTCCGGGCTGGCCCGTTTCCGGCGCCTGACCTGCGACGACGCGGGCCACCTCCGTACGATCCTGGCGCGAGGCCCTCCAGGTGCCTAGGGTGAACTCAGCCCGGACGTCATCGTTCAGATGACGTGCGGGTCGTTTTGCAAGACCCGCAGTGCACCACCAGACACCGTCCGCCTGTCCGCCCACAACGAGAGCGAACGATTTGCTGATGACGCGCCTGCCGATCCGCACCCTGTCCCTCCTCTTCGCCGCGACGCTCGGCGCCGCCGCCGCGACGGTGTTCACCGTCGCGACCGGCACCGCGGGGGCCGCGCCCGGCACCAGCCTGCAGACGCAAGCCGCCCAGCTGTCGGCGGCGATCAACGCGAACGCCGTGAAGCTCGACGCGCTGAACGAGCAGATCAGCGCGGCGCAGTACCAGCTGGACCAGGCGAACGCGACGATCGCGGACGCGCAGACGCGCATCGCGGCGGCGAAGGTGCAGACGGACGCGCTCCAGAAGCTCGTCGAGCAGCGGGCCGTGTCGATCTACCAGAGCGCCACGATCGGTGGGGACACCACCCTCTTCAACGTCGACCCGAGCGAGCTGGCGAGCAGCCAGCAGTACACGGCGGCCGCGAGCGACCAGGACAACACGCTCGTCGACCAGCTGAACGAGTCGAAGGCCTCGCTGAACGCCCGTGAGAAGGACGCGCAGAACGCGAAGGCGACGGCGACGGCGCAGGAGGCGGCCCTGAAGGCCGCCGAGGCGAGCTTCAGTGCCGCGAACGCGCAGTACTCGGGCCTGCTCGGCCAGGTGAACGGCCAGATCGCCGGCCTCGTCGCCCAGGACAACGCGGCCGCCGACGCCGCGCAGGCGCCGAAGGGCTCCGGCGGCGGCGGCGGCGGCGGTGGTGGCTCCGACTTCAACCCGGGCCTCGTCCCGCCGGCGAGCGGCTCCGCGGGCGTCGCGGTGAGCTTCGCCCAGCAGCAGCTCGGGAAGCCGTACTGCTACGCGGGCTCGGGGCCGAGCTGCTTCGACTGCTCGGGCCTCACGATGGCGGCGTGGGGCGCGGCCGGGGTCGGGCTGCCGCACAACTCGGAGGCCCAGTCCGCCGATTTGCCGCACGTGCCGCTCGGCAGCATGTCCGCCGGTGACATCGCCTACACCTACGGGCACGTGGGCCTGTATGTCGGCGGCGGCGCTGTCATCCACGCCCCCCATACCGGCGACGTCGTCCGCTACATCGACGCGGGCTACTTCGAGTACGGGCTGCGCGTCGGCTAGACCCGATACGGCGCGGCCCTACCATCGGGCCGTGACCGCGCTCGACGAGACCCGCCTCACGGCGTTCTCCCATGGCGCGGGCTGTGCCTGCAAGCTGTCGCCCGCCGACCTGCGGACGGTGCTCGGCATGGTCCGCTCGCCGGCGGGTACCGACCCGGACCTGCTCGTCGGCTTCGACACCGCCGACGACGCCGCCGTCTACCGCCTGCGCGACGACCTCGCGGTCGTCGTCACGACCGACTTCTTCACCCCGATCGTCGACGACGCCTACGACTGGGGCCGCATCGCCGCGACGAACGCGCTGTCTGACGTCTACGCGATGGGTGGCGTCCCGCTGCTCGCCCTCAACCTGGTCGCGTGGCCCCGCGAGGGGCTCCCCTTCGAGCTGCTCGCCCGGGTCCTCGACGGCAGCGCCGACGCCGTCGCCGCGGCGGGGGCGGTCGTCGCCGGGGGCCACTCCATCGACGACCCGGAGCCGAAGTTCGGGCTCGCTGTCGTCGGCACCGTCGACCCGCGGGCCGTGTTCCGCAACGCCGGCGCGCGCCCGGGGGACGCCATCGTGCTGACGAAGCCCCTCGGGCTCGGCGTCGTCGCGACCGCGCTGAAGCGGGGCGAGGCGCCCGCGCCGCTGATCGGCCTGGCGGTGACCGTCATGACGACCCTGAACGACGGCGCCCGCGACGCGGCGCTCGCGCTCGGCTCGGCGGTGCACGCCGTCACCGACGTGACCGGCTTTGGCCTCCTCGGGCACCTCCGGGAGCTCCTTGCCGCGTCGCGGGTCGCCGGGGTCGTCGACGCGTCCGCCGTGCCCGTGCTCGACGGCGCCGCCGCGCTGCTCGCCGCCGGG
>DATDGU010000295.1:0-1633 GCA_036521915.1 Acidimicrobiia bacterium | reverse complement strand
GTTGTCGACCACGACGACCTCGACCTCCACGCCCCGGGAGTGCGCCAGGGAGCCCACGGCGCGCTCGAGCAGCGGCTCGAATCGGTAGGCGAGGACGACCGCAGTGACGCGTGGCACCGGCACCGCGACCGGGGCGACGGTCGCGGGATCGATCGCGGTCACTGCCACTTCGGGCTCCACGGACCGGCCGGCGCCGCACCGCACCAGGCACGCAGACAGTCCCGCAGCGCTCGCATCCGCGCGAGGCCGACCGTCCACGACGGACGGCGGCCGTGCGCAAGGGGACTGACGACGTCCCGGCGGAGGTAGGAGAGCGTGCTCGCAACGTACCGGGCGACGGCCTTGACGACGGTGCGCCTCGGCGCGTAGCGGCTCAAGACCAGCAGCCGGTTCCGCTCGTTGAAGTACAGGGCACGTGGCGCGCTCGCCGAGCTCGTCGCCATGTGGACGTGGCGGACCACCGACTCGGGGACCGTGCGGTAGCGCCAGCGGGGGCGTCCCCGCAGCGAGAGCTCGACGTCCTCGTAGTAGGCGAAGAGCCGGTCGTCGAAGTGGCCGACGGTCCGAAGGTAGGACGCGGGGAGGAGCACGGCGGCGCCGCACCACGCGTCGACGTCCGCGGCGTCGTCGAACTGGCCCACGTCGCGTTCGAGGTATCCCCGGTCCCGCGCGTAGCCGTCCGGCTCGACCTCCGATCCGACGTTGTTGATCACGTCGAAGGGCTCGGCCGGCGCCGGCAGCTCGACCCATGTGGGGCTGGGCCCGACCGTCACGGTCCGCTCCTCGGCACCGGTGCGCAGGACGACCGATCGGCGCGCCGGCGCCGACAGGCGGAGCTCGCGAGCCGGGGCGCCGGGGAGCACCGGGAGCAGCACGGTTGCCCGCGCCGACGCCCACTGGAACGGCACCGCGTCGCCGGGCGGGAACTCCGGTCCGAGAAACCCCGCCCCAAAGCGAGTGCGGCGCAGGACGTCGTCACCGCCGACGCGGACGCCCGAGATCCGCACCGTCACCTCGCGTCGGTCGAGGGGGCTCAGGCGAACCGGGTCGCCGACGACCTCGACGGCCTCGTACCGGTCGGCGAGGAGGATCTTCGGGCACGCGGCGCCGCAGGTCGGGTCCGACGCGAGAACCGTGGCCAGCGGACGCAGCCAGGTCGCGGGGACGGTCACGTCGTTGTTGACGATCGCGACGTACGCCGTCGCCGGGGGCAGGTCGCGGAGGCCGAGGTTGGCGCCGCCCGCGAACCCCAGGTTGGTGTCGCTACGGATCGTGACGATGTCGAGGTCGCGCTCGGCGGCCTCCAGGACACCGTCCGACGACCCGTTGTCGACGAGGACGGTCTCGAGCGCGTCGCGGGGCCAGTCCGTCGCCTGGATGGCACGCAGGCAGGCCAGCGTCATCTCGCCGCCGTTGTAGTTCACGACGACGACGCGGACTTCGGGTGCCGGCTCCGTCACGGGCGGGTGAGCAGCTTCACGAGCGGGGCGAGGCACTCGCGGTAGTCCGGGAGGAGCGGCAGGCCCTCGAGCCGCAGCGCGGCGTTGTCGAGCACCGAGTTCGCCGGGCGCGGCGCGGGCCGCGGCGGATCGAGCTCGGCCGTCGTGATCGGCCGGATCCGGCCCGGGTCATG
>DATDGU010000294.1:0-12528 GCA_036521915.1 Acidimicrobiia bacterium | reverse complement strand
AGCATCGGGTCGTTGTCGGGGTTCACGAGCCCGACGAACCAGGCGGTGTCCTCCTGCGGCGGCGGCTGCTGCGCGGTGCCGGTCTTCCCAGCGATGGGCAGGCCGCTGTAGCCCCGGAACGCCGCGGCGCCGGTCCCGTCGCTCGCGGACACCACGCCGGCGAGGCCGGGGAGGATCTGGGCCCGCACCGAGTCGGGGATGCTGATGTGGCGCACGACCTCGGTCGGCAGCTGGCGTTCGACCGTCTGGCCGTCGGGACGGAGGACCTGGCTCGCCAGCCGGGGCGTGAAGAGCGTCCCGCCGTTGATGAACGTGGCGTACGCGTCGGCGAGCTGGAGGGGCGTGACGAGTACGTCGCCCTGTCCGATCGCCGTGTTCGCGCTGTCACCGGGCAGCCAGGTCCGCGAGTACGGGTCCGGGTTCGTCTGGTTGAACGCGATCTTGAACGCCTCGTCGGGGATGCGACCCTGGCCCTCCTCGGGGAGGCCGCTGCCCGTCGACTTGCCGAACCCGAAGTCGCGCGCCACGTTCTGGATCCCGTAGCCGGCGTTGTGGTCCGGGCGACCGGACCCGTAGCTGCACGTCGGGGTGCCGCAGTCGAAGGTGTTGAAGAACTTGAACCCGAGGCTGAGGAAGTACACGTCGCTCGACACGGTGAGCGCCTTCGGCAGGTCGACGATGCCGTTCGTCTCCTTGCCGGCGTTGCAGAACTGCTGGTAGGCGCCGGGGCTGCCGTACTTGATGCAGCCCTGGTCGTTGAGGTCGTAGTCGGCGTTGCCCGGCTGCACCTGGTTGTACTCGAGGGCCGCGATCGCGGTCATGAGCTTGAACGTCGAGCCCGGCGGGTAGAGGCCCTGCGTCGCCCGGTTCAGCAGCGAGCAGGTCGGCGGCGTCTGCGGTGTCGACGAGGAGCCCGAGCTCGAGCCACCGGACGGGCTCGTCGTCGTGGTGGTCGTCGCCGTCGACTCGGTGCAGGGCTTGAACAGCGCGGGCGGAATCCCGGTCGTGAACTCGTTCACCGGGTACGACGGGTAGGAGGCCATCGCGACGACCGAGCCGGTGCGGGCGTCGAGCACGACCGCGGAGCCGCCGGGCGCCGCGAAGTTCTGGATGTGGCTCGTGATCGTCGTGTCCTGGGTGCCGCGCACGTCCGCGATGCCCTGGGCGAGCGCGTTCTCGGCCTCCGCCTGGACGTTGACGTTCATCGTGAGCTTGACGTCGTTGCCCGCCTGCGCCGGCTGGTTGAGCAGGGTCTGGACGACCTGCCCGCGGCTGTCGACCTCGAGACGACGCAGGTTCGGCTGGCCGCGCAGCTCGGTCTCGAAGACCTGCTCGACGCCGTCCTTCCCGATGACGTCCTCGGCCGTGTAGTGCTCACCCGGGTGGGTCTTCAGGTCCTGGGCGTTCACCGAGCCGAGGTAGCCGAGCAGGTTCGCGGCGAGTGAGCCGTGGGGGTAGACGCGCGCGGTGCGCTGCGTCGCACTGACGCCCGGATACAGCTCCGGCCGCTCCTTGATGGCGACGAGTGTGTCGTAGGTGATGTTGGGCGCGTTGACCGGGATCGGCTCGTAGGGCGTGAGGTCGGGGTTGTGGACCTGCTTCAGGAGCGCGCTCTGGGGGATGTTCAGCAGCGCCGCAAGGTGCTTCACCGTCGTCTTCAGCTGGGCGGACGACAGCCCCCGGGCGATCTGGATAGACAGCACGAGCTGGTTCTCGACGACGACCCGCCCCTGGTTGTCGAGGATCGCGCCGCGCACCGCCGGCTGGGTGACGACCCGCGTCCGGTTCGCGGTCGTGGTGGCGACGTAGGTGTTCGACTGGGCGATCTGGAGGAACCAGAGCCGGCCGAGGAGCCCGACGAAGAGGACGACGACGATGACGCCGATGACGGTCAGTCGGAATCGGCTGATGCCTTCGGTCACGTCCTACCCCGGGGCGATCGTGGACGGGTCCCCGGTCGGTCGGCTGCACGCCGCCAGCCGCCCCCGGGCGGCGTGGACGAGCGCCGGCCGGCTCGCGGGGTCACGAATGACCCCACCCTATCGACCGGGCCAGGCTTTTCCCACGTCGGTCCTGGCGGCCCAGCGCACGAACGGGAAGATGGCGTAGGCGACGAGGGCGTCGTAGACGGCGGACACGACGATCACCTGGATGTTGTGCAGCGCGAAGAGCTCGCCCCGGCCGGCGATCCCGCCGATCACGACGAAGAGGATGCCGCCGACGATTCCGCCGACACCGCCGAGCACGGGCGCGATGGTGCGCGTCTCGCGGATCACCCCGCCCTGGAACACCCCGACGCCGTACGCGGTCAGCGCGTACGTGAGCGCGGAGAGCCCGAGCGGCGTCGTGAGGAAGAGGTCGATGCAGAGCCCCCCGGCGAAGCCGAAGACCGCACCGGCGAGCGGCCCGGAGTCGTAGGCCATGGCGACGGCGGCGACGAGCAGCAGATCTGGCACCGCGTCGAAGACGCGCAGGTGCGTGAACACCGTCGTCTGGAGGACGAGCAGGGTGATGACGACCAGGACGAGTCGGATGCGGCGCAGACCCACGAGCCGATGGTCACCCGCCTCGGGGCGCGGCGGTCGGGTCGGGGAACCGCAGGACCTTCACGAAGTCGAGGTCGTCGAGGTTGACGGCGGGCGCGACCGTGATCGTCGGGGCGAGGTCCTGGGCGGCCTTCGCGTAGGCCACGACGGTGCCGACCACGATGTCGGGCGGGAAGGCCTCGTTCGCCGACGCTGCGGTGAGCACGAGCTCGCCCTTCTGGGCCAGCACATTCGAGTCGGACAGGAATCCGATCGTGAGGTCGCGGGCGCCGGCCTTCGAGACGGTGATGCCCTCGGTGTTGCTCGTCGTGAGCCGCACGCCGACGCCGAGGCTCGGGCTGTCGAGCAGGGTCACGGTCGCGGACTGACCGGCGACCTGGGTGATGGTGCCGACGAGCCCGTCGCCGGTGACGACCGGGTAGCCGACCCGCAGGCCTTGGCTCGAGCCCTTGTCGATCGTGACGGTGCGCTCGAAGTTGCCGGGCGCGCCGGCCGTCACACGCGCCACGATCCCGGTCGCGTCCTGGACCGTGGGGAGGTCGAGGAGCTTCTCGAGCTCGGGCAGCTCGTTGCCGACGCCGCGGGTCTGGCGCAGCTGGCCCCGCAGATCGGAGATCTGGCGGCGCAGGTTGTCGTTCTGCTGCTTCAACGAACCGTAGGTGGTGATCCCGCCGGCCACGTCACGCAGCGGCTGGAAGGCGTCGTTCACCACCGACTGGACGGGCGAGATGATGTTGTGGGCCGTGGAGCGCAACGACGCGACCGCGCCGCTGCCGTTCCCGGAGTCGATGGTGATGAGCAAGAGCGAAGAGACGATGATCACGGGGAGCAGGAATCGACTCCGCGTGTCTCGGCGATAGACGGCCATGAGCGCCTCCCTGGAGCCGGAGGGCTCGGATCAGTCTTCGGGGCCGCTGATCAGCACCTGTCGCAGCGTGTCGAACTGCTCGAGACAGCGCCCCGAGCCGATCACCACCGAGAAGAGCGGGTTCTTGGCCCGCCGCACCGGCATGCCGGTCTCGGCCTGGATGGCGGCGTCGAGGCCAAGCAGCAGCGCACCGCCGCCGGCGAGGGTGATGCCGCGCTCCATCACGTCGGCGGCGAGCTCGGGAGGGGTCTTGTCGAGGGTGACCTTGATCGTGTCGATGATCGCGGCGACGTTCTCCTCGATCGCCTCGCGCATCTCCTGGGTCGACACGGTGACGGTGCGCGGCAGCCCGGTGACGAGGTCCCGGCCCCGCACCTCGGCGTAGAACTCGTCCCGGAGCGGGTAGGCGCTCGCCAGCTGGTGCTTGACGTCCTCGGCGGTGCGCTCCCCAAGCGCGAGGGAGTACTCGCGCTTCATGAAGGAGATGATCGACTCGTCGAACTCGTCGCCGGCGATCTGGCTGGCCTCGCTGGCCACGATCCCGCCCATCGAGATGACCGCCACCTCGGTGGTGCCGCCGCCGATGTCGACGATCATGTTGCCGGTCGGCTCGTGGATCGGCAGTCCCGACCCGATGGCGGCGGCCATCGGCTCCTCCACGACCATGACGGGGCTGCGGGCGCCGGCGAACTCCGCGGCCTCCTGGACGGCCCGGCGCTCGACCCCGGTGATCCCCGACGGGATGCAGATCACCATGCGGGGCTTGGCCCAGCGGTTGCGCTGATGGACCTTCTGGATGAAGTAGCGCAGCATCTGCTCGCAGATGTCGAAGTCGGCGATGACGCCGTCCTTCAGTGGCCGGATCGCCTCGATGTGCGCGGGGGTGCGGCCGAGCATCCGCTTGGCCTTGGTGCCGACGGCGAGGAGGGAGCCGTCCCGCAGGTCGATGGTGACGATCGACGGCTCGTTCAGGACGATCCCCTGGCCGCGCGCGTAGACGACCGTGTTGGCCGTGCCGAGATCCACGGCCATGTCGCGGCCGATGACGTTGGTGTACCAGGGGGCGTTCACAGACCGTCCAGCAACTCGACGGGGTCCGGGACGCTGCCAGGCTAGGGCCTCCTCCCAGGGCGGTCCAGCCGTCGTCGGCGGCGGGGGCGGTGCGCCCCGTGATGCCACCTCGCCATTGAACCAGTTGTCCGCGCCGTTGCCGTGTACCCCTCAGCGCAGGTCCGGGAAGAAGAGCGCGATCTCGCGGGCGGCGGACTCGACGCCATCGGAGCCGTGCACGAGGTTCTCGCCGGTCTCGAGCGCGAGGTCGCCGCGGATCGTGCCGGGCTCGGCCAGGCGCGGGTCGGTGGCACCCATGAGGCGGCGCACGACGGCCCACGTCTCGGGACCACCGTCGAGGACCATCGCGACGAGCGGCCCGCGGGTGATGAACACCACGAGGTCCTCGAAGAAGGGCTTGCCCTGGTGCTCGGCGTAGTGCTCCTCGGCCAGGACCCGCTCGATGCGGCGCTGGTCGAGGGCCACGATGCGCAGCCCCTTGCGCTCGACGCGCCCGATGATCTCGCCGACCAGGCCGCGCTCGACGGCGTCGGGCTTGCAGAGGAAGAGGGTGCGCGTGCTCACCGCGGCGGACCCTACCGGGGCGGGCTGACGCGCTCTGGGCTGGCGGCGGGCTGGGCGGCGGCCCGGGCGGCGCCGGCCACGTAGAGCGAGCCGGTGACCACCACCTGCGCGTCCGGCGCGGTGACCGACCGGGCCCGCCCGAGCGCGGCCGCCACGTCGGGGATCGCCTCGACCCGGTCCGCCGGCAAGCCGAGCCCGCGAGCCGCGTCGGCGACCGCGTCGGCCGGCTGGGCGCGGGGGCTCGGCGCCTCGCAGACGATGAGCCGCTCGGCGTCGACGACCCCGAGGGCGTCGAGCATCTCGGCCGGGTCCTTCGGCTGGAGGAGGCCCACGACGAGCGTCCGCGCCGCGGCGGGGAACTCCTCGGCGAGGGCCTCGCGCAGCGCGTGCGCGCCGGCGACGTTGTGCGCCCCATCGAGGAGCACGAGCGGCGCGTGGCCCACGACCTCGAGGCGCCCGGGGACCGCGACGCGCCCGCACACCGTCGCGACGAGCGCCGGGTCGAGGGGACGGTCCAGCAGCGCCTCGGCCGCGGTGAGCGCGACGGCGGCGTTGTCCGCCTGGTGCGCGCCGTGCAGCGACAAGAAGACGTCGTCGTAGCGCGCCTCGGGTGTGAACACGTCGACGACCCGGCCGCCGTGCGCCATCCGGTTCGTGCGCACCCCGAAGTCTTCGCCCCGCAGGAGCACCCGGGCCGCGCCCCGGTCGAGGAACGGCTCGCGCAGCGCAGGATCGGCCTCGCCGAGGACGAGCGTCGCGCCGGGTTTCACGATCCCCGCCTTCTCGCGCGCGATGTCGAGGCGCGTCGGACCGAGGTACTCGACGTGGTCGATGCTCACGTTCGTGATCACGGCGACCTGCCCGGTGGCGACGTTCGTCGCGTCCCAGGTGCCGCCCAGGCCGACCTCGAGGATCGCGGCGTCGACAGCCACGTCGGCGAACCAGCGGAACGCGGCGCCGGTGAGGATCTCGAAGTAGCTGGGGACCTCGGGGAGGTGCGGCTCGATCGTGGCGAGCAGCCCGAGCAGCTCGTCGAGCGTGCCGTCGTCGATCTCCCGGCCGTTCCACGCGATGCGTTCGTTCACCCGCTCGAGGTGGGGGCTCGTGTAGGAGCCGACCGAGAGGCCGGTCTCGACGAGCATCGCGGTCGCGAGGCTCGCCACCGAGGTCTTGCCGTTCGTGCCGGTCACGTGCACGACCGGGTACTCGAGCTGGGGGGAGCCGAGGAGGCGGGCGAGCGCGGCCATGCGCTCGAGGGTGGGCCGGGTGGCGCGTCGTGTCGTGCCGGCGGGAATCCCGAGGGACTCGAGGTTGACGTGCGCGTCGAGCCAGGCGCGCGGGCGATCGCTCACCTCAGCCGCGCGTGTCGGGCGCGAGGTCGACCTCGATCGCCGGGTCGGTCGTCTCGACGAGCTCGAGCTCGCCGGTGAGGCGCGCCGCGGCCCGCACGTCGTCGGCCGCGAGGCGCAGCGCCGCGAGCCGTGCGGCGGCGTCGCCGACGACGAGGCGCGTGACCTCCGTCCGGAGGGACCGCTGTGCCTGGGTCTTGGCCTTGCGCACCGCGCCGAGCACCTCGGTGGAGATGGCGACGATCGCCGGGTCGCCGTCCACCGCGGCGGCGTGGAGCGCCGCGGCATCGGGCCACGCCGCCTGGTGCACCGACCCCGAGCGCCACCAGGACCAGACCTCCTCGGTCACGAACGGCAGGTGCGGGGCGAAGAGGCGCAGCAGCGTCTCGAGCGCGGCGAGCAGGGTGACCCGCGCCGACGCGTCGCCCGTCTCGCCCTCCGCGCCGTAGGCACGCTGCTTCACCAGCTCGAGGTAGTCGTCGCAGAACCCCCAGAAGAAGCGCTCGGTGTGGTCGAGGGCGCGCGCGTAGTCGAAGTCGGCGAACGCGGCGGTCACGTCGTCGGCGAGGCCGGCGAGCGTGGCGAGGAGCGACCGGTCGACGGGCGCCGTCGCGTCGCCGGTGGCGGTCGGGTCGACGTCGCCGCCGACGCCGAGCGCGAACTTCGACGCGTTGAGGATCTTGATCGCCAACCGCCGGCCGATCTTCATCTGGCCCTCGTCGAGCGCGGTGTCCGTGCCCGGACGCCCACTGGCCGCCCAGTACCGCACGGCGTCGGAGCCGTACCGCTCGAGCAGGTTCATCGGCGTGATGACATTGCCCTTCGACTTCGACATCTTCTTGCGGTCCGGGTCGAGCACCCAGCCGTTGATCGTGACGTGCTGCCACGGGAGCACGTCGTGCTCGAAGTGGGCGCGCACGACGGTGTCGAAGAGCCACGTCCGGATGATCTCGGGACCCTGGGGCCGCAGGTCCATCGGGAACGTGCGGGCGAACAGATCCGGGTCGTCCTCCCAGCCGCACGCGAGCTGGGGCGTGAGCGAGGACGTGGCCCAGGTGTCCATGACGTCGGGGTCGTCGACGAAGCCGCGGGGCTGGCCACGCTGCGCCTCGTCGTACCCTTCCGGCGCGTCGCTCGACGGGTCGACGGGCAGGCGCGCCTCGGGGGCGAGGATCGGGGCGCCCCAGTCGGGGGCGCCGTCGCCGTCCAACGGGTACCAGATCGGGAACGGCACGCCGAAGAAGCGCTGGCGGCTGATGAGCCAGTCGCCGTTCAGCCCCTCGACCCACGAGTCGTAGCGCGCCCGCATGTGCTCGGGGTGCCACGCCAGCGCGTGGCCGCTCGCCAGCAGCGCGGCGCGCAGCACCGGGTCGCGTCCGCCGTTGCGCAGGTACCACTGGCGCGTCGTGATGATCTCGAGGGGCCGCTCCCCCTTCTCGTAGAACTTCACCGCGTGCGTGATGCGCTCGGGGTCGCCGACCAGCTCACCGGCGTCCCGCAACAGCTCGACGATGCGGCGCTGGGCCTGGCGGATCGTCAGGCCGGCGAGCTCGGCGTACGCGGCGCGCCCGGGCGGGTCCGTGATCGCGTCGGGTGGCTCCGGCTTCAGGCGCCCGTCCCAGTCGATGATGGGGCGCGCCGGCAGCTCGAGCTCGCGCCACCAGGTCACGTCGGTGAGGTCGCCGAATGTGCAGATCATCGCGATGCCCGAGCCCTTCTCGGGGTCGGCGAGCGGATGCGCGACGATCGGCACCTCGACGTCGAAGAGCGGCGTGCGCGCCGGCGTGCCGAAGAGGTCGGTGTAGCGGGCGTCGTCGGGGTGCGCGACCAGCGCGACGCACGCCGCGAGAAGCTCGGGGCGGGTCGTCTCGATCACGACGGCGTCGCCGTCGCCGCGGTGGAACTTCACGGCGTGGTAGGCGCCCGGCAGCTCGCGGTCCTCGAGCTCGGCCTGCGCGACGGCGGTGCGGAAGTCGACGTCCCAGAGGGTCGGGGCCTCGGCCTGGTACGCCTCGCCGCGGGTGATCGAGCGCAGGAAGGCCCGCTGCGAGCTGCGCTGGCTGGCCTTCCCGATCGTCGTGTAGGTGAGCGACCAGTCCACCGAGAGGCCGAGGTGGCGCCACAGCTCCTCGAAGCGGGCCTCGTCCTCGACGACGAGGCCCTCGCACAGCTCGACG
The DNA here is from genome assembly GCA_036521915.1 of Acidimicrobiia bacterium. Lineage (GTDB taxonomy): Bacteria > Actinomycetota > Acidimicrobiia > IMCC26256 > PALSA-555 > PALSA-555. The sequence goes on along the minus strand of DATDGU010000294.1, from coordinate 3,953 downwards.
AAGTTGCGCCGGGCGATCGCCCGGGGCGGGTCGGGCGGCTCGCTCGGCGCTTCGAACCCAGGGTCGTACGGGAGTCCGGGGTCGCAGCGCACCCCGAAGTAGTTCTGGACCCGCCGCTCGGTCGGGAGCCCGTTGTCGTCCCAGCCCATCGGGTAGAAGACGGCGCGGCCCCGCATGCGCTGGAAGCGGGCGATCGTGTCGGTCTGCACGTACCCGAACACCGATCCCATGTGCAGCGAGCCCGACACGGTGGGCGGCGGCGTGTCGATCGAGAAGATCTCGGCGCGATCGTGCGCGCGATCGAAGCGGTAGGTCCCGTCCGCCTCCCAGCGCGTGCTCCAGATGCCCTCGAGCCCGTCGAGGCTCGGCTTGTCCGGGACCGTCATGGAGCGAGTGTAGAGAACCGGCCTCGCGTGCCGGCTGGCCGAGCTCGCCATCGGCGCGCCGACGGCGCGGCGCTCAGGCCGATCGGCGGTCCGGCGTGCTCGTGATCAGCGTCGGCGTCATGTGCTCGAGGACGACCGAGCGGTCGATGACGCAGCGCGCCACGTCGGCGCGGCTCGGGAGGTCGTACATGACGTCGAGCAGCACCTCTTCGAGGATGGCCCGCAACCCGCGGGCGCCGGTGCCGCGCTTCAGCGCCTCCTCGGAGACCGCTTCGAGCGCGTCGTCGGTGAGGACGAGGTCGACGTCGTCGAACTGGAAGAACTTCTGGTACTGCTTCAGCAGGGCGTTCTTCGGCTCGATGAGGATGCGCATGAGCGCCTCCTGGTCGAGGCTGTGCACCGCGCCGACGACCGGCAGGCGCCCGACGAACTCGGGGATGAGCCCGAACTTCAGGAGGTCCTCGGGCAGGACGCCGGCGAGCAGCGCACCGAGGTCCTTTTGGTCGGGCCGGCGCACGTCGGCACCGAACCCGACGCCGCGGTTCCCGATGCGGCTCTCGATGATCTTGTCGATGCCGGCGAACGCGCCGCCGCACAGGAACAGGATGTTCGTCGTGTCGATCTGGATGAACTCCTGGTGGGGGTGCTTGCGGCCTCCCTGGGGTGGCACCGACGCGGTGGTACCCTCGAGGATCTTCAGGAGCGCCTGCTGCACGCCCTCGCCCGAGACGTCGCGGGTGATCGACGGGTTCTCGGCCTTCCGGGCGATCTTGTCGATCTCGTCGATGTAGATGATGCCGGTCTCGGCCTTCTTGACGTCGTAGTCGGCGGCCTGGATCAGCTTCAGCAGGATGTTCTCGACGTCCTCGCCGACGTAGCCCGCCTCGGTGAGCGCGGTCGCGTCGGCGATCGCGAACGGGACCTTCAGCAGGCGGGCGAGCGTCTGGGCGAGGAGCGTCTTGCCGCACCCGGTCGGCCCGATGAGGAGGATGTTCGACTTCTGGAGCTCGACCTCGGGGTCGCCGTACGCGCCGGCCTGGACGCGCTTGTAGTGGTTGTAGACGGCGACAGAGAGGATCTTCTTGGCCTGGTCCTGGCCGATGACGTAGTCGTTCAGGTACTCGTAGATCTCACGTGGCTTGGGCAGCTCGTCGAAGCGGACCTCGGAGCTCTGCGAGAGCTCCTCCTCGATGATCTCGTTGCAGAGATCGATGCACTCGTCGCAGATGTAGACGCCGGGGCCGGCGATGAGCTTCTTGACCTGCTTCTGGCTCTTCCCGCAGAACGAGCACTTCAGCAGGTCGCCACCGTCACCGAACTTCGCCACGACGCGCTCCCCCTCGCTGGGCCTGTCAGCTCACCCCGGCGGCGGGTGCCACCGAAGCCAGCTCTCGGTTGGTCAGGATCTCGTCGACGATGCCGTATTCCTTCGCCTCCATCGCGCCCATGATGAAGTCGCGGTCGGTGTCGGTCCCGACCTTCTCGACGGTCTGGCCCGTGTGGTGCGCCAAGATCTGGTCGAGGAGCTCGCGCATGCGCGTGATCTCCTTCGCCTGGATCTCGATGTCCACCGCCTGGCCGGACGCCCCGCCGTGCGGCTGGTGGATGAGGATGCGCGCGTGGGGCAGCGCGTAGCGCTTGCCCCGCGCCCCCGAGGCGAGCAGCACCGCCGCCGCGGACGCCGCCTGGCCGATGCAGATCGTCTGCACTTGGGGCTTGATGTACTGCATCGTGTCGTAGATCGCCATCAGCGCCGTGATCTCGCCACCGGGCGAGTTGATGTACAGCGAGATGTCCTTGTCGGGGTCCTCGCTCTCGAGGTGGATGAGCTGGGCCATCAGCAGGTTGGCGATGGTGTCGTCGATCGGCGTGCCGAGGAAGATGATCCGCTCCTTCAGCAGCCGCGAGTAGAGATCGAAGGCCCGCTCCCCGCGGCTCGTCTGCTCGACGACGGTGGGGACCAGGTAGTCGTAGGCGGGGACCAGGCTGCGGGTTGGCTGATTCACTCGGACTCCTCAGCATCGGATGTCGGGGCGGGGTCGGCGGGGCCGCCTTCGGGCAGGGTGAGCTCGACGGGGTCGCCGGTCTCGTCGACGACGGTTGCGTGGTCAACGAGGAACTGGAGAGCCTTGCCTCGAGCGATGTCCGAGCGTACCGCCTCGATCACGCCTCGCCGTTCAAGATCGCGCCGCACTTTGGCGGGCTTCTCGCCGACTCGCTCGGCCACCCGGTCGATCTCTCGCTGCAGCTCCTCGTCGGTGGCCTCGATCTCCTCTTGGTCGACGACGGAGCGCAGCGCGAGGTCGGCGCGCACGGCGTCGGTGGCGCCCGCGCGCACGCCCGTGACGAACGCCTTCTCCTCCTGGCCCGTCGCAGCGAGGTACTCGGGGATCGTGACGCCTTGGTCCTCGAGGCGGTGCACGAGATCGTGGAGGCGCCGCTCGGCCTCGCGGTCGACGAGCGCGTCCGGGATGGGGACGTCGACGCGCTCGGCGACGGCCTCCAGCGCCTTGTCGCGCACGAGCATCTGGGCGCGCACGGTGGAGACGACGCCGAGCCGGGTGCGGGCGTCGTCGCGCAGCGCGTCGAGGGTGTCGAACTCGCTGACCTCGGAGGCCCAGTCGTCGCTCGGCTCGGGCAGCACCTTGCGCTTCGTCTCCTTGACGAGCACCTGGAAGGCGACCTCCTGGCCCGCCCGCTCGCCGAAGCGCTCCGAGAGGGTGTCGTTGAACCGCAGGATGTCGCCGACCCGCTTGCCGCGGAGCTCCTCGTCGAGGCGGGGAACAAGACCGCCCGAGCCGACCTCGTAGAGATAGTCGCTGGCGCTCAGCGCGTCGATGACCTCGTCGTGGATGTAGGCCTTGATGTCGATCTGGGCGTAGTCACCGTCGGCGAGGGGCGCGGTCTTGTCCTCGAGGTCGGCGAAGCGGTCGCGCAGCGCGTCGATCTGGGCGTCGACCTCCTCATCGGTGACCGACGGGTTGGGGATCTCGATGCGCAGGCCGTCGTAGCCGTCGACGTGGGCGTCGGGACGGACCTCGACGACCGCGTCGAAGGCCACGTCGCCGCTGTCCTCGCCCTCGGTGATGTCGATCTCGGGCGCCGCGATGACGTCGATGTCCTCGGCCTCGACGGCTTTGGCGTAGTACTCGGGGAGGGCGTCCCGGAGCGCCTGCTCCCGGGCGACCTCGGTGCCGAGCCGTGCCTCGAGGAGGGCGCGGGGGGCCTTGCCCGGCCGGAACCCCGGGATGCGGACCTCGCGGGCGAGCTTGCGGAACGCGGCGTCGATGGCCCGCTCGAAGTCGGCGGCCGGCACCTCGACGCGCAGTCGGACCTTGTTGCCCTCGAGCGGCTCGACTGACGTCGTGAGGGGGCACATAGAGAGAAGGGCAGGATACCCGTGGCCTCCGGCGCTCCGACGCACCGGATGTCGTGGCGGCGGCTCAGGACGAGGGCATCGGGATCGTCGTGTGCAGCGCCGTCGCGCCGATTCGCCCGGTCGCGCCCGACGCCACCACTCCTCGGACCAGCACGGCGATGAAGTCGCGTGAGTCGGGGCTGAGGTAG
>DATDGU010000293.1:0-2246 GCA_036521915.1 Acidimicrobiia bacterium | reverse complement strand
TGGTAGGTGGTGAACGGTCGCGCCGTCGCGCCGCCGGCCTGGGTGTGCAGGACGGGCGTCTCGACCTCGACGTAGCCCCGGTCGGCGAAGAACGCCCGGATGGCGCCGACCACCGCGAAGCGGGTCTCGAAGACCCGCCGGGCGTCGTCGTTGGCGATGAGGTCGACGTAGCGCATCCGGAACCGGGTGTCGACGTCGGCGAGGCCGTGCCACTTCTCGGGCAGGGGCCGCAGCGCCTTGGCGAGCAGCGCGAACGACACGACCTTCACCGACAGCTCGCCGCGTTTGGTGCGCAGCACCGTCCCCTCGGCACCGACCCAGTCGCCGCGGTCCAGGCCGTCGAAGCGACGATGGGCGTCGTCGCCGATCGCCGCGTCGGACACGAACAGCTGGATCGTCGCCGTGCCGTCGCGCAGCGTCGCGAAGGTCAGCTTGCCCTGCCGGCGGATGAGCAGCAGCCGGCCCGCGACGCGCACGGTGTCGTCGGTCTCGGCGCCGGCCTCGACACGGTCCCAGTGCTCGTGCACCTCGACGGCGGTGTGGGTCCGGTCGTACCGGACCGGGTACGGGTCGGTGCCGGCGGCGCGCAGCGCGTCGAGCTTGGCGAGCCGGCGGCGACGCTCGTCGGCGGCGTACCCGTCGCCGGCGCCGGTCATCGGTTGCGCTCGAACACGGTGCGCAGCCCCTGGAGGGTGAGCCACGGCTCGTAGTGCTGGATCGTCCGGGACAGGCGGATGATGGGGTCGGCGAGCCCGCCGGTGGCGACGACCGTGCACTCGCCGAGCTCGGCTTGGAAGCGGTCCACGAGCGCGTCGACCTGGCCGCTGTAGCCGTACACGCAGCCGGACTGGATCGACTCGACCGTCGACTTGCCGATCACGCGGCGGGGCGTGACGAGCTCGACGCGCTGCAGCGCCGCGGCACGGCCGAAGAGGGCGTCCATGGAGATCTCGATGCCGGGGAAGATGGCGCCGCCGAGGTACTCGCCGCGCTCGCTGATCGCCTCGATGGTGTTCGCCGTGCCGAAGTCGACGACGATCGACGGGCCGCCGAAGAGGTCGTAGGCGGCGACGGCGTTGGCGATCCGGTCGGCGCCGACCTCCTTCGGGTTGTCGTAGAGGATGGGCATGCCGGTGCGGACGCCGGGCTCGAGCACCAGCGCCGGGAATCCGAAGTAGCGGGCGGTCATCTCCCGCAGCTCGACGGTGACGCGCGGCACCCCCGACGAGATCACCACCCCGCCGATCGCGCCCTGTTCGGGCGGCGCGCCCGAGTCGTCGCCGGACTCGGCGGGCGGCTCGATGCGCAGCGTGAACCCGTGGAAGGCGAGGAAGTGCTGGATCATGAGCGCCAGCTCGTCGGCGGTGCGCTCCGCGACGGTCGCGATGCGCCAGTGATCGGTGAGCGTCTTGCCGTCGAAGAGGCCGATGACCGTCTGGGTGTTCCCGGCGTCGATCGCGAGCAGCATCACCGGCCCCCCTGTGGGTCGAGATCGAGGGCGAGGTCGAGCGCGGGCGCCGACTGGGTGAGCGTCCCGACCGAGACGAGGTCGGCGCCCGCCGCGGCGTACGCCGCCACGGTGTCGAGCGTCACGCCCCCCGACACCTCCACCGGCGTGTCGGGACGCGGGCCGGACCGCACGAGCGGCACGCATGCCGCGACCTGCTCCGGCGTGAGGTTGTCGAGGAGCACGAGGTCCGCGCCGGCGGACACCGCGTCACGCACCTGGTCGGCGTCGTCGCATTCGATCTCCACGCCGCGGCCCGGCCACAGGGCGTGCGCCGCCGTGACGGCGTCGCCGACGGTGAGGCCCACCCGGTGGTTGTCCTTGACGAGCACCAGGTCGGACAGGGAGCTGCGGTGGTTCACGCCGCCGCCGGCGCGCACTGCCGCTTTCTCGAGCGCGCGCAGCCCGGGGAGCGTCTTGCGGGTGTCGAGCACTCGCGTGTGGTCGCCGGCGGCGTCGGCGAACCGGCGGGTGAGCGTGGCGACCCCCGAGAGGTGACACAGGAAGTTCAGCGCGGTGCGCTCCCCGGTGAGGACGCTGCGCAGCGGGCCGGCGACGTCGGCGACGACCGTCCGGGCGGTCAGCGCGGCGCCGTCGGCGCAGCGCCACGCGACGTCCACGTCGGCGTCGAGCTGGGCCCAGGTCTCGGTCGCGCAGGCCTGACCGGCGAGCACCCCGTCGGCACGGGCGGTGATGACACCGGTCGCGTGCGTGTCGGCGGGGATGAGCGCGCCGGTGA
>DATDGU010000292.1:0-5693 GCA_036521915.1 Acidimicrobiia bacterium | reverse complement strand
GCCGCCCCCGCAGGCCCCGAGAACAGGGCCGCCGCCACCACACTCACCGCCGCGGTCGCGACCACCCCGACCGTCGTACCCGCGACCCGCAACCTCACCCCAGGGACCTCCACCCTCGCCCCGGACAGACGCCGAACACTAACCCCAGCAGCGCCCCGTAAATCGCCCAAGCGACGGACACCGATTCACACACTGACCAGCGGACGTCGACGTCGCCTTCGAAGTCGTTCGAAGGGCCCCAACCGGGTACATCAATCTGGTGCATGTCGAGTCGCCCCACGACTTCGGTTGACATCGCGTTGACAAACGCCCCCGATGTCAACCGAACACAGTGAGGCCCTCCCAGTGGGAGGGCCTCACTCCTGCTGTTTCGATGGTGGCGGGGGCGGGATTTGAACCCGCGACCTTCGGGTTATGAGCCCGACGAGCTACCAGACTGCTCCACCCCGCGTCGCGCCAACCAGGGTACCAGCCGGGCGCACAGCGAGTTCCGGCGCCCGGCGACGGTCCGAGCAGCGTCCGGTATCGTCCCGGGCGCCGGGCGCGTGCAGGAGGAGTCGCCGTGTCGCTCTATGACAACCAGATCGCCGCCTTGGACGGGACCGCGGGCCGCCTCGGCGAGCAGCGCGGCAAGGTCACGCTGGTGGTGAACGTGGCGTCGAAGTGCGGCCTGACACCCCAGTACGAGGGCCTCGAGCGGGTCCACGAGCGCTACGCGGACCGCGGCTTCGCCGTCCTCGGGTTCCCGTGCAACCAGTTCATGGAGCAGGAGCCGGGTACGCCCGACGAGATCGCGACGTTCTGCTCGACCACCTACGGCGTGACGTTCCCGATGTTCGAGAAGATCGAGGTGAACGGCGACGGTCGTCACGCGGTGTACGCCGAGCTGACCGGGTCACCGGACGCCGAGGGCTACACGGGCGACATCCGCTGGAACTTCGAGAAGTTCCTCGTCGGGTCGGACGGCTCGGTCCTGGCCCGGTTCGCGCCCCAAGTCGAGCCGGAGGACGCCACGGTGATCGACGCGATCGAAGGCGCGCTCCCGGGCTGATGGAACGCGACGCCGAGCACCACGGAGACGACGACCGCGCCCTCGACGATGGCGACGAGCCGTCGTCGGTGACGTCGGACCCCGAGGTGCCGGAGGCCGACGCCGTGGAGCAGGCGACGCCCGCGCCCCTCGACGACGACGACGACCGCTGATCAGCCGAGCGACACGAGCCGGCTCAGCCCGAGGGCGCGCATCGCGTCGCTCAGGCGCGCCGTCACCTGGGGCAGCTGGTTGGCGAGCATGATCACGCCGAACACCGCGAGCAGCGCCGCCGAGGCCAGCGTGATGGCGCGCGAGTGGCGCCTCACCCACGCCAACGGGGTGGCCAGGCGCCCGAAGGCGAGCCCCACAACGAGGAACGACGCGCCGAGGCCGAGGGAGTAGGCGGTGAGCAGCACCGCCGACCGGGCGAGATCCTGACCCTGCGCGGCGAAGTTCAGCACGGTGCCGAGCACCGGGCCGATGCAGGGCGTCCACGCGAGCCCGAACGCGGCGCCGGCCACGGGCATCGCGACCGGCCCGAAGCGCTCGAGGTGCGGGTGGAAGCGAAACTCCTGGTAGAGGCGGGGGGTGGTGAGCAGCTGCGAGCCGGCGAGGTACGCCGCCATGAGCAGCACGAGCCCGCCGCACACGCGGGTGAGCGTCGCCTGGTTCTCGAAGACGGTCTTGCCGATCCCGGTCGTGACGAGGCCGAGGATCACGAACACGAACGTGAACCCGGCGACGAAGAGCAGCGTGTTCACCGTCACGCGGCGCAGCGTCTGCGTGCGGGCTTCGGTGAGCTCGCCGATTGTCAGCCCCGAGATGAGGCTGAGGTAGCCGGGGACGATGGGCAGGACGCAGGGTGAGAGGAACGAGATGATGCCGCCGCCGAAGGCGGTCAACACGTAGAGGTTGCGCGTCGCGTCGGAGGTCGCGCCGAGCATGGCCGGCGCCAGGCTGCCCATGGTCGCCCCGATCGTACGGGGCGGGTCGCGCCGCGGACGGCGCGGGCGTCAGCTCTGTGGGGCCAGCTTGATGACGTTGAACGCGGCGCCCTGCGGGTCCATGAGGACGGCGAAGCGGCCCGGCGGGATGTCCATCGGCTCGCTGACGACGCTCGCGCCGTGCTGCTTGGCGTCCGCCACGATGGCGTCCGTGTCGGCGACGACGAAGTAGACGAACCAGCTCGGCGGGATCCCCTCCATCGGCGGCGGCGTCCCGCCGGCGATCGGCTCGCCCTGCAGGCGGAACTCGGTGTACTTCATCGGGCCCATCTCGAGGGCGTTCGCGTCCCAGCCGAACACGTCGTGGTAGAAGGCGGCGGCCTTGTCGACGTCGGCGGTGAGCAGCTCGTTCCAGCCGAACGAGCCGGGCTCGTTCACAAGGCCCGCGCCGATGTGGTTCTTCGCCTGCCAGGTGCAGAACACGGCGCCGGTCGGGTCCGCGGCGACGCACATCCGGCCCGCGTCCATGATGTCGAAGGGCTTGGCCATCACGGCGCCGCCGGCCTGCTCGATCGTCCCGGCGGTCGCGTCGGCGTCGGTGACCGACACGTACGTGGACCACATCGGGGGCGCGCCCGCGGCCTTCATCTCGGGAGACTGGCCGGCGAGCCCGGCGACCATCTGGCCGCCGCGCGACACGAGCGAGTACGGCTCGCCGCCGGTGGCCTGGTCGTCGTAGGTCCAGTCGAACAGCGGGCCGTAGAAGGCCTTCGCCGCGGCAGGGTCCGTGGTGGCCAGGTCGACCCAGCAGGGCGTGCCCGGCGCGTACTCCGTCTTGGTCGTCATGCGTGGCACCGTACCGTCGCTTTTTCCATCTGGCAAGGGAAACTTCGGGATAACATCGGATGGCGTGGGGGTACGCCGCTACGGCCAGTTCTGCCCGGTCGCGCGGGCGCTCGATCTGCTCGGGGAGCGCTGGACGCTCCTCATCACCCGGGAGCTGCTCGTGGGGCCGCAGCGGTACTCCGACCTCCTCGCGCACCTCCCCGGCATGTGGTCGAACCTGCTCGCGTCGCGGCTGCGTCGCCTGGAGGCGGCGGGGCTGGTGCGGCGCCGCTGGCTCGAGCCACCCGCGGCCCGGTTCGTCTACGAGCTGACCGAGAGCGGCTGGGCGCTCGAGCCCGCGATCTACGAGCTCGCCCGGTTCGGGCTCGAGCTGCTCGACGAGCCCGGCACCGACGTGGTCCCGCTGCACCTGCTGCCCCTCGCCGTGAAGGGCCTGCTGCGGCTGGAGGCGCTGCCCCAGGGGCCGCTCGCCATCGCGCTCGCGCTCGACGAGGGCACCTGGACCCTGCGCGTCGCCGCCGCCGACCCGGCGGTGCGCCCGCTCGCGCGCGTGCTCGTGGAGGACGGCGCCGCGACCGACGCGACCGTCACCGTGCGGGGCTCGGTCCTCGGGCTGCTCGCGCGGCGTCGGGGCGACGACGCGGCGACGTGCCCTGTCGAGGTCGAGGGCCCGCCGGCCCAGGTCGCGACCGTGACCGCGCTCTTCTCGCCCGCGTCGGTCGCGGCGTAGCCGGTCAGTCGCCGGCGATCGGGTCGTCGGCGACGGCCGCCTCGGCGAAGGTCGCCATCTCGCTCAGCACACGCGCCGCCGCCCCGACGACGGGGACGGCGAGGCAGGCGCCCGTGCCCTCGCCGAGCCGCAGCCCGAGGTCGAGCACGGGCTCGAGGCCGAGGTGGCGCAGCGCCACCGTCGCGCCCGGCTCGGTCGAGCGGTGGCCGCCGATGCAGCGCGCCGTCACGCCGGGGGCGAGGCCCTCGGCGACGAGCAGCGCCGCCGCCGCGATCACCCCGTCGATGAGCACCGGGCACCGTCCCGCGGCCGCGCCGATGATGTAGCCGGCGAGCGCGGCGATCTCGAGCCCGCCGACCTCGGCGAGCACCGACACCGGGTCGAGGTAGTCGGCGACGCGCGCCGTCGCGGCGGCGACGATCTCGGTCTTGTGGGCGAGCATCGCGTCGTCGATCCCGGTCCCGCGTCCGGTCACGACGTCGGCGGGCTGGCGGGTGCTGGCCGCGATGACCGCCGCGGAGGCGGTGGTGTTGCCGATGCCCATGTCGCCGGTGGCGAAGAGATCGTGGCCCTCAGCCAGGAGCCGGGCCGCGAGGTCGGCGCCGACGTCGAGGGCGGCGCGGGCCTCGGCGATCGACATCGCCGGGCCGCTGGCGAGGTCGTCGGTGCCGGGCCGGACCTTGCGGTGGTCGACGCCCGTGAGCGCCGACACGTCACCCGCGACCCCGACGTCGACGACGTGGACGGTGGCGCCGACCTGGCGGGCGAAGGCGTTGATGGCCGCGCCACCCTGCACGAAGTTGGCGACCATCTGCGCCGTGACCTCCTGGGGCCACGGCGTCACCCCGGAGGCGACGACGCCGTGGTCGGCGGCGAACACCGCGACGACGGGCCGCTGCGGCATCGGTGGCGGGCAGCGACCGGCGATCCCGGCGAGCTGCACGCCGAGGTCCTCGACCCGGCCGAGCGAGCCCGGGGGCTTCGTCAGCTGGTCCTGGCGAGCGCGCGCCGCGGCGGCGGCGTCCTCATCGAGTGGTGCGAGCGCCTCGATCGCGCGCGCGGTCGCGCCCTCGCTCGCCGCGGCCGCCCGCTCGAGGGCGTCCGCCAGGCCGCGGTCGGTGGCGCTGAACGCCGTGCCGGCCGCACGCGCCGCGTCGCGATCCGACACGCGATCGCCGACGTAGAGCGCGCGGTCGGCTGACACGGCGAGGCGGGCAAGTGCGGCGTGAAGCGGTGCGGGGTCGGGCTTCGCGGCACCGACGTCGGCCGACGTGACGACGACCTCGAAGGGTCCGAGTCCCGCCGTGTCGAGGAGGCGCCGGACGTCGTCCTCGCCCATCACGGCGGTGTTCGTGACCGCGGCGACCCTGACGCGACCGGTGAGCGCGTCGAGCGCGTCGGCGACGCCCGGGCGCGGCTCGGCGCGCAGGTCGGCGACAGCCGTGCCGGCGGGCGCCTCGTCGACGAGGGTGCCCCCGACATCGAGCAGGACGGCGTCGACGCGGTCGGCGAGTCGGGTGATCGAGTCGTCGGTCATCAGGATCCTTTGCTGGGTGGGACGGCCGCGAGGCTCGCCGCCGTGGGTTCCGACGCGCGGGACGCGCGGGCGGAGAGGAGCGCCGCCGCGAGCAGCAGCGCGAGGAGCAGCCACTCGACCTCGTCGGCGAGCCGGGCGGCTCGCTCGATGTCGCCAACCGCCGGCCGGGGTCCCGTCCCGAGCCGGGGGCGCTGCTCGAGGTGGGTCGGGTACTGCGTCGGGCCGCCGAGCTGGACGCCGAGCGCCGCGGCGAACGCCGCCTCGGCCACGCCGGCGTTCGGTGACGGGTGCGCCGGGGCATCGCGCCGCACCGTCGTCACGACGTTGCCGGCGCGGGCGGGTCGGGCGGCGCACACGAGCAGCGCGGTGACACGCGCTGGGACGTACGCCGCGATGTCGTCGAGGTGCGCGCCCGCCCACCCGAAATGGCGGTAGCGGGCGTCGGGGTGGCCCACCATCGCGTCGAGGGTGTTGACCGCGCGGTGGGCCGCGGCACCGGGACCGCCGAGCGTCGCGCCGAAGAACGCGGGCGCGACGACGGCGTCGACCGTGTTCTCGGCCACAGACTCGACCGTCGCTGCGGCGATCCCGGACGCGTCGAGC
>DATDGU010000291.1:0-16258 GCA_036521915.1 Acidimicrobiia bacterium | reverse complement strand
GAGGAGCGTCGGGCGCGCGTCGGCGGGGAGGCGCGCAGCGGCGTCGGCCACGACCGCGCCGACCGCCGGGCCGTGCACGCAGACGCGCGCGCCCGCATCGGCCAGCACGTAGTGCACCTCGTCGGCGAGGTAGCGGTAGTTCACGTTGGCCGGCCGCGCCCCGAGGCGCAGGGCGGCGAAGAACGCCTCCAGGTACTCGATGCGGTTCGTGAGGTCGATCGCGAGCGACTCGCCGGCCGAGACGCCGAGCCCCGACAGGTGCGACGCGAGCCGGGCCGAGCGCGCCTCGAACTCGCGCCAGGTCCGGCGGGTCTCGCCGCAGACGAGCGCGACACGGTCCGGCACCTCGGCCGCGACCTGCTCCCACACGGCGGCGAAGTTCCATCCCGGCACGGCGTGGCAGTGTACGTGTGACCCCTCGCGCGCGAGGCTGCCGCCCATGGCCGAGGCCTTCGCGCCGATCGCCGCCCGCAAGGCGGACACGCCGGCGCTCGTCGACGAGCGCACAACCCGCACCTGGCGTGAGTTCGACGAGCGGGTGAACCGGCTCATCCACGGGCTCCGCGGCCTCGGGCTCGGCGCCGGTGACCACGTCGCGGTCCTGAGTGCCAACCGCGTCGAGCTCTTCGAAGTGCTCGGCGCGGTCATGCACGCCGGCGTCGTCGTCGTGCCGTTGAACTGGCACTGGATCGCCGAGGAGATCGCGTACGTGCTCGACGACGCCGAAGTGCGCGTGCTGCTCACCGATCCGGAGCACGCCGCCGCTGCCCGCGCCGCCGCCGAGCAGGCCGCCTCCGACGTCTCGGTGGTGACGAGTGGCGACGACGGCTACGAGGCCTGGCTCGCGGCGCAGCCGGCCGACGAGCCGGCCGAGCAGGTCCTGGCCGGGCCGATGTTCTACACGTCGGGCACGACCGGCCGCCCGAAGGGGGTCCGCAACATGCTGACCCGCGCCGGGATGCCTGCCTCGACGTGGGGCCTCATCACCCAGGGCGCGATCGAGAACCTGGGCCTGCCCACCGACGGGGTCACGCTGCTCTGCGGCCCCGCCTACCACTCGGCGCAGTGGGCGTTCGCGGTGTTCCCGCTGCTCGCGGGCGGGACGCTCGTGATCCGGGCCCGCTTCGACGCCGCCGAGGTGCTCGAGCTCATCGACCGCGAGCACGTCACGAACCTGCACCTCGTGCCGACCCAGCTCGTGCGGCTCCTGCGCCTCCCGGACGACGTGCGCGCCCGGTTCTCGGGCGAGAGCCTCCAGATCGTGCACCACGGCGCCGCGCCGTGCCCGCCGGACGTGAAGCGCCAGATGCTGACGTGGTGGGGTCCGGTGCTCGTCGAGTACTACGGCGGCACCGAGGGGGCGATGCTCTCGACGATCACCGCCGAGGAGTGGCTCGCGCACCCGACGAGCGTCGGGAAGCCGTGGGCGAGCGTCGAGGTGCTCGTCGTGCGCGACGACGGCACCGAGTGCGAGGTCGGGGAGGTCGGCACGCTGTACGTCCGCAACACGCTCGGCACCGATTTCGAGTACCACGGTGACCCGGACAAGACGGCCGCGGCGCACCGCAGCCCGGGTGTCTTCACGCTCGGCGACGTCGGCTACCTGGACGACGAGGGCTATCTGCACCTCTCCGATCGGCGCATCGACATGATCATCTCCGGCGGGGTGAACATCTACCCGGCCGAGATCGAGGGGGTGCTCGCCGCGCACCCCGTGGTGCGCGACGTCGCCGTGTTCGGTGTGCCCGACGACGAGTACGGCGAGGCGGTGCAGGCGGCCGTCCAGCTCGAGGACGGCGTCGCGGCCTCGGAGGCGCTGGCCGAGGAGCTCCGCGACTACTGCCGCGCGCACCTCGCGGGCTACAAGGTGCCCCGCGGCGTCGACTTCGAGGCCGAGCTGCCGCGCCACCCGACCGGCAAGCTGTATAAGCGGCTGCTGCGCGACCGCTACTGGGTCGGCACCGGCCGCCAGATCTGAGCCCGCACGCGCTTCGGGACCGCCCGTCGAGCCCATAGGTTGTGGGCATGGTGACCGCGGACGACGACCCCGAGCGCCGGCGCCCCCCGGTCACGCCCGAGCTCGTACCCGCGGCGCGTGCGCCCGCCGGCTCCACCACGGGGCTCCACGCCGTGGTCGAGAGCGTCCTCGACTCGGTCGTCGCCCGCGCCGTCGCCGACCCGATGGACCTCCACACCGCCGAGGACGTGCGCGCGCACGTGCAGACCCCCATCGCGCCCGGGATGACGACCTTCGTCGTCCCCGCCCTGGCGCGAGTCTCCCGGCGGTGGGCCAACCGGGTGGTGAACATCGGGTCGCGGCTCTCGTTCTCGATGAAGACGGTCCTGGCGACGATCCCGCCGCTCGCGACCTCCGTCGCGCTCGGGACCCGGGAGCTGCACGCGCTCGCCTCGCTCGTCGTGCAGCGGCTCCGCACCGAGGGGCTCCCGGTCGAGCACCGCTTCGTGCAGCGGGTCACCGTCAACGCATACGTGTGGCCGGGCGGGGGCCGGTCCCTTGCCGACGCGCAGGCGCCCGCGCTGGCGCGCGTCGCCGGGCTGTGGGTCACCCGTCCCCTCGCCGGGGAACGGACCGGCGAGTGGGCCGGCCGGGCCGCCGAGGCGATCGAGGCCGCCGACCTGCGGTCGCTCGTCGCCACCTACCGCGGCGGCCCTTCCGCGCTCAACCCCTGAGCCTGACGTCCGGGTGACCCGCGGCGGCGGTCGGGCGGTCGACTCAGGCCGCGTCGACGTGGGAGACGCGCCACGCCGCGATCGCCGTCTCGAGCTCGGAGTCGCGCTCCAGCTCCGCGACCGCCGCCCGGAGCTCGGGGGTGAGCGCGCTGACGCGTCCGAGGCGCCGCCGGAACAGGGCGAGGAGCGCCCGGTACCGCTCGAGGATCCGGTCCGGCGGGTCGTCGTGGCGCGCGAAGGCGACGCTGCCGTGCCGGCGCACGTCGCGGAGCAGGTCCTGCACGTCGCGGACCGTGACGGCGGCGCACACCCGCACCACCGACAGGTCGGGCTCGGCCTCGAGGCGCTCCGGGTCGGCGAGCGCGTCGATGCACACCTCCACGAGTCGGGCGGTCTTCTTCCCGACGCGGTCGCGCACCTCCCGAGGTGTCACCTCGATGCCTCGGGCCGCGTCGACGACCATCCCGGCGATCGCCTCCCGCTTCGTCCCGCCGTCACCGAGGACGAGGGAGGCGACGCCGAGCACCTGGGCGACCGACGGCGCCCGGGCGCCGTGCGCCGCGTGCAGCGCCGTCGCCCAGTGCGCGGCGGCGAAGAACCGCTTGCTCACCTCGATGTCGGCCACGGCCCGAACCTACCCAGCGGCACCGCCCCGGCGGTGGACCGTCGGCGGCGTCAGGCCGCGGCACCGAGCGCGTCGAGGTCGGCCCGCTCGGCGTCGCTCAGCGCCCAGGCGGTCGTCGCCGCGGCGTTGCTGCGCACCTGCTCGGGCGAGGTCGCGCCGGCGATCACGCTGGCCACGATCGGGTTCGACGCCAGCCAGCCGAGGGCCAGCTCCTGGAGGGTGTGCCCGTGGTCGCGGGCGAACCCGTCCAGGGTCTCGACGGCGCCGAACTGCTCGTCCGACAGGAGCTGGTCGACCCGCTCCTTCGGCCAGGCGCCGAGGCGCGACCCCTCGGGCGGCGTCACGCCCCACTGGTACTTGCCGGTCAGCAGCCCGCTGGCAAGCGGGAAGTACGGGACGAACGACATCTCGTGGCGACGGCAGGCGTCGAGGACCGCACGCTCCGGCTCGCGCTTGAGGAGGCTGTACTCGTTCTGGACGGTCACGAACGGGCGCACGCCGAGCGACGTCGCGGCATCAGCGGCCTCGTCGAGCTGGGCCGCCGAGAAGTTCGAGCAGCCGAGCTCGCGGACCGTGCCCGCCGTCACGAGCCGGTGCAGCGCCGCGAGGGTGTCCCCGATCGGCGTCTTGGCGTCCGGGGCGTGCAGCCAGTACAGGTCGAGGTAGTCGGTCCCGAGCCGTCGCAGGCTCGCCTCGGCGGCCTCCGTGACCCACGTCGGGTCGCCGCCCGGCCGCCCATCCGGCGGCGGCCCCATCCCGAACTTCGTGGCGACGACGACCTCGCAGCGTGACGAGCCGAGCGCCCGGCCGAGGAACTCCTCGGACAGCCCGCCGCCGTAGATGTCCGCGGTGTCGAAGAAGTTCACGCCCGCGTCGCGAGCCGCGTCCACGACCGCCTGGGTGCCGGGCTCGTCGACCCGGCGGCCGAAGTTGTTGCAGCCCAGCCCGGCGACCGAGACCTCCAGCGCGCCGATCCGTCTCGTCTCCATGTCGGTCCTCCTATCGCCCGGGCTCGTACAGGTACAGCGGGTTGCCGTCCGGGTCGGTGAACGACGCGATGGCCTGCCGGCCCTCATGGTCCCCCGCGCCGAACACCAGCCTCAACCCCAACGCCTCGGTGTAGAAGCGGACCGACCGGTCGAGATCCGACACGTACAGGGTCGGCATGCCGCCCCGGATCATCCGCGACCTCCCGGTTCTGCCCCGGTCTCGCCCCGCCTGACTGCCCCCGAGGGGGACGATTCGGCTCACGGACCGCTCAGGTGTTCTTTACGTCCGGCTGATGCGCCTCGCCTTACGGTACCCACGAAGCGGTCTCCCGAGGCTCGGCGCATGGTTCCAGAGCGGCGCCGAGTCGTGGGGCGGCTCGCGTCTCCCGGCCGGTAACTGCCCGCACAGACCCCCCGGGCCGGGACGCTGGCGAGTCGCCCCCGGGAGGCCGTCTCGTTATAGGGACGCCGCGGCCGGGGCGGGCGCGGGCGCCGGGACGCGCCGGCGGTCCCCGACGGCGACGTACGCGACGAGCAGGACGAGCGGCAGCGCGTACGCGAAGGTGCCGCGCAGGATCGTGTCGGCCACCGAGCCGGTGTGGTGCGTCGGCAGCTTCCAGGCGGCGAGCAGCACGACGGACTGCCACCAGATCACCCAGGCGAGGCGCGTCGGGCGATCGTCGGCGAGCACGGGCAGGGCCCAGCCCGCGTACCAGGGGAGCGTGTACTCGGCGGCCATCGCGTAGCTCGCCGTCGCGGCGCCGACGCCCAGCTCGGGCCGGTCCGCCGACGACCAGCGCCATGCCAGGACCACGGCGAGGACGCCGACCAGGGCAAGCGACAGATAGAAGAGGACGGACAGGGTGTGGTTCGACGGGAGCAGGCCCGGCAGGTCGCGGCCGGCGTCCTTCCCGACGAGCAGCTGCGCGGGCAGGTTCCACGGCGAGCCGGGCGTCACCGAGTGGTCGGCGCCCGCCAGTACGTGCGACTGCCCGGTCACGAACGGCAGGTAGACGATCGCCGTCGTGGCCAGCGTCGCCGCGGTGATCTGCCTGGCGAGGCGCTGCTCGCCCCGCCGCCACGCCCAGAACATGAGCGCGGGCAGCGCGAGCAGGCTCGTCACCTTGAGCAGCGTGGCGACGCCGAGCGCCACGCCGCTCGCCCAGCCTCGTCGCTCGGCGGCCAGCAGGGCGGCGACGAGGATCGCCAGCCCGATGAGCGCGTCGATCTGGCCGCTGTTCACGATGATCGCCCCGAACACGGGGTTCAGCCCGAGCCAGGCGACGGCGGCCGGGCTGCGGGTCCGCCGCCACACGAGCGCGAGCGCGGCGGCCACGGCGAGCGCGGCGCCGAGCTGGAACAGCAGCCGGTCGGCGAGCCGCGACTCACCGGCGACCGCGGTGAGGGTGGCGGCGTAGCCGACGAACGCCGGGCCGTACACCGACCCGCGGTGCTGCCAGATCGGGCTGACGAGGTGGTCGAAGGGGTCGGACGGGAAGTCGGCGGGCACGTGCTGGTAGGGGCTCACCCCGTGGGCGCTCACCATCCGGCCGTACATCGTGTAGGACCAGACGTCGTTCGAGGACTGCGGCCAGAACGCGACGGCCATGAACAGCACCACGCCGACGGCCAGGACGACGGGGCGGAGCCCGAGGAGCTGCCGGCGGCCCTCGAGCAACGCGAACCCGCTCCCGGTCGCCGCCGAGGCCACGACGAGGAGCGTGCTGGCGATCCCGTGGCGCGGCGCGACGATCAGCGCGACGAGGAGCGCGGCGGTGCTGCCGAGGAGCGCCAACCGGGCGCGCCGGGTGTCCAGGCGCCCGGTCGCGATGGCGGGCCGTGCGGTCACGTCGGGGTGCGGGTCCGCCGCGCCGTTCGGTGGCGTCACCGAATCGACGCTATCGGGGGTCGCGCGCCTCGGCGCAGCGCCTCAGGTGTCGCCGGGTGGTGCGATCTCGGCGTGTCCGGGGCCGGCCGCTCGGGCCGCCCGCCGGACGGACATCGTGAGCACGCCGGCCACCGCGACGGGCAGGAGCCACCAGGGGTTGTGCGCGTCGGTGAGCGCGGCCGTCAGCCCCAGGGCGGCGAGCACGCCGATCGCGGCGAGCCAGTCGTCGCCGATCAGGAAGTCGTACCAGAAGCGCCCGACGCGGCGCAGCAGGCCCACGTCAGGCGCCGCTCGTCACGCGCGACGTGAGCGCCGCGCGTCGTCGCAGGTCGGTCACGAGCACGAGGGCGACGAGCGCGAAGAAGCCGATGACGCCGAGGAGCGCGAGATCGGATCCCGGCCACGAGACGCCCACCCCCTCACCGCCCCAGAAGACCCCGAACGAGGTCAGCATGATGCCGACGACGAACTTCATCGAGTTCTCCGGGACGCGGCTGAGCGGACGGTGCACGAGCGCGCCCACGCCGCCGACGACGAGGAGCGCGGCGGCGGCGCCGGCCGCGGCGAGGCCGAGGTGGCCGCCGGTGCTGCCGAAGCTCACGACGATGAGCACGACCTCGAGGCCCTCGAGCAGCACGCCCTTGAACGACAGCGTGAAGCCGTACCAGTCCATCCCCGTGGCGGCCGTCTCCTTTTCCCCTGACAGCGCGACCTCACGGGCATAGATCGCGTCCTCGTCGTGCAGGGCGCGGACGCCGCCGGCGCGCAGGATGGCCTTGCGCAGCCATTGGAGGCCGAAGACGAGGAGCACCGCGCCGACGAAGACCCGGAGCGCCGACAGGGGGATCTGGGTGAGCGCCGGCCCGAGGGCGGCGACGAGGACCGCGAGCGTCGCGCAGGCCGCGCCGACCCCGATCATCGCCGGGCGCCAACCGCGCGTGACGCCGACGGCGAGCACGATGGTGAGCGCCTCGACCATCTCGACCGACGACGCCAGGAACGCGCCGAGGACGAGGAGGACCTCCGGCGTCATGACGGGGCGCTCGTCGTCTTGGTCACGGGCGTGCGCCGCCCGCGGGCACTGCCATGGGGCTCATCCTTCCCGAAACGGGGCACCCTCACGAACCGCCCCGGGGGTCAGGCCCTCGAGTCAGCCCCACGACGCTGATGGTGCCATCGGTCTCGTACACGGCCTCCCGGACGGCCGCCGCGTCGGCGTAGCCGCGTCCGCGCAAGGCCGCGTCGAGGTCCGGTCGCGTCAGCCCGACCCGACGGCAGTGCGACTCGATCACCTGCCCGTCGTGGACGAGCAGGATCGGGCCGCCGTTGACGAGCTGGCTCAGGCGCGGCGAGCGCAGGAAGGCGAGCGTGAACAGGCGGTTCGTCACGAGCAGCGTGGCGGCGCTGACGAGCCCGGCGGCCAGCGACAGGTCGCCGTGGATCATCGCGGTCTCGACCGCGCTGCCGAGGAGCAGCACGACGACCAAGTCGAGCCCGTTGAGCTGGGCGAGCTGGCGACGGCCGACCAGCCGCAGCCCGACGATGAGGAAGCAGTAGATGGTGGCCGTCGTGCCGGCCACGATCAGCAGCACCGGCACGGACGAGGTCGAGATGGCGGCGGAGACGGCGGCCACAGGTCAAGATACTGGCCGCGCTCCGGGCGCGGTCACGAGCATGAGCCTTTCGTCCGTCTTCGATCATCCGACGCTCAGCGGCGCGGCGATCATCGCGGCCAAGACCGCGGTCGTGTACCTGTTCCTCGTCGCCGGGCTGCGGCTCTTCGGCAAGCGCGAGCTCGGCCAGATGAGCCTCTACGACCTCGTCCTGATCATCATCTTGGGCAACGCCGTCCAGAACGCGATGATCAACAACGACAACACCCTCGGCGGCGGCATCGTGGCCGCGGTCGTGCTCTTCACGTTGAACTGGGGGCTCAACCAGGTCATCAGCCGCTCACGGCGGGCCGAGCGGTTCCTCGTCGGTGGCCCAATCCTCATCGTCCACGACGGTCAGCCGCTGCGATCCCGCATGTCGCGCCAGGGCATCACGATGGACGAGCTCGACGCGGCCTTGCGCGAGCACGGCATCGATCAGGTCGCCGACGTGCAGCTGGCGGTCCTCGAGGCCGACGGCTCGATCAGCGTCGTCCCGCGGGACTCGCAGGTCCTGAAGACCCGTCGCCACTTCCGCGGGATCCGGCTCCCGTGATGCACCTCCTGGCGCTCGCCCCGGTCAGCGGGACCCGGGTGGCCGAGCAGGCCGCGAAGACGGTCGTCATCGTGGTCGTGCTCCTCGTGGGGTTTCGGCTCACCGGCAAGCGCGGGTTGGCGCAGTTCAACGTCTACGACCTCGCGATGGTGATGGCCCTCTCGAACGCGGTGCAGAACGCCATGACCGGCGGGCTCGGCAACCTGGCGATCGGCCTCGCCGTGTCGAGCACGGTGCTCCTGGTCACGTGGGTGCTCGCCCGTCTTCTGGCGCGCGACAGCTCGCTGGAGCAGCGCGTCGTCGGCTCACCCACGTTGCTCGTGAACCATGGGCACGTGCTCGCGGCCCGGATGGCGCGCGAGCGCATCACGAACGCCGAGCTCGACGAGGCCTGCCGTGAGCACGGCGTCGACGGACCCGCGGACTGTCAGCTCGTCGTGCTCGAGGTCGACGGCTCGCTCAGCGTCGTGCCCAAGCCCCAGGGGAGCGCACACCCCGACGGGCCGCGCCGGCGACGACGGCGACGCCGCTCGTCCGCCCGCGAGTAGGCCGACCCCGGGGCCCATCACGGCGGCGCGCGTGCGGTGTCCAGCGCGGTGACGCCCGTCGCCCGCGACGACATTCCCATCAAGTCCGGGCGCGAACTGGTCGTCAATACCTGTGACCTCCTGCCTGGCGATCGATGTCCGAGACCACGTGAAGCTCGCCCGCCGACCCGCATTGCTGGCGCCGCTCGGGCTCGTCGTCGCCGCCGTGGCGTTCGCCCCCGCGGCCGGTGCGCAGACGGCCAGCCCGCCGCCCGCGAGCACGACGACCACGACGCTGCCGCCCGCGACCACCGACCAGATCGTGGCGGCGTCGCTCGAGCTCGCGCAGACGAGCACCCGCCTCGACGTGGTCGCCGAGCAGGTCGCCGCGATCCAAGCGCGCCTCGCGGCCGCGCAGGCCGCCCTCGCGGACGTCACGGCGCGCGCGAACGCCGCGCAGACCCAGATCGACCAGTTGAAAGCCGAGCTCGCGGCGCGCGCCGCCGCCGTCTACGAGTCCCAGGACCAGGACGGCGCGGTCCTGCGCGTCCAGCACGTGGTCGACATCGCGGCCGGCGAGGCGTACACGAACGCCGCGTCCGCCGACGAGAACCGCCAGCTCGACCAGCTCAACGCGGTCGAAGCGCAGCTGCAGACCGAGCAGGCGCAGAAGGCCGCCGACGCCCTCTCGGTCCAGACGGACGAGGCGAACCTCCAGGCCGAGCAGGCCAGCCTCGAGACGGTGAAGACCCGGGACGAGAACATCCTCTCGATGCTCGGCGGCGTCCCCCTCATGGGACCGGCCCGGCTCAACGCCTCCGAGGTCGCCGGATGGTTCCACTCCACGGGGGCGGTGGCGCACCTCGCCGACAACACGAGCATCGACGACCTGGCGAAGATGTACATCCTCGAAGGCGACGCGTACGACGTCGCCGGAGACCTCGCCTTCGCCCAGGCCGTGCTCGAGACCGGGTCGTTCGGGCACGCGCTCGACAACAACTTCTCGGGCATCGGTGCGTGCGACAGCTGCACGAGCGAGATCGCGTTCCCGAGCCCGCTCGACGGCGTCCGGGCCCAGATCCAGCTGCTGCGCAGCTACGCCGATCCGGGCAGCCGGGCCGCGCTGCTCCCCGATCCGCCCGAGCCCGCGCTCTTCGGCAGCCCGCCCCCCGCGGCGGCCGCGTCGTATGACTCGTTCGCGTACAAGGGCGCCGCGCCCGCCTGGAACGTGATGGGCAACGGCAAGTGGGCGACCGATCCGGACTACAGCATCAAGATCCTCGAGATTTACGCCCGGATGATCGCCTACGCGAGCCAGCATCCCTGATCGGGCGCGCCGGCCGCCCGTCAGGCGAGGAAGTCAACCCCTCAGCGCGCGGCGGACGCGTGGGCGGCACGCGCGTGGCGGGCCAGCGCCTCGGCCTCGGTGACGGCGCGGGTGACCTGCGCGCCGTCGAGGCGCGCCGCGACGTCGTCGCCGCCCGCGGCGCGCAGCATGTCGGGGAGCCGGGTGCGCAGCCGCTCGATCGCCCAGTCGAGCATGTCGCCGAGCGCCACCGCGTCGTACGCGATCACGTTGTTGACGATCTCGCCGTCGGCGGTCGTCTTGTGGACGTAGTGGTAGTGCGGCTCGTCGTCGAACACGTCGAAGCGCACGTACTCGTGGCCGTCGTCGCCGCAGACGTGGATCGACACGCCCTCGTCCGAGAACCCGCCGTCGGGTGAGCGGTCCTCCAGCTCGGCGAGGTGCGCCGCGTTGCCGGCGTACGTCGCGGTGAGCGACGCCGGGTCGACGTCGCGGTACTCCACGCCGATCCGGACCGCGCCCGCGTCGAAGTAGCGGGTGTTCTCGGCCACCGGCGGCTGGGGCGGCATGTTGTAGACCTCGCCGATCATGGGGCGCCTCCTTCGGACAGTCGCGTGAAGATCCGCCGGGCCGTCCCCTGGCGCAGCGCCGCGGCGACGTCCGGGGAGAGATCGAGCTCGCAGAGCTGGGCCAGGGCGTGGCGGTGGCCGACGGTCGGGAAGTTCGTCCCGAACACCACCTTGTGCCGCCCGGGTCCCCGCACGAAGCGGTGCACCGCGTCGGGCCAGTGACGCGGAGGGTACGCGGCGGTGCCCAGGTACACGTTCGGGAACTTCAGCGCCATCGCGATCGCCTCGTCCACCCACGGCCAGCCGAGGTGCGACAGCACGAACCGGGTCTCGGGAAAGTAGAGCGCGGCGCGGTCGATCGTGATCGGCCGACCGCACTCGCTCGGCATGAGGCCGCCGGACGTGCCGGCCTGCATGGCCACGGGCACGTCGAAGTCCGTCGCCGCCGCGTAGAGCGGGTAGAGGTCGGCGTGGTCGAGCCGGCGGTCGAAGCTGTGGGTGTGGAGGTAGACGCCGACGACCCACGGCTCGGCGAGCCGGGCGCGCAGCTCCCGCACGCCCTCCATGCCCCGGTCCGGGTCGAGGAGCGCCAGCGCGGCGAAGCGGCCCGGCCACTGCTCGACGAGATGCTCGAGCTCCGCCCAGCGGGCGGCGATGTGCTCGAAGTCGAAGGGGTCCAGCGTGCCGTGGCGGCCGACGTCGCCGGTGGGCAGGAGCACGGCGTCGACGCCGAGCTCGTCCATGCGCGCCACCATCGCCGCGGGCTCGGCGAAGCTGTCCTGGTCGTCGCGGCGCACCTTCACCGCGACCCCCGTCGCCGCGATCGCGCCGTCCCAGACCGCGCGGCGGTCCGGCGTGAACGCGTTGCACAGGACGTCGACGGCGCCGTCAGCGGTCATCGCGGAAGCGCTTGAGCTTCGGGGAGGTGCCCACCTCGGTCCAAGTGTCGAGGGCCCCGGGCGCGACGACCTCGGCGCGGATCTTCACGCCGAGCCGCTCCGCGAGCCGGGCCTCCACCGCGGCCGCGACGGCGTCGTAGGTGCCCGGGTCGGCGTCGCTCGTCACGCTGACGATCATGTCGTCGCGCCGACCCTCCCGGACGGCGCGCACGAACCAGTCCAGCGCGACGCCGGGGACCGAGAGGGCGATCTCACCCACGGCCTCGGGCCATACGTTCA
The DNA here is from genome assembly GCA_036521915.1 of Acidimicrobiia bacterium. GTDB lineage: Bacteria > Actinomycetota > Acidimicrobiia > IMCC26256 > PALSA-555 > PALSA-555. Next base: position 4,277 of record DATDGU010000291.1, on the reverse strand, counting down.
CGCCGCGGAGCTTCACCATGTTGTCGGCCCGGCCGGCGAACGGCGCCATCTTGCGCAGCCAGCTCCCGCACTCGCAGCGCTGCCGCGGGTACAGCGTCGACAAGTCCATGATGTTGTACCGGAACTGCGGGCTGCCGGTCTTGTAGAGCTCGGTGATGCAGAGCGCGCCCTGCTCCCCGTCGGGGAGCAGCTCCCCGGTCTCGGGGTCGACGATCTGGACGACGAACGCGTCCTCGAAGATGTGGAGCCCGTCGTGGGCCGGGCACTCGACGGACACCCACTGCACCTCGTGGAACCCGTAGGAGTGGAAGCACTCGGCGTCGAACGTCGACTCGAGCAGCTGGCGGTCCCCGATGTTGGGCAGCGCGCGGATCTTCAGGTCCCGCTTCGGGTCGTAGCCGAGGTCGCGGGCGACCTCGGCGAGGCGGAGCAGGTAGTCCCCGGTGGTCAGGATCGCCGTGGCGCCGTACTCGATCGCCAGCTCGACCTGGCGCTCGCTGCTCGTGACGTTGCCCGTGCCGGTCGTCAGCACCACGCAGTTGAGCCAGCGGTGCAGCGCCTCGTCGAACGCGAACGCCCCGTTGTGGGTGCCGTAGGCCCAGGAGTTCAGGACCACGTCGCCCGGGCGGATGCCCTGCAGGTACAGCGCTCGGGCGGTGAGAACGGCACCGACCTCCCGGTCCCACTGCGTGTAGAAGGTCGGGCGGGACTTCCCGGTCGTCCCGCCCGACATGTACACCCGCAGCGGCTCGCGCAGGGCGTCGGCCGGCGTCACCGCCTGGTAGTCCCCCCACGGCGGATGCGCCTCGATGCTCGTCCGGATGTCGTGGACCGTGTACGGCGGGACCCGCTCCAGGTCGCCCAGCCCGCTGAGGGCTCGCGCGTCGAAGCCGGCGGCCTCCCACCGGCGCGCGAAGAAGGGGACCTGCGCCGCGGCGAGGGCCCGCTCCCGCAACCGGCTGAGTTGCACCCGCTCGATCTCCTCGGACGGGGCGAGCCAGGCCCGCTCGAAGTACTCGGGTGGCGGCGGGAAGGCCCGCACGAGCTCCTGGTAGTCCACCGCCTCGAACGGGCGGCGGAAGCCGACGCTCACACCGCCAGGACGCCCGGCGGGAACCGGTACAGGTCCACCGCGTTGTCCCAGAGGACCTTGCGCTTCGTGTCGGCGTCGACGCCCTCGAGGGCGAGGAAGTGCTCGGTCGCGTGCGGGTACTTCGAGTCGGGGTGCGGGAAGTCGGTCTCGAACACGATGTGGTCGTCGCCGAGCCAGCGGACGACGTCGCCGACGAAGCGGTCGTCGCACTCCGTCGAGATCCAGCAGTTCCGCCGGAAGTAGTCGGTCGCCGACATGGCCAGCTCCGGCGCCTCGACGGCGCCGGCGAGCTCGAGGTGCTCGTCGATGCGGTGGAGCCACGACGGGAGCCAGCCACAGCCCGCCTCCATGTAGGCGACCCGCAGGCGTGGGAACCGCTCGTAGACGCCGTGCACGATCATCGACAGCACGGCGCACTGCGCCTCGTGCGGGTGCACGACGGTGTGCCACTCGGTGAACGTGTCGAAGCGGTCCGAGCCGGCCGTCGGGGCGTTCAGCCCCATGTACTCGTGGGTCGCGAACGCGCAGTCGAGGTCCTGGAGCAGCTCGTAGATCGGGTCGTAGTAGCGGTCCCCGAGGCTGCGGTGGTTGAACTGGTCCGGCCTCGCCCAGAAGCAGCGCACGCCGAGGTGGTCGTACGCGAACTGGATCTCCTCCACGGCGCGGGTGACGTCGTTCAGCGGCACGGGGCCCGAGGTCAGGACCCGGCCGCCCGACGTCTCGCGCATCTCCTCGCCCCATCGGTTGTAGGCGCGCGTCATCGCGGCCTGCAGCGCGGGATCGATCCCCTCGAGCCACAGGTCGTACTCGGGGCCGTAGATCACCATGACGTCGACGCCCTCGCGCGCGATCGCGTCGGCGACGCGGTCGCCGGTGAACCCCGCCGTCACGATGTCGCCGTACTTGGCGATCATGTCCTCGGTCGTCCAGTTGATCGCCTTCTGGAACTGGCCGTAGATCGACGTCGGGTGCTGCGTCCAGCGGCCGTCGACCGTCACCGGGTTGTAGTGGTCGAACCCGGCGGGAGCCCGTCGCCCCACCCGGTCACGAAACCGCTTGTCGAGGAAGCGCTCCCAGAGGTCCGGCGGGTAGACGACGTGCGCGTCGGCGTCGAAGATCCGCAGTCCGTCGCGCACCGATCCTCCTCGGGTTGGGACAACCAGTACAGCAGACGCGCTCGACGAGCACCGCTTCGCCGGTGGTGTCGTGCACCTCCGCTACGCCGGGAGTTGACCCGGGGACGCGCTCAGCCGGCGGCGGGCAGCATCGGCTCGAGCACGCGGAGCGCCCGCTCGATCGCCCGCCGGTAGCCCTCGGCCTCGATGCGCGGGCCGAGCATCTCGAGCTCCACGTAGCCGTCGTAGCCCGCCGTGGTGATCGCCCCCAGGAGAGAGGCGAGCGGCATGTCGCCGTCGCCCGGCACGGCGCGCTCACTCGCGGTGAGCGTCCCGACGAGATAGTCGCTCACTTGCACGAGCTGGAACGTCCCGACGCCGTCGGCGATGACCTGGTCCAGCCCGCGCTCGAACCAGCAGTTGGTGAGCTCGACGACCACGCCGACGTCGAGGCGCCGGGCGACCTCGACCATGTCGCGCAAGGTGTGGACGAACCCGACGTCGCGCCGCAGCGGGTTCGTGTGCTCGATCGCCAGCCGGACGCCCCGGTCGCGGGCCCGATCGCGAACCAGGCCGAGGGCGGCGTCGAGTGCGACGACGCAGTCCTCGAAGCCGAGGGGCCCCGGGGTCCCGCCGGTGATGAAGAGGCACCCCGCGTCGACGTCGGCGGCGACGTCCACCGCGGTCGCGAGCGTCGCCGCGTCGGCGTCCCAGCTGGCGGGGTCGGAGAGCGTGAAGCCGCGTGCCGCGACGCTGCTCACGGCCAGCTCGCGCTCGACGACGCGCGCGACGGCCGTGTCCAGACCCACCGCGGTGAGCTTGGGGAGGAACAGCCCGACGGTGTGGACGTCGAGCCGTGACCAGAGCTCGAGGTCCTCCTCGAAGCGCAGGTTCATCGAGCTCAGCGCGCTGACCGACAGCTGTGGCTGCACCGCCGCCCCCATTCCCCGCGGCGGCTCAACGTTAGTGTGACCGGCCCGATCCCCGGTCTGGGACGCCAACGCATGCCGATGGACGAGCCGACGCTCCTCGACGACGCGATCACCGCGGACGTCATCCGCAGCGCCTTGGCGGTCGCCGTCGAGGAGGCCAGCCTCGTCGTGGTCCGGTCGGCCCACAGCACCTTCATCCAGGAGGGTGCCGACGCCTGCGCCGCGCTGCTCGACGCGAGCGGCCAGCTGGTGGCGCAGTCGGCGGCCACGAGCCTGATGCACGCCGCGAGCCTGCGGTGCTCGCTCCCCGCGCTCCTCGAGGACGTCCCGCTCGACACGATGCGCGCCGGTGACGTCGTCGCGCTGAACGATCCGTACCGGGGCGGGATCCACGCCAACGACATCATCGTCTTCCGCCCGATCATCGCCGACCGGCGGGTGGCGTTCTTCGCGGGGACGCTCGTGCACGTCGCCGACCTCGGTGGCGTCGCCGCCGGTGGTCTGGCGGCGCTGGCGACCGACACGTTCGGGGAGGGCCTCCTGCTGCCGCCGGTGCACCTGGCGCGCGCGGGCGAGCCGGTCGCGGACGTGCGGCGCATCCTGGCCCGCAACAGCCGGGTGCCCGAGAAGGTCCTGGGTGACATCGACGCGCTCGTCGCGGGCGTGCACGTCATCGCGGCGCGCGTCGAGGACCTGCTCGCGCGGCACGGCGCGGCGCGCCTGGCGGCGTTCGTCGACGCCTGGCTCGCCGAGACCGAGCATCGGATGCGCGCCGAGCTCGCGACGATCCCGGCCGGGACCTACCTCGGGTCGTTCGTCATCGACGGCGACGGCGTCGAGCCCGGCCGCACCTTCGACGTGCGCGTCGCGGTGACGTGCCGGGACGGTGGTGTCGACGTCGACTTCGCCGGCACCGCCGCGCAGGCCCGCGGCCCGATCAACGCGTCGGTCTCACAGGCCCTCTCGGGCGTCGTGTACGGGATCCGCTGCTTCGTCGATCCCACGATCCCGATGAACGAGGGCTGCTGGCGGCCGATCACCGCCCACCTCCCGCCCGGTTCGCTCGTGAACCCCACCGCGCCGGCGGCGTGCGGCGGCCGCATCGTGACCGTGGCCGCCGCGGTCGACGCGATCCTC
>DATDGU010000290.1:0-10303 GCA_036521915.1 Acidimicrobiia bacterium | reverse complement strand
CCACCGCCAAGAAGAAGACGGCGAAGCGAGCGGTGGCGATAAAAGTGACGACGCGCACCGGCAAGCCGGCCCGCAAAGAGTCGGCGGGAAAGAAGGCGACGGCAAAGAAGACGGCGAAGCAGGGCAGGTAGTGGTTAGCCGCGGTGTCCTGCCGTCAGCTTTCGCAGGTGCGGCGACCCGCGGTGGCGCCTCACGGGGATGGGAGTCGCCCGGTTGTCGGTGGGCCTTTCCCGTCCCGCCCGTCCACGTTCGGCGGCCGCTTCTCCCGTTCCGTCCCTCCTGGTGGCACCACAACACAGCACACCAGCAGGAGCGGAAGGGGAAAGTGGCGAAGGAGCGCGGGACGCGCCACTAGGCAAGTCAGGGACAACCACCAGCGCACAGCCGAACTGCGGTCCTAACGCGCGCACATCAGCCTGGCGACGCCAACGCGCGCGACCACCACCCCACGCACCCACCACGAGACCCGCCCGCTATCCCACGCGCCAAGAAAGCGAATCAATCAGCCCTTGACACGCGGTTCTACATCACCCGGTGAACCTGGGCGTGGCTGCGACCGATGCGACGACCGGTGGCGGCGCGACCGCGAGGGCGCAGCCGCCGTTGGTGATGTCGAAGGTGATGGTGACCTGCCCGTTGCCGCTTTGCACGTTGTCGGTGAAGGTCGCGTCCGCCGGCCCCAGACCTGAGCCGGCGCCGCCACCGGCGCTGCCAGACGCCGTCGCGGTCGAGCCGTTCGCGGTCGCCATCCCCGGGCCGCCGCCGCCACCGCCGAAGGTGCCGCCGCCACCCCCACCGCCCGCCGTAGCTGCCGTGGCCGCCGTCTGGGGAGGCCCAGCGGCTGACGCCTTGCCTGAGGCTGACCCGCCCTCGCCGCCCGTCCCGAGCGTGCCCGCCTGCGCGGGGGTGCCCGTGCCCGTACCCGCGGCGCCACCCGAGCTGCTCGTGCCGCCGCCGCCGCCGCCGCCGGGGTTCGTCCCCGTGCCGTTCGACCCGGGGGCGCCGTGGGCCGCGCCACCGGACCCACCAGCGATGACGTTGTCGTTGGCGCTCGTCGGCGGGCTGGACGCGCTCCCGGTCGCGCCGCCACCTCCCGCGCCCCCGCCCCCACCGGCGACAACGACCCGGTCGGCGAGGGTGTTACTGCTCAGGCGCACATCGGACGCGCCGCCACCGCCGCCCCCCGCGCTCGCCACGGCCGCGCCGATGAGCGACTCCGTCGCGGTCGCGGTGTTGGTACCGCCGGTGGCGCCGCCGTTGAAGCCGCCCGTGCCCGGGGTGGCGCTGGCCGAAGCCGAGTTGGCACTGGCGGACGCACTGGTGGTGCCGTCACCGCCCTTGCCGCCCACGAACACGGACAGTGTCTCGCCAGGCGTCACGGTGATCGTGGCCCTGACCTCGCCGCCGAGCCCCGGTTGCGGGCTCGGGTCCGCCGGCGCGGACTCTGCACTGGCGTCCGCCGTGCCGGTGCTGCTCTGCCCGCCGCCTTGGGCGCCGAACGCAGCGACGGTGATCTGACAGACATTGGCCGGGACCACAAACGACTGCGCGGCGCCCGTGAACGAGAACGTCTGGGTTTGGGGCGCCGCCCCCGCTGGGCCTGACCCGGCGACCAGCCCTGTTACGGCAAGGAGCGCTGTTCCGACACCGAGACCGGCGACGGCTCCACGGAACGCCACTGCGGGCATGAGGTTCTCTCCCTCGTTGAGGTCGTGACCTCTACTCCGCAGATGGCCCAAAGATGATAACCGGAAGCGGACCCGATGTCTAGCCCCACCCCACCCGAACCCGTGCCGGGGCCAGGTTTGTCTCCTTCCGCTCGCCATTGGACGCAGGTCAACGCGTCAAAAGCTGCGCCGCCCCGCGTGCCCTACTCCGCCGCGTTGCCCGCCGCTTCGGCCCTTCCGTGCTTCCTGGTGTCACCACAACACCGCACACAGGGAGGGCCGAAACCGAGAAGCGAGACACGAGCAGCGCGACACACCAACCGGGGCAGAAAGCACGGAAGGGCCGAAGCGGCACCCGAACTTTGCGATCAAGGGGGCCAAGTTTGATTTCCCGTTCGGCTGGCTAGTCGGCTCGGTTCCCTAGCATCTTTCATCGTGGAAATCCGCGCCGGAACGCAGAGCGACTACGAGCCAGCGGTTGACGTGTGGCGAGCAGCTAGCACCGCGCGGCGCTCGGGTGAGCGACCCCCAACCCACCATGAGAACCGGATTCGGGGCTCCATGGCCAAATTGGACGCGTTTCTCGTCGTCGCTGATGATGACAAGGCGATCATTGGCATGGCGCTCGGCATCCAGGCGAATGCCGACGATGGTGCTGGACCACCGATCGCGGGGCTCTGTCACGTGTCGGCGGTGTTCGTGGCTTCTCAGCGTTGGGGCCAAGGAATCGGCCGACACCTCGTCGAGGCGCTCCTCGATCACGCGCGCCTGAGGGGCTATAGCGCCGCGCAGTTGTGGACCCACGCAGACAACCAGCGCGCCCAGCGTCTCTACGACGGCATGGGTTTCCGCAGATCGACTCGAGAGCACGACGACCAGGGTGAGGTCATCGTCCAGTACCAACGCTCGAACCTGAAGTAGTGACGCCCAGCTGCTTCATGGCCTTCCCGACCGAATGGTGCTTGCTGGGTTGCCCGCGCGTCCCGCGCTCCGGTGCCGCTTCGGCCCTTCCGTGCTTCCCGGGGCGGGCGAGGGGATGCGTGCCGACGCTCGTGAGCGCATCCAGCTCCTTGCCTCGTCCCGACGCCTCCACGGCGGTAGGCCATCATCGCGGCGCAGCAGGAGGTGCGGCGATGGCGATGTCCCGGGTCATCAGCATCGACGGCGGCGGCGTCCGCGGCGTCGTCCCGGTCATCGTGCTCCAGCGGCTGACCCAGGAGCCGAGCCTCGGCGACCTGCTCGCGACGACCGACCTGTTCGCTGGGACCTCGACGGGCGGCCTGATCGCGCTGGCGCTCGCCGGCGATCTCGGGCTGCCCGCGATCCTCGACCTCTACGAGCAGCGGGCGCCGACGATCTTCCACAAGACGCTCCTGCACCAGATCCTCGACCTCGACAACCTCATCGGCGCCACCTACCGGCTCGAGAACCTCCGGGGTCAGCTCCACGAGGTGTTCGGCGAGCGCCGCCTCGCCGAGCTGCACACCCGCGTGCTCGTGGCCGCGTTCCACCTCGACAACGAAGCGCCGGACCCCGCCCAGCGCACGTGGAAGCCCAAGCTCTTCCACAACTTCCCGGGTGACGACTCGGATGGCGAGCGGCTCGTCTCCGAGGTCGGCACCTACACCGCCGCGGCACCCACCTACTTCCCGACCGCCGACGGGTTCGTCGACGGGGGCGTGTTCGCCACCAACCCGTCGATGTGCGCGGTCGCCCAGACCCAGGATCGGCGGAACGACGTCAGCGACCGCGGAGACCTGGCGCAGCTCGTGCTGCTCTCGCTCGGAACGGGGCGTGCGTTGCAGTACATCAAGGGATCGCACGACTGGGGCCAGCTGCAGTGGGTGCGTCCCCTCATCGACCTGATGCTCGACGGGGTCAATGGGATCGCCGACTATCAGTGCCGTCACCTGCTCCGCGACCGCTACTACCGGTTCGCGCCGACGTTCGAGCCCGGCGTCACGATCGGCCAGGACGCCGTCGACCAGATCCCGTTCCTCGTCGACTACGCGCGTGGCCTCGACCTGACCGGGCTCATCGAGTGGCTCACCGAGCGGTGGTGAGCCGGCCGAGGGCGTGGGCGGACGGACGTGGCTCGGCGCCACTCGCCGAGCGTCACACCTCGGCGCGACGCTGCAACGGATGGGCGGAGACCCTCGACCCCGCAGCGCTGCCACGGCGCTGGAGTTCGCGCAGACGGCGCGGCGCCTCGGCGCGGCCGCCCGGGCCGAGGGGCTGACCGTCCCCGCCTTCCGATCGCCCCCCCGGCTCCGCGGTGCGGTCCGCACCGTGCGCCACTACCCGGGCGGGGCGCTCATCTCGGTGGTGCGCCGCGACCGCTCGCTTACGGACGTGACCGCCGACATGGTCGAGGGCGTCGTACGGGCCAACCGCCTCGACGGCGACGCCGCCGGTCGGGCCCGCGCCGCGCTGCTCGCCGCCGCGGGCGAGGCCCCGCCGGAGGACCGCCTACCCTCGAATGGGGCCCGGATGGCGGAACGGCAGACGCAGGCGGCTTAAACCCGCCGGCCCCTCGGGGCGTGGAGGTTCGACTCCTCCTCCGGGCACGCCACCCCGTCGGGCCCCGGCAGGCGCTCCACCCGCTCGCTACAGTCCGCGCTTCGGGTCGGTCGGCCGAGGGGGGAGGGCCGATGCTGAGGTCGGGTCATGGGCCGCGGGCGGGTCTGCTCGTCGTGGTGGCCGTCGTCGTCGCGCTGGTCGGGGCGGCGCCCGCCGGGGCGCAATCGAGCGGCCGACCGGGGGTGACCCCGACGACCATTGAGGTTGGCGGTCTGGCCGGCGTCACCAACCCGGTCGGGCAGCCCTACGCGTCCGGCTTCGACGGCACCCAGGCGTACTTCAACTACGTCAACGCCAAGGGCGGGATCTACGGGCACAAGTTCAAGCTCGTGGCCCAGCTCGACGACCAGTCGCGCGCGTCCCAGGACGTCGAAGAGGCCCGGTCGCTCGTCGAGGAGAAGCACGTGTTCGCCGTGCTCCCGGTGGTCACCCAGATCTTCGCCGCCGGGCCGTACCTCGCGTCGAAGGGCGTCCCGACGTTCGGGTGGAACATCAACGCCGAGTGGGCCGACGGGCCGAACCTCTTCGGCGAGAAGGGCTCCTATCTCTGCTTCACCTGCCCGAGCCTCGCGCCCGCGTCGGTCGCCCACCAGGTCGGCGCGCACACCGTCGCGATCCTGGCGTACACCGCGCCGTCGTCAACGCAGTGCGCGGCCGGGACGGAAGCCGGCTTCAAGGAGTACGGCTTCGATGTCGCGTTCGTGGACACAAGCCTCGCGTTCGGGTTCACGGACCTCGGTTCCGACGTCGACGCCATGAAGAGCAAGGGCGTCCAGTTCGTCGCGACGTGCATGGACATCTCGGGTGTCATCAGCGCGGCCCAGGCCCTGCGCCGCGCCGGGCTCAACGACGTGAAGTTCTACGCCCCCCAGGGCTACGACCCCCAGACCCTCGCGAAGTACGGCAACGAGCTCAACAACGTGTACTTCCTCATCGACTTCTGGCCGTTCGAGCTCGCCAAGGAGTCCAAGACCCTCCAGCTGTTCATCAAGGAGATGAACGCGATCCACAAGCCGATCAACGAGCAGGCGCTGGCCGGGTGGATCGACGCCGACATGCTCTACAAGGGGATCAAGAAGGCGGGCCCGAACTTCACCCAGAAGTCGGTGGTCGACGCGATCAACACCTTCAACGGCTACACCGCCGACGGGCTCCGCCCGCCGATCAACTGGGGCGTCGACGGGCACGGCCCGCCAAACAACATGGGCAACACCGTGCCGTCGGGCACCGAGGGGTGCGCGGCGTACGTGGTCGCCACGAATGGCAAGTTCGTGCCGCAGTTCGGTCGCCCCGGCCAGCCGTTCCTCTGCGCGCCGATCAACCCGAACCCGCCGACGCTCGACCCGCAGTACGCCTACCTCCGGCCACCAGTCCCGGGTGAGGTCCTCCCGCCGACGGCCACGGTCCCGACGACGTCGCCCCCCACGCCCTGACGGCGCGGCGGGTGCGGCCGAGCTACTCGGCGGGCGGGACCGGCTGGGGCGGGGGCGGCCCCACGTAGTGGGCGCTCGGGCGGATGAGCCGGTTGTCGGCCGCCTGCTCGAGAATGTGGGTGCACCAGCCGATCACGCGGCTCGACGCGAAGGTGGGCGTGAACATGTCGCGGGGCACGCCGCAGGCGTCCATGACGATGCCGGCGTAGAACTCGACGTTTGTGTAGAGCTTCCGGCCGGGCTTGAGCTCGGCGAGGATCTCGACGGCGAGCTGCTCGACCCGCTCGGCGAGCTCGAGCTTCGGACCGCCGAGGCGCTCGGCGACGCTGCGGAGCATGACCGAGCGGGGGTCGTCGGTCTTGTAGACGCGGTGGCCGAAGCCCATGAGGCGGTCGCCGCGCTCGACGGCGGCGCGGATCCAGGCGTCGGCGTTGTCGATCGTGCCGATCTCGTCGAGCATCTGAAGCGCCCGACTGGGCGCGCCGCCGTGCAGCGGGCCGGACAGGGCGCCGATCGCGCCGACGACGGCCGCGGCGAGGTCCGCGCCCGTCGATGTGATGACCCGTGCGGTGAACGTCGACGCGTTGAACCCGTGGTCGATCGTCGAGATGAGGTACTGCTCGACGGCGCGGGCGTGCTCGGGCGTCGGAACCGTCCCGAGCATCATGTAGAGGTAGTTGGCGGCGTAGGGCAGCTCGGGGTCGGGGTCGATGAGCGCCTCGCCGTGCTCGAGGCGGTGCAGCGCGCAGAGCAGCGTCGGGGCGACCGCGCAGACGCGGAGCGCCTGGGCGCGCAGCTCGGGCGCGCTGCAGTCGTAGGACGGCGGGAAGCCGAGCGACGCGCCGAGCGCCGACACGGCGGTGCGGAAGCGATCGAGCGGTGGCGCGGCGCCGGCCACGGCGGAGATCTCGGGGAGCGCGGCGCGCAGCTCAGCCGGGATGACGCGCAGCGGGCGCACCTCGTCGAGGAACGCCTCGCGCTGCGCCGCGGTCGGGAGGTCGCCCTGGAACAGCAGGTACCAAACGTCCTCGAGCGATCGGGTCTCGGCGAGCTCGACGGCGTTGTACTGCCGGTAGTGGTAGAAGCCCTCGAGGCCGCGCACGTCGCCGATCTCGGTCTCGGCGACGACGACGCCCTCGAGTCCCTTCGGCACCTCGTGGGCGAGCGACGCGGCCGGCTGGATCTGCGCGATGCGCATGAGGTCGCGCATCGACACGATGCCGACGAGGCGACCGTCCTCGACGACGGGGATGTGGCGGTAGCCGTGCTCGGAGAGGCTGGCGAACGCCGCGCCGGCCTCGGCGTCGGGCGCGACGTGATCGGGGTCGCCGGTCATCCAGTCGGCGACGGCGACGTCCGCGTCGGCGCCGGCCGCGGCGTGGCGGACGAGGTCGCGTTCGGTGAGGATCCCGACGGCCCGGTCACCATCGACGACGACGACCGACCCGACGGCCTGCTCGCGCATGCGCCGCGCCGCCGCAGAGACGGGCTCGTCGCCGGTCGCGGTGACGACGGGCCGGCTCATGATGTCCGCCACGCTGCGCTTGGTGTCTGCTGCCACCGCGTCCCTTCCCGAGGATTTCCCCCCGGCGACTCTACGACGGGGTCGGCGCGCCGTGGCGTCCCTCGCCGCCCGCGAAGCGGGCGATGCCGGCGGCGAACTCGGGTGACGACAGCGTGTCGACACCCAGCTCGTACTCGCGGTGCATCGCGGCGTCGAGGTCGAGCCCCGCCTGCTCGTAGGCCGAGCGGCGGTCGTTTCGCAGGCACACCTGCGGGAGCCGGGCCAGGTCGTGGGCGAGCGCGCGGGCGTCGGTCAGCGCCGCGCCGGGCTCGCAGAGCCGGTTGGCGAGGCCCAGCCGGGCGGCCTCGTCGCCCGAGACGCCCCGGCCGGTGAGGATGAGGTCGAGGGCGTGGCTCAGGCCGATGAGCCGGGGCAGCCGCACGGTGCCGCCGTCGATGAGCGGGACGCCCCAGCGGCGACAGAAGACCCCGAAGACGGCGTCGCGCGCTGCGACCCGCAGGTCGCACCAGCACGCCAGCTCGAGCCCCCCGGCGACGGCGAAGCCCTCGACGGCGGCGAGCACGGGCTTCGCGGTCAGCATGCGGGTGGGTCCCATCGGGCCATCACCGGTCGCGGTCACGCGGTTCGGGTCGCCACCACGCATCGCCTTGAGGTCGGCGCCGGCGCAGAAGGTGCCGTTGGCGCCGGTGAGGACGGCGACGCCGAGGGCGTCGTCCGCGTCGAAGGCGCGGAACGCGTCGGCGAGGGCGGCGGCGGTCGGCGCGTCCACGGCGTTGCGGACCTCGGGCCGGTCGATGGTGACGACGAGCACGGGCCCGTCGCGGTCGGTGTGCACGGTCACGAGGAGACCTCCCGGGGTTCTCGGCGCGCGTAGAGGTGCGCCGTCTCGTTGAGGGTGGCGACGCTGCGCTGCCCGCTGCGGGCGGCCTGTACGCGGCTCACGGACGTGTACTCGGGATGGAACCACAGCGCGGCGTCGAGCCCGAGGACGTGGGCGAGGTAGACGTTCAGCACCCCGCCGTGCGTGAACACCACGACGCGGCGTCCGGGGAAGCGGGCGATCACGGATTCGACGACGGGCACCACCTGGGCCTGGAACTCATGGGGGTCGACACCACCGACGTCAGCCCAGCGGCCCTCGATCGTGGCGTACCAGCGCTCGTCCTTCGCGGCCCGCAGCTCCTCGATCGGGATGTACTCGCCCGCGGCGGCGTCGTACTCGGCGAGCCCGTCGACGACCTCGACGGGGAGCCCGAGCGCCTCGGCGACCGGCGCCGCCGTCTCACGGGCGCGCCGGAGCGGGCTGGAGAGCAGCGCCGCGGGCGCGTCCGCCGTCAGCCACGCGGCGAGCCGTTCGGCCTGGCGTCGGCCGGCTCCGCTCAGCTCGGGGTCGGCCGCGCCCGCGACGGTCCCCTCGTCGACGCGCACCGGCTGCGCGTGGCGCACGAGGACGAGCTCCATCAGCGGGCCGCCGCGGCGCCGTCGAGCGGGAAGCCGAGGACCTCGGCGAGCTCGGCGAGCGCGACGTCGGGTTCGGCGACCTTGATGGTGGCCATGCCGAGGGCGCGGGCCGGCTTGAGGTTCACGCCGAGGTCGTCGAGGAACACGGCGTCGCCGGGCGCGACGCCGAGGCGCTCGCATGCCAGCTCGTAGATGCGCGGGTCGGGCTTGCGCAGCCCCTCGACCGCCGACTCGACGACGACGTCGAACGCGTCGAAGAGGTCGCTGTGGCGCTCGCCGACCGCGGCCCCGTCGTCCGCCCGCCAGTTGTTCGTTAGCGCCGCCGTGCGCAGGCCGTGGGCGCGGATGGCGCGAAGGGCGGCGATCATGGCGGGGCGCGGGCCGGCGCCGGTGGCGACCTCGCCGAGCAGCGCGGTGACGTCGACCTGCCCGCCGGCCGCGGCGCACTCGCGCTCGAACACTCGGGCGAACTCGTCGGGTCCGAGCTCGCCGCGCTCGAAGCGGGACCAGGCGCCGCTCTCCCCGCCGGCGAGGACGACCTCGCTCAGGAACCGGCGGGGCAGGCCGTGGCGGGCCTCGTAGGCGCGGAACGTGTCGAGCGGTGACGGGAGCACGACCCCGCCGAGGTCGAAGATGACGGCGCGCCAGGGCACGCTCGGAAACTACCGGCCGCGGTCGGGACGCGTCGGCGGCGGCGCGTCATGATGACGCCGATGTCCGACGACGAGGCGGTGCGCGCGCTCGTGGTCGCGTACGCCGAGCGGCTCGACCGGGGTGACCTCGACGGCGTCGCCGCCCTCTTCGAGCACGCGGTGGTGCGCACCACCCGGCGCAGCGACGTCCTGACCGGGGCCGCCGCGGTGCGCCGCATGTACGACCCGGTCGTCCTCTACGACGACGGCACGCCGCGATCCCAGCACGTGCTCTCGAACCTCGAGGTCCAGGTCGACGCGTCGGCGGGCACGGCCACGAGCCGATGCGCCTTCACCGTCGTCCAGGCCCGCCCGGGCCGGGGCGTGCTGCCCGTCCTCACCGGCCGCTACGACGACCGGTTCGCCCGGCTCGACGGCGAGTGGCGCTTCGTGGAGCGGGTCATCCGCCCCGATCTCGCCGGCGACCTCTCGGACCACATGCGCGGGTGAGCGACGCCGTCGGGGCGGTGCGGGCCCTGGTCGACTCGTGCCCTCGCGTGCCCGTCGTCGTCGGCATCGCCGGCGGCGTCGCCGCGGGCAAGACGACGCTGGCCCTCGCGCTGCGCGACGCGCTGGGCGACCGGCGCGTCGACGTGGTCGGCACCGACGGCTTCCTGCGCTCGAACGCGGAGCTCGGCGCCCGCGGCCTCATCGCACGGAAGGGCTTCCCCGAGTCCTACGACGTCGACACGCTGCGCGCCTTCCTGGCCGGCGCCCGCGGCGGGCGCCTGCCGCTTTCGGTGCCCTGCTACTCCCACGTCACCTACGACATCGACGGCGCGCGCGAGGTCCCGACGGTCGACGTGCTGATCGTCGAGGGCGTGAACGTGCTGAGCGTGGCGGCGGACCTGCTCGACGTCGGCGTCTACGTCGACGCCGACGAGGCGGACCTCGAGACCTGGTTCCGCCGCCGGTTCCTGGAGCTCACCGCGGCGGCCGCCGACG
>DATDGU010000289.1:0-4330 GCA_036521915.1 Acidimicrobiia bacterium | reverse complement strand
GCTCGGGCGACTCCTGAAGAGCCGCGGCGTGCGGGTGACGCTCCAGAAGCTCGACCCGTACATCAACGTCGACCCCGGCACGATGAACCCCTTCCAGCACGGTGAGGTGTTCGTCACCGAGGACGGCGGCGAGACCGACCTTGACCTGGGGCACTACGAGCGGTTCGTCGACGTGCCGCTGACCAAGAAGTCGAACGCGACGACCGGGTCCATCTACCAGGAGGTCCTGGCCAAGGAGCGGCGCGGCGCCTATCTCGGTCAGACGGTGCAGGTGATCCCGCACATCACCAACGAGATCAAGGACCGGATCCTGCGCCTCGCCGACGAGGACGTCGACGTGGTCATCACCGAGGTCGGCGGCACGGTCGGCGACATCGAGATCCTCCCGTTCCTGGAGGCGATCCGCCAGTTCCGCAAGGACGTCGGGCGCGACAACGTCTTCTACGTCCATGTGACCCTCGTGCCGTTCATCGGCCCGTCGGGGGAGCAGAAGACCAAGCCCACCCAGCACTCGGTGACCGAGCTGCGCAGCCGGGGGATCCAGCCGGACGCGATCGTGTGCCGCTCGGACCGACCGATCCCGACCCGGCTGAAGGAGAAGATCTCCCAGCTCTGCGACGTGCCCGAGGAGGGGATCGTGTCGGCGGTCGACGCTGACCATCTCTACGAGATCCCGCTCGTCCTCCACGAGGAGGGCCTCGACGACTACGTCTGCCGGGTGCTGCGCCTCGACGACCGCGAGCCGGACCTCACCTCGTGGCGCCACCTGGTCGCCGGGATCGACGCCGCGGAGCGGACAGTGCGCATCGGCCTCGCCGGCAAGTACGTGAACCTGCCGGACGCGTACCTGTCGGTCGTGGAGGCGCTCCGTCACGGCGGGTATGGGTGCGGCGCGCGCGTCGAGATCGACTGGATCGCGTCCGACGACCTCGAGGGGATGCTCGCCGAGGGCCGCCTGCGCGGCCTCGACGGGGTGATCATCCCGGGCGGGTTCGGGTTCCGGGGCATCGAGGGCAAGATCGCCGCGGCGGGGTTCGCGCGGGAGCACGGCGTCCCGTTCCTCGGGCTGTGCCTCGGCCTGCACTGCGCGGTGATCGAGTACGCGCGTGACGTGTGCGGGCTGCTCGGCGCGAACTCGAGCGAGTTCGACCCGCACTCGCCGCACCCGGTGATCGACCTGATGGACGAGCAGCGCGAGGTGATCGACCTCGGCGGGACGATGCGCCTCGGGACGTACCCGGCGAAGCTCGTCGCAGGCTCGCTCGTCGCCGACGCGTACGGCGAGGAGCTCATCTACGAGCGGCACCGTCACCGCTACGAGGTGAACAACCGCTACCGGGCGCGGCTCGAGGAGGCGGGGCTGCGCTCGAGCGGCACGTCGCCCGACGACCGCCTCGTCGAGTTCATCGAGCTCGACCGGGCGGTGCACCCCTTCTACGTGGCGACGCAGGCCCACCCCGAGTTCAAGAGCCGACCCGACCGTCCCCACCCGCTGTTCGCCGCGTTCGTGCGGGCCGCCGCCGAGCGGGCCGAGGGCCGCGCCCCGCGGCTGCCGATCGTCACCGCCCAGCTCACGGCGTCGTGACCGACTTCCGCGTCGTCGAGTCGACGACGCGGTGCCGGACCTCCTTCCTGGAGCTCGCGGAGCTGCGCGTCGCCGGCCCTGACGGCGGGTTCAGCCGCACCGTGGTCCGTCACCCGGGCGCGGTGGCGATGGTGCCGGTGGAGGGCGACCACGTGCTGATGGTCCGCCAGTGGCGTGTCGCCGTCGAGCGGGCGCTGCTCGAGATCCCCGCGGGGAAGCGTGACGTCGCCGGGGAGGCGCCCGAGGCGACGGCGACACGCGAGCTCGAGGAGGAGATCGGCCGCCGTCCGGGCGAGCTGACGCTCCTCGCCGAGTTCTACAACTCGCCCGGGTTCTGCGACGAGCACACGCACCTGTACTGCGCCACCGACCTGACGCAGCTGCCCGAGCGGCGGGCGGTGAGCGCCGAGGAGCACGAGATGACGATCGAGTCGGTCGCGCTCGACGACGTGCCCGACCTCATCGCGCGCCGCGAGCTCGTCGACGCGAAGAGCATCATCGGGCTGCTCCTCACCCGCCGGCACCTCGAGGGCCGCGGGGGGCGCTGAGCGGTGGCCGACGCGCCCGGCCCCGACGCCCTCGAGGACGCGCTCGCCGAGCACGCCAGCTACCTCGCGGTCGAGCGCGGGCTGCGCCCGAACACGCTCGCCGCCTACCGGCGCGACCTGCGGGCGTACGCGCGGTTCCTGCGCGCGCACGGGGTCACGAGCCCCGACGCGGTGACGCCGAGACTCGTCGGCGAGTACGCCGGGGCGCTCGTCGCCCCCCGGAACGGGGACGGCTCGCCGCTGGCACCCGCGTCGGCGGCCCGGGCGCTCGTCGCCGTCCGGTCGCTGCACCGCTTCTGTCTCGACGAGGGCCTCGCGTCCGCCGACCCGAGCGACGAGGTCGCGCCGCCGCGGGTCCCCGCCGGGATCCCGAAGCCGCTCACCGAGGAGGAGGTCGCCGCGCTGCTGGCGACCGCCGAGGGCGACGAGCCGCGCGCGCTGCGCGACCGGGCGATGCTCGAGGTGCTCTACGGCGCGGGCGTGCGGATCAGCGAGCTCGTCGGCCTCGACCGGGCCGACCTCGACCTCGACGCCGGGGTCGTGCGGGTGCTGGGCAAGGGGGCGAAGGAGCGTCTCGTGCCCGTCGGGCGGCCAGCCCGCGCCGCCACGCAGGCCTACCTGGCGTCGGGCCGCCCGGCGCTGCTGACGCCCCGGGGCCGGCCCGGCGACGCCGTGTTCCTGAACGCGCGCGGGGGCCGCCTGACGCGCCAAGGAGTGTGGATGCGCGTGCACGCCGCGGGGGAGCGGGCCGGCCTGGGCGAGCGGGTGTACCCGCACGTTTTGCGCCATTCGTGCGCCACGCACATGGTCGACCACGGGGCGGACATCCGGGTGGTGCAGGAGCTGCTCGGCCACGCCAGCCTCGCCACGACGCAGGTGTACACGCAGGTGTCGGCGGCCCGGCTCAAGGCGGTCTACGACGCCGCCCACCCCCGGGCCCGCCTGCCGGCGGGCGGATCGGCCGGGGACGTCGGGGAGGGGGAGCAGTAGCATTTTCGGATGGCCGACACGTCGCATGCGCCGTTGCGCGCCCAGCTCCAGGAGGAGCGGGACCGGCTGTTGGCCCAGCTGCGCAAGCTCGGGCACGGCCCCGACCCCGATCTGACCTTCGACGAGGGGTTCGCCGACTCGAGCCAGGTGACGGCCGAGCGCGGTGAGATCGACGCCCTGGCGGTGAGCCTGTCGGACACGCTCGAGGACATCGAGGTCGCCCTCCAGAAGTTCGACGAGGGCACCTACGGGCGCTGCGAGGGCTGCGGCGGCCCGATCGGCGAGGCCCGCCTCGAGGCGATGCCGGCCGCCCGGCTCTGCATCACCTGCGCGTCCAAGCGCTGACCGCGTGCCCCTGCGCGAGGCGCTCATCCTCTTCGGGTGCCTGGTCGTCGCCGTCATCCTCCACGAGCTGAGCCACGGGGTCGTCGCGCTGTGGCTGGGTGACGACACGGCGAAGCGGGCCGGGCGCCTCACGCTGAACCCGATCCCCCACCTCGACCCGTTCGGCTCGATCATCCTGCCGGCGATGGGGGCGCTCGCCGGCCTGCCGATCTTCGGCTACGCCAAGCCGGTCCCGATCAACCCTCAGCAGCTCCGCCACCCGCGTCGCGACATCATCTTCGTGAGCCTCGCCGGACCGACGACGAACCTGATCCTCATGGTGATCGCCGCGCTGGTCGCCCGGGCCCTGTACGCGAACGGTGCGGTGGCACCGAGCTCGATCACCTCGCCGGCGCCCGACCTGCTCCTCGAGGTCGCGTTCCTCTTCGCGCTCGTGAACCTGCTGCTCGGCCTGTTCAACCTGCTCCCGATCCCGCCGCTCGACGGGTCCGCGCTGCTCGAGCGGCTCCTCCCCGCGTCGTGGCTGCCCCACTGGTACCGGTTCCGGCCGTACGGGCTGCTGAT
Source organism: Acidimicrobiia bacterium (assembly GCA_036521915.1). GTDB lineage: Bacteria > Actinomycetota > Acidimicrobiia > IMCC26256 > PALSA-555 > PALSA-555. The sequence continues at coordinate 298 of DATDGU010000289.1, read as the reverse complement.
CATCCTGCTGCTCATCTTCTTCACCGGGGTGCTCGGGACGATCATCCAGCCGTTCTTCGACGCGCTGAGCCACTTCGTGTTCGGATGAGCCGCGCCGCGCACCTCGTCCGCCGGTTCCTCGGCGCGCTGTGGCCGGGGCCGCCGCGCGCCGCGGACGTCGCGTGGGTGAAGGACGTGCTCGACGACGCCGAGTACCGCCTGTGGGCGCAGCTCCCCCGTCACGACCGGCGCCACGCGATCCGCGTGGCCCGCCGCGTCGAGCGCGCCCTCGCCGGGACGCCCGAGGCGGGCGACACGC
>DATDGU010000288.1:0-11749 GCA_036521915.1 Acidimicrobiia bacterium | reverse complement strand
CCGACGCGACACCGAGCAGCGCCGGCGTGACGCCAAGGCCTGGGGTGGTGCTCGGCGACACGGGCGGGACCGCCGAGCCGAGGACGGCGCCGGCGTAGGCCGGCCGGTCCACGAATCGCGCCGCGGCGTCGACGCTGCCGCCGGTCAGGCCGGGGACGAGGCCGAGACCCACGGTCGCGGCGAGCAGGACGGCTCCGGCGACGAGGGCCCCCGAGCGCCGGATGGCCGGCGGGCCCGCTCGTGCGTCCCGACCGGCCACGGCGAGCTCGATGACCGTCGCCGCGGTGAGCACCGACACCACCAGCACGAGCGCGACGACCGCCGCGTGGGCGGCGCCGGTCGCGCCGCCCTCGAGGAGCCCCTTCCCGAGCCACGTCGCCGCGGGCGGGAGCCCGGCCAGGACCAGCCCGGCCACCACGAGCAGCGCGCGCCGCCCGCGCTCGCCGAGCCAGCCGTGGGCGCGGTCGGGCGTCGCGAGCGCGAACAGCGCGGCCTTCGTCGCCCCGCTCGCGACGGCGTAGATGCCGAACCCGGCGAGCCCGGCGCGCGACAGCAGCCCGACGCCGACGAGCATCAGCCCGGCGTGGCTGACGGCGACGAAGGCGAGCCGACGCGTCGGCGCCTCGTGCGCCAGGCACAGCACGGCGCCGAGCAGCGCCGTCGCGACGCCGGCGCCGACCAGCACCGGCTGGAGCGTGCCGACCCGCGCGTGCGGGCTCGAGAACATCGTCCAGTAGATCCGGGCGATCGCGTACACGCCGAGGGTGTCGAGGAGCCCGACGAGCAGCATCGAGACCGGCGGCGGCGCCGACGACGCGGCGTCGACCAGCCAGAAATGGAAGGGGACGATCGCCGCCTTGATCATGAACCCGACGACGAGCAGCAGCAGCGCGACGACCACGAGCTGGTCGGCGCGGTGCGCGGCGAGGTGCTCGCCGATCGCCGCGAAGTTGAGCGCCCCCGTGCGCGCGTACAGCAGCGCGATGCCGATGAGCACGAAGAACGCGCCGATGCTGTTGCTGATGGCGAAGTGGAGCGCCCCGCGGAGCGAGCGGGTGTCACCGAGCGCCAAGAGTGCGATCGTGGCCACGCTCATCAGCTCGAAGAACACGAACATGTTGAAGAGGTCGCCGGTGAGGCAGAAGCCGCTCGCCGCGGCGAGCACCACGAGGGTGAGGACATGGGCGAGCGGCCCGAACCGGTGCCAGGAGCCCGCGGCGAGCAGCACCGCGGCGGTGAGCGCGCCGGCGAAGAGCACGCCGGCGGCGCCGAAGCTGTCGACGGCGAAGTTGACGCCGATCACGACGCCGTGGCGGGGACGCCAGCCGCCGAACCAGTACACGCCGACGCCGTGGGCCTGGGCGAGCAGCGTCGCCCCGAGCGCGGCGACGGTGAGCGCGGCGGCGAGGGCGAGGCCGCGGACCACGGCGCGGGGCAGGTGTCGCCGGCCGGCCAGGATGGCCGGCGCGGTGAGCAGCGGCACGACGACGGGGTACGGCGCGAGCGACGGCACGGCTACTCCCCCAGATCGCGGAGGCTGTCCGGGTCGAGCGACCCGGTGCGCTTGTGGATCTGCACCACGAGCGCGAGGAGCAGCGCGGTGACGGTCGTGCCCACCACGACGTCGGTGAGGCACAGCGCCTGGACGACCGGGTCGACCGCGACGGTGCCGAGCCGCACGGCGAAGACGGGGGCGACCGCGCCCGCCCGGTAGCCGATGGCGACGAGCAGGACGTACGTCGCGGCCTGGACGACCGCCAGGCAGATCACGAGGTGCACCAGGTTGCGGCTCTGCACGATGCCCCACAGCCCGACGAAGAGCAGCCAGGCCGCGACGCCGTAGGCGAGGACGCTCACGCCGACCCCGACGCGTTCGCCGGCGGGTGCCGCCGCAGCACGATCGTCTGGCGCAGGAAGGCGCTCAGGAGCAGCACGAACCCCGCGCCGATCTCGGCGCCGACCGACACGTTGAGCAGCGGCACGTTCCCGGCGGAGTTCAGCTGGCCGACCTGGCCCAGCGGACCCCAGGTGGCGAGGAAGGTCCCGCCCACCGCCAGGCCGATCAGGCCGATGACGACGAACGCGCTCGCGCCGCCGAGCTCGATCCCCTCGACGACCGTGTCCGGGTAGAGGCCGTGCAGGTGCGTGTACTCGCCCGCGAGGTAGACGAGCAGGACGCCGGTCGCGAGCACGACGCCGCCCTGGAAGCCGCCGCCGGGTGTCAGGTGCCCGTGGGCGACGATGTAGAGGCCGAACAGGATGGTGGGGCCGACCAGCGCGAGGGCGAGGACCCGGACGGCGTCGCTGGTCTGGGGCACCCAGCGCCCCGTCGCGGCGTCCGACGCGTGGTCGGCGTGTTCGTCGTCGCCCGGCGCGAGCAGCAGCACGACGGCGGTGACGGCGGCGAAGAAGATGAACTCCTCGGCGAGGGTGTCGACGCCGCGGTAGGTGAAGTTCACCGCGGTGACGACGTCGGTGATGTGGCGCTGGGGCACCGACAGCGCGTTGAGGACCGCGCCGAAGGTCGCGCCCGGGTGGCCGAACGCCGGCAGCTCGCCGAAGCCGGCGAGCACCACGACCGCGAGCACCGCGGCGGATACGAGGAACAGCCGGAGCCGCGTCCGCCGGGTCACTGCACCCCGCCGCGGATCTTGGCGAGCGCCAGCAGGATCATGAGCGGGAGCGCGACGGCGCCCACCACGATCTCGGACAGCGCGACGTCGGGGGCCTGGACGGCGAAGAACACGATCCCGAGGAGGATCCCGAACATGCTCACGGCGAGGGCCTGCCGGAGCGGGTCGCGGAGCACGACGACGACGGTCCCTGCGGCGGCCACGAGGATGAGCGCGGTCCCGAGCAGGACGTTCACCGGAGCTCGTCCTCCGCCGGCTCGAGGTGGTCGCGCTGGCGGATGTAGAGCGCCCGCCCGGTGGCGTGCGTCAGCACGGGGTTGGCGACGAGCAGCAGGCCCGCGATCAGCACCGCCTTGATGCCGGCCTGGTTCAGGCCCTCCTGGACGACGATCGCGCCCGCGAGCGCGAGGGGACCGAGGATCGCCGCCGGACCCGTGAAGTGGAGCTTGTCGTAGACGTCGCGCATCACGACGACGCCGAGGCAGCAGGCGAGCTCGACGGCGACGCCGAGGGCGACGAGCGCCCCGACGGCGAAGGTGGTCAGATCCATCGCTCGACCAGCCGCGCGAAGACGAGGCCGCCGGCCAGCGCCAGCAGCGCGAGGGCGAGCGCGAGGTCCATGAACCCGGGGCGGTGGAAGGCCTCCGCGAGCAGCATGAGGATAAGGGTGTTGATCACGCTCGCCAGCTCGAGGGCGACGAGTCCCTCGAGCGCCGAACGGCGCAGGATCACGACACCCAGCGGGACGAGCCCGACGAGCAGCGCGACGCACGGCGCCAGCCAGACGGTCACGCGCCGCCTCCCGCGCCGGGGTCGCCCTCGACGAGCGGGTCGACCGGCCCGGCCACGAGCTGGTGGATGAGCACGGTCGACGTCTCGGGGTCGAGGTCGACGACGTAGCTGTTGGGTGTGATCGAAACCCCGAAGTTCAGCAGCGCGCGCCGCGCCGCGTCGCGGGCGCTGTCGTCGCCGTAGCGGACGGGGATCCGCAGCATGACGCCCCGGACGTCGCGCCCCTGGAGCAGCCGCCGGGCGAGCGCGGCGAACAGGATCCCGCAGTCGACCAGGATCTGGCCCGCGATCCGCGGCGCGTGTCGCAGCCAGACGAGCCGAGGGGCGAAGCGCACGTAGCCGAGCTCGCGGACCGTCTCGGCGACGCTCGCCGCGAGCCCGGCGGCGATCGCGCCGACGAGCAGTTCGGGGACGGCGAAGGTCTCGACTAGGAGTAGCCAGGTGGCCATGAGGACGGCCCACCACGCCAGGCCGAAGCGCAGACGGGCGCGGGTGCTGCGGCGCGCCGCGGGAGAGGGTGCTGCGGGTGGCTTGGGCGCCATGGGACCTCCGGACGACGGCTTTTGCTCTGCCGACCAGACTTCCCGGCGCTCCGCCGGAGACTGTAGTGGGACGCGACGAGGCCGCGCCCGATCCTTAGTGCAGGCGGTCCAGGGCCAGGTTGAGGTCGACGACGTTCACCGTCGTCTCACCGAGGAATCCGAGCTGGCGCCCGTTGGTGTGCGCGGTGATGAGGTCGTTGACCGTGCGCAACGGCAGCTGGCGGGCCGCCGCGACCCGTGGCGCCTGGTCGTGCGCGTTGGCGACGCTGATGTCGGGATCCAGACCCGAGTTCGATGCGGTGACCGCGTCGACCGGCACGGCTTGGTGCGTGGGCAGGTTGTTCAACTGCCGGTAGCTGGCGGCGCGCTCGGGCACGGTGTTCGAGTCGCACACGTACGTGCCGTCCGGGTTCTTGGCGTACTTCTGCCCGGCGCTCGGGCTGATCACCGGGTTGCCGCTCTTGTCGGTGGGCACGCAGTACGGGTCGCTCGGCGTGGCGAACACGTTGCGCTTCGAGGTGTTGCCGTTGAGGTCCACCGTGTTGAGCCCGGGGATGAAGCCGACCAAGCGCGGGTCGCCGGGGCCGTAGTTCGTCGCGCCCGAGGCGCCGCAGCTGGTGGAGGTCGGTGGGCACGTGACGCCGGCCGGGTCGTAGCCGTTGGCACCGGACGCCGAGGGCCGGGACTGGAAGTACTGCGGGAGCGGGTTGCCCTTCGCGTCGAGGAAGTTCTGGCCGATGAGCGCCGACCCGACCACCGTGCCGTTGTTCGAGATGAAGGATCCATTGGCGCGGAAGTTGAACGCGGTCTGGCCGATTCCCCAGACGACGAGCGGGTAGACGATGCCGGTCAGGATGGCCAAGAAGGCGAGGACCATGACCGCGGGGAGCAGTTGACGGCGCATCAGTGCACCCCGAGCGCGGTGACGACGATGTCGATGAGCTTGATGCCGATGAACGGCGCGATAAGACCACCGACCCCGTAGATGGCCAAGTTGCGGCGCAGGATCGCGCTCGCGCCCATCGCCTTGAACTTGACGCCGCGCAGCGCCAAGGGGATGAGGATCACGATGATCACCGCGTTGAAGATGACCGCCGAGAGGATCGCGGAGTGCGGGTTGGACAGGTTCATGATGTTCAGACTGCTGAGCGCCGGGAAGACGCCGATGAACATCGCGGGGACGATCGCGAAGTACTTGGCGACGTCGTTGGCGATCGAGAACGTCGTGAGTGACCCGCGGGTGATCAGTAGCTGCTTGCCGATCTCGACGACGTCGATGAGCTTCGTCGGGTCCGAATCGAGGTCGACCATGTTGCCGGCCTCTTTGGCCGCCTGGGTCCCGGTGTTCATGGCGACCCCGACGTCGGCCTGCGCCAGCGCGGGTGCGTCGTTCGTCCCGTCGCCGGTCATGGCGACCAGGTTCCCGCCCTGCTGCTCGGATCGGATCCGAGCCATCTTGTCCTCGGGGGTGGCCTCCGCCATGAAGTCGTCGACGCCGGCCTCGCGGGCGATGGCCGCCGCCGTGAGCGGGTTGTCGCCGGTGATCATCACGGTGCGGATCCCGAGGGCGCGCATCTCGGCGAAGCGCTCCGCGATGCCGGTCTTGACCGTGTCCTTGAGGTGGATCACCCCGAGGATGGTGAGGCCCTCGGCGACGACGAGTGGCGTGCCGCCGTCCTGGGCGATGCGCTCGACGATGGGGGCCAGGTCGGGGGGAACCTGGCCCCCTTGCTCCTCCACCCAGCGCTGCACGGAATCTGCCGCGCCCTTGCGGATGGAGCGACCCTCCCATTCGATGCCCGACATCCGGGTCTGGGCGCTGAACGGGACGAGCTCTGCGCCCGGCATGTCCACGGGCGTCAGCTGATAGCGCTGCTCGCACAAGTCGACGATCGACCGCCCCTCCGGGGTCTCGTCGGCCAGCGAGGACAGCAGCACGACTTCGGCGAGCTCACGCTCGTCATGGCCACCGACCGGCAGGAACTCGGCAGCCTGACGGTTGCCGTAGGTGATCGTCCCGGTCTTGTCGAGCAGCAGCGTGGAGACATCGCCGGCGGCCTCGACCGCGCGCCCGGACATCGCCAGCACGTTGCGCTGCACCAGCCGGTCCATGCCGGCGATGCCGATCGCGGACAGCAGCGCGCCGATCGTGGTCGGCGCGAGGCACACCAGCAGGCCGACGAGCACGATGATCGACTGCTTGGCATTCGAGTACACCGCGAAGGGCTGCAGCGTGGCGACAGCCAAGATGAAGATCAGCGTGAGGCCGACGAGGAGGATGTTCAGGGCGATCTCGTTCGGGGTCTTCTGCCGGTCGGCGCCCTCGACGAGCGCGATCATCCGGTCGATGAAGCTCTCGCCCGGCCGGGTCGTGATCTCGACGACGATCCGGTCGGACAGCACGGTGGTGCCGCCCGTGACCGCTGACCGGTCACCTCCGGACTCACGGATGACCGGGGCGGACTCGCCCGTGATCGCCGATTCGTCGACCGACGCGATCCCTTCGATGACGTCGCCGTCGCCCGGGATCACCTGCCCTGCGGTCACGACGACGTGGTCGCCGATCGTCAGCTCCGTCGACGGGATCTCGCGGGTGGTGCCGTCGGCGTCGAGGACGAACGCCATCGTCTCCTGACGCGTCCGTCGCAGCGCGTCCGCCTGCGCCTTCCCGCGACCTTCCGCGAGCGCCTCGGCGAAGTTGGCGAACAGGACCGTGAACCACAAGAACAGGGCGACGAGGCCACCGAAGACGCTCGTCGAGCTCGACACGCTCCCGAGGTCCCGGAGGAAGAGGACGGTGGTCCAGACCGACCCGACCAGGACGATGAACATGATCGGGTTCCGCGCCTCGGTGCGCGGGTTGAGCTTGATGAACGCGTCGATCACCGCACGGCGGACGATCTTCGGGTCGAACAGCGAGCTGAGCCGACGCTTCGGCGCGCCCGGCTGCTCAACCTCCGGCGGCGGCGCTGTGTCGATAGCCATCCCCACGCTCCGTTAGAAGTGACCGATGAAGTGCTCGACGATGGGTCCGAGCGCCAGGATCGGGAAGTAGATCAACCCGACGAGGATCAACGTGACGGCGACGAGCAGTCCGACGAAGAGCGGCGTGTCGGTCCGGAAGGTCCCTGCGGTCGGCGGGACGTACTGCTTGCGGACGAGCGAGCCGCCGATGGCGAGCACCGGGACCATGAGGAAGTACCGGCCGACGAGCATCACGATCCCGAGGGTGGTGTCGTACCACTGGGTGTTTGCCGCCAGGCCCGCGAACGACGAGCCGTTGTTGTTGGCTGACGACGTGTAGGCGTACACCATCTCCGTCAGGCCATGCGGTCCCGACGCCGACAGCGACTTCTGGGCGCTGTCGAGAACGATGGCGATGCTCGAGAAGACCAGGACGACGGCGGGGACGGCAAGGATGTAGAGGACGACGAGCTTCATCTCGGACGCTTGGATCTTCTTCCCCAGGTACTCCGGTGTACGGCCGACCATGAGTCCGGCGATGAACACCGCGACGAGCACCAAGATGAGCTTGCCGAACAAGCCGCTGCCGTCGCCGCCCGGGCTCACCTCCCCGAGCAGCATGTTGACGAGCGGGATCGACCCGCCGAGGGGCGTGAAGCTCTCGTGCGCCGAGTTCTGCGCGCCCGCGGAGGTCGCGGTCACGCTGGACGCGCCCAGTGTCGATCCGGCCACGCCGATCCGCGTGTCCTTACCTTCCAGGTTGCCGCCCACCTGGGAGACGGATTCGGCCTGATTGACGCCGCCGACAGCGAATTTCGGGTTCCCACCCCCCTCGAGGCCGGCGACGACCACCGTGGCCAGGACGAACAAGATCGCCATGGACGCGAAGACCACCCAGCCCTGGGCCATCGATCCGACCATCTTCCCGAAGGTGTACGGGAAGGCGAACGGGATCATCACCACCAGCCAGAAGATCAACAGGTTGGTGATCGCGTTCGGGTTCTCGAAGGGGTGCGCGGTGTTGGCGTTGAAGAAGCCGCCGCCGTTGTCGCCGTCCGCCTCGATGGGGACCATGCTCGCCACCGGCCCACCCGGGATGGTCTGCTGCTCGGCCTTGGCGGTGCTGTGCGTGCTTTGCGCGGCGACCGTCGTGACGGTCCGCGACGCATCGAAGTTCTGGATGACGCCTTGGGTCATGAGGCCGATCGCGAACAGGAAGGACAGGGGCAGCAGGATCCGCGTGGTGGAGCGGACCGTGTCGACCCAGAAGTTGCCGATCGTGCGGCCTCGGCGCCGGATGAGGGCCCGGGTGAACGCGATGGCGACGGCCATGCCGACGGCCGCCGAGAGGTACTGCTGGACGACGAGCCCGAACATCTGGGTGAAGTGGCTCATCGTGAGCTCGCCGGAATACGCCTGCCAGTTCGTGTTGGTGAGGAAGCTGATCGCGGTGTTGAACGACAGCTGGGGCGAGACCGCCTTCATGTTGTCGGGGTTCAGCGGCAGGTGCGCCTGGAGGCGCAGCACGGCGTACGTCAGGAGTACGCCCGCGAGGCTGAACGCGAGCAGCGAGATGGCGTAGCCGCTCCAGCGCTGCTCCCGCTTCTCGTCCACGCCGGAGACTCGGTAGATGAACCGCTCGACGGGCAGGAAGAACCGGTCGCCGGGCGCGTGGTCGCACGCGTACACCTGGTACATGTAGCGACCGAGGATCGGCGTGCTGAACGCGATGAGTATCCCGAAGACCGCGAACTCGATCCAGCCGGACGTGGACATCTAGAGCTTCTCGGGCTGCAGGAGCGCGTACACGAGGTACGAGATGGCGAGCACCGCGATGATGATCCCGGCGAGGTCGTCCCAGCCCATGGCCAAGCCGAGGATCACGCGGCCTGCTCCGTCGGGTTCCGCTCAGCGTCACCGGCGGCGCCCTCGGCGAGCGCGACATCATCGCGGCCGATGATCAGGTCGCAGGCCTTGACGAACAGCGCCGCCAACGCGAAGAAGGCGATCATCACGATGATGAAGATGAAGTCGGCCATGTCGTCACCGTTCGTCGCGAGCCAACGCTCGACTTATACGACTCGCGTCCCGGCGCGACAACAGCCTTAGCGGCTTCTTAGACGCTGACCGGCGGGTTTTGGCGCACTCTTCACGCTGACCGGCGGCGACCGGTGACGGCGGCGGCGCGGACACGGCGTCCGCGCCGCGCGCCTCGGGCATTAGGGAGCCGTCAACACCGACCACGCGCGCATCAAGATTCCGCAAACGTGGTTCCCTCAGGCTCCGCTTCGGCGTACGACGGTGTTGGACAACGGTATGGAGCACGGCATGGCTCGAGGCAGCCTCCGGATCTACCTGGGCGCCGCGCCGGGCGTCGGCAAGACGTACGCGATGCTGAGCGAAGGGCACCGGCGGCGGGCCCGCGGCAGCGATGTGGTGGTGCTCGTCGTCGACCCGAAGGAGCGTCCGAACACCGAGGCCCAGATCGGTGACCTCGAGGTCCTCGCCCCGAGCGGCGGGCGCTGCGTCGGCGGCGTCGACGTCCCGGCCGCGCTGCGACGCCAGCCCGGCATCGCGCTCGTCGACGACTACGCGGCGAGCAACGCATCGGACGCCACGAACCCCAAGCGCTGGATGGACGTCGAGGCGCTCCTCGCCGCGGGAATCGACGTGATCACCACCTTGAACATCCAGCACCTCGAGTCGCTGAGCGACGTCATCCCCACGATCACCGGGACACCCGAGCTCCAGACGATCCCCGACGCCGTGGTCGGCCGCGCCGAGCAGATCGAGCTCGTCGACGCGACGCCCGAGGCGCTCCGGCGCCGGATGGCCCACGGCAACATCTACCGGCCGGAGCGCATCGACGGTGCGCTCTCCCACTACTTCCGCCTCGAGAACCTCGGTGCGCTCCGGGAGCTGGCACTCGAGTGGATGGCCGTCCACGCCGACCTGCGCCTCGCCGCGTATCGGGAGCCGCGCGGCGTGGTGGAGCACTGGGAGACCCGCGAGCGCGTGGTCGTCGCGCTGACCGGCGCACGCGGCGGGGACAAGCTCCTGCGTCGGGGTGCCCGGATGGCGGCACGGACCAATGCCGAGCTCGTCGCGGTCCACGTGAGCGCCGACGACCGGCCATCGCCCGTCGGCGTGGCCGTGCTGGACGGCTATCGGGCGCTCGTGGCCGACCTCGACGGTCGATTCGTGACCCTCCAAGGCCGCGACGTCGCCCGGTCCCTGGTCGCGTTCGCTCGCAGCGAGAACGCGACGCAGCTGGTGCTCGGCGCGTCCCGTGAGAGCCGCTGGCGCGAGCTGGTTCGGGGCTCCGTCATCAAGGGCGTGCTCCGCGAGACGGGCCCCATCGACGTGCACGTCGTCTCGACGCTCGACGAGCCGGCCACGCACCTCGAGCTGGTGCGGGCCCGCTCGGAGCTCAGCCCCCGTCGTCGGCTCGCGGGGTGGCTCCTCGCGCTCGCCGGCACGCCGCTGCTCGCGTTCGCGCTGCTCCCCCTGCGCCAGGGCAGCTCCTCGCTGCCGACCGTGCTCCTGCTCCTGCTGCTCGGCACCGTGGCCGTCGCCACCGTCGGCGGCCTCCGTCCGGGGGTCGCCTCGGCCCTGATCGCCGTCGGATTCGCCGACTGGTACTTCGTGCCGCCGATCCACACCTGGCGGGTGGCGCGCACGCGGGACCTCGTGATCCTCGTGTCGTTCGTCGTGATCGCGGTCGTCGTCAGCACGCTCACCGACGCGGTGGCGCGTCGGACCGCCGAATCCCGACGCGCCCGCGCCGAGGCCGAAGCGTTGAACCGCCTGGCCAGCCGCTCGGTGCTCGCGGGGACGAACGCGCTCGGCGAGCTGGTGCAGGAAGTTGTCGAGACGCTCGACGTCGAGTCGGCCGCCGTGCTCGTCCCGTCGGAGGACGGCTGGAGCACCGTCGCCACGGCTGGGACGCGCCCGCCGGCTGCACCCGACGCGGCCGACACCGTCGCCGAGCTCGCGGGCGGTTCACAGCTGGCGCTGCGCGGCGCGCACCTCTCCGCGGATGCGCGTCGAGTGCTGAACGCGTTCGTCGCCCAGCTGCGCCTGGCCCAGCACCAGATCTTGTTGCAGGCCGACGCGGCCTCCGCGGTCGGGCTGGCCGAGGCGAACCGGCTGCGGACCGCGCTGCTCGCGGCCGTGTCCCATGACCTTCGCACGCCATTGGCGTCGATCAAGGCGGCGGCCACGAGCGTGCTCAGCCGGGAGGTGACCTGGTCGCCGGAGGCGATCCGCGGCTTCTGCGAGACGATCGACGTCGAGGCCGACCGGCTGAACCATCTCGTCGGGAACCTGTTGGACATGAGCCGGCTGCAGGCGGGGGTGCTGACCGCGTCGCGTCGCTCGGCGGGGATCGAGGAGGCGACCTACTCGGCGGTCAAGAGCCTGTCGCGCGACACGACGAGGCTCGACGTGGCGGTCCCCGATTCCTTGCCGCCCATCGAGGTGGATCCCGCGCTGCTCGAACGGTCGATCGCCAACGTGATCGACAACGCGCTGACGTGGTCGCCGGAGGACCAGCGGGTCCGCGTCGAGGCCGACTCGATCGCCGGTCACGTCGAGCTGCGCGTCGTCGACCGCGGCCCCGGGATACCGGTGTCGCAGCGCACGAGCGTGTTCCTCCCGTTCCAGCGGCTCGGCGACGGGCCGAACGCGCAGCAGCACGGGGTGGGGCTGGGCCTCGCGGTCGCCCGCGGCTTCGTCGAGATCGTCGGCGGTGAGCTGCGCCTGGAAGACACGCCCGGCGGTGGGACCACCGCCGTGTTCACCTTTCCCATCGCATGA
>DATDGU010000287.1:0-18628 GCA_036521915.1 Acidimicrobiia bacterium | reverse complement strand
GAATCCAGGCCCGCACGCCCGCGTGGGCGCGCGGCCGCCCACGGTGCGTGGGCGACCCGGGGCTAGGTGGGTGCGACGCCCCAGGACGCGGTGGCGCCGCGCACGATGAGGTCGGCGCACACGTCGAGGGCCAGCGCGGTGCTGTCGAGGACGAGGTGGTACAGCGTGCAGTCGGTGGGGTCGCGGTCGTAGAAGCGCCGGACGTAGAGGGCGCGGGCCTTGTCGGTCTCCCGCAGCCGGCGCGTCGCCTCGGCCTCGTCGATCTGCTCGTGGGCCATCGCCTGGCGGATCCGGCGCGCTCTCGGCCCGTCGAGGCGGACGTGGAAGACGCCCTCGCGATCGGCGAGCACCGCCATGCCGCCCCGTCCGAGGACGACGCCGCCGGTCGTCTCGGCGACGTTTCGGATGCTCGCCTCGACGTCGGTGCGGACCCGTTCCTCGGTGCTCACGTCCTCGATGGGCGTCGGCGTGGCCCCGCCGAGCGCGAGCGGGAGCCCGGCGAGCGCTTCGACGATCCGCTGGAAGAGCCGCTCGTGGCGCTCGTCCTCGGCGACGGCCTCGGTGCCGGGGCGCGCCGTCTGGTGCGCGAGGTGCGGCGTGACGACCCGCTCGAGGTAGGGGAGGTGCAGGCGATCGGCGACGGTGCGGCTGACCGTCGTGCCCCCCGCGCCGTAGGTCGCCGAGATCGTCACGACGTGGGGCACGGGCGCGTGAGCGTAGCGGGACACGCGTGGTGATCCGCCCAGGCGCCAGACGATCGGTGAAGATGGCGTGGTCCGTCGCGCCGCCGCGCGCGGACGACAGGACGGGAGCGGACGACGGATCCTGACCCGCGAGGCGCCCAGCCGGACCCGCGCCGCTGGATCACGCTCGGCATCGTGTTGAGCTCGGCGTTCATCGTCGTGCTCGACAACTCGGTGTTGAACGTCGCCATCCCGACGATCCTGCGGGACTTCCACACCACCCTGCCGAGCGTCCAGTGGGTCGTGACCGGGTACGCGCTCACCTTCGCCAGCCTGCTGATCATCGGCGGGCGCCTCGGCGACCTCTACGGGCACCGCCGCATCTTCATCATCGGCGCCGCGCTGTTCGGGACCGGCTCCCTGCTGGCCTCGGTGTCGTGGTCCGTCGGGTCGCTCATCCTCGGCGAGGCGATCATCGAGGGGATCGGCGCGTCGCTGATGCTCCCGGCGACGCTGGCGATCATCTCGAACACGTTCCAGGGCCCCGAGCGCGGCCTGGCGTTCGCCGGCTGGGGCACGACCGCGGGTGCCGCCGCCGCGTTCGGCCCGCTCGTCGGCGGATTCCTGACGACGGAGTACTCGTGGCGCTGGGCCTTCCGGATCAACGTCATCATCGCCCCACTCGCCATCGTCGGCGCGTGGCTCTTCATGCGCCGCACCGAGCCCCGGACGGACCGACGACCGCGCCTCGACATGGCGGGCGCCTCCCTCATCGCCTCCGGCATGTTCCTGCTGGTGTTCGCGCTCAGCGAGGGCGCGACCTACGGCTGGTTCCGGCCGGTGAAGGAGTTCACCGTCTTCGGCGAGCGCTTCTGGTCGACGTCGCTGCCCGTGTCGATCATCCCGCTGATCTTCGCCGCCGCCGCGGTGATCCTGACCGGGTTCTACCGGCTCGAGCGGCGCAAGGAGCGCGAGGACAGCGGGCCGCTCTTCGCCTTCGGGCAGCTGCGCATCCACACGTTCCGATACGGGCTGCTCACCACGACGCTCCTCGCGATGGGTCAGCTCGGCCTGCTCTTCGTGCTGCCCATCTTCCTGCAGGACGGCCGGCACCTCTCCGCCGAGACGAACGGGCTGTGGGTGCTCCCCACCGGGCTCTTCATCGTCATCGGCGCGCAGCTCGGCGGGCGCCTCACCCGCCGTGTGGGGACGACGGCGGTGGCGCGCACCGGGCTCGCCCTCGAGACGATCGGGCTGATCGCCGTCGCCTTCGTCGTCTCGCCCCACCTGAGCTTCCTCGAGCTGCTGCCCGGGTTCGCCTTCTACGGGTTCGGGATCGGGTTCGCGAGCTCCCAGCTCACCAACATCGTGCTGTCGGCCATCGAGCCCGAGGAGGCCGGCGCGGCCAGCGGCGCGAACACGACCGTCCGCCAGATCGGCGCCGCCCTCGGGGTGGCCGTCATCGGCTCGATCGTCACGACGGAGACGATCCGACGCGCCGTGCCCGCGGTCCACGCGGCCGCCGGGCTGTCGCGCGCCGTGAAGGAGCACGCCGTGGCGGGATTGCACGCCCTCGGTCCGAACTTCGCGCCACCGCACCTGGCGACGCCGCACGAGGCCGCGATCCTCGAGCGGATCCTGGCCAGCGCGGTCGCGGGCGCGACGCGACCGTCGCTGCTCTTCGCGGCGGCCGTCGTCGGCACCGGCGCGGTGATCTCGCTGCTCATCCCGCGCATCGGGCCGCCGGTCGAGCTTGACGAGCTCGAGGCGCTCGAGCTGGTCGACGCCTGACCCGTCCCGTCAGGCGCCACCGCCCGGCGTCGACGCGCGGGCGGCCGCCCAGGACCCGGGCGCGTGGCCCTCGACGATCGCCTCCCGCTCGCCGAAGCGCCAGTCGTCGCCGACCCGCGCGAGGCGGTCGCGGTAGCGGCCCCAGTGGTCGGGGCCGGCCGCCGTGACGGCGAGAAAGTACGAGCTGGCCCGCGCCTCCCCACGCGTCGGGAACGTCACGTACACCGACGACACGTGGTGGCGGATCCGCCCGGCCCCTCGCGGGTCCGCGGCGAGCGAGCGCTTCGCCTCCTCGAGGAACGCGGCGATCGCCGTGGGGCCCCGCGCGTCACCGGCGTCGGTGCGCAGGACGCCGTCGTCGGTGAACAGCGCCGCGAGCTCCTCGGCCCGGCCCGAGTCCGCGAAGCGCACGTACGACGCGAACGTGTGCTGCACGGCCACGCGGGCCTCGACCTCCCAGGGTTCCACGCCGCCTCCTCCCCGGTCGCCTACCGACCGCGCATCGGCCCGTGCGCGCACCGCCCGACACCCGCAGTCGCGCCGACACGCCGCCGGTTGGCCGCGACAGTCCAGCACATCGCCGTGCTGCGAGCGCCGCCTCGCGCCCGGTGTAGAAGTCCGGGTAGTGGGTCAGTTTCGACCCTGCGCAGCGTGGTGCTGCTGGGCCCTACCGGCCCGGAGGATGTTGCGGCCCGCGTTGGTGTCGGCATGGGCCTCATGGCCGCAGGCCCGGCACTTGAACACGGCGCCGCGCCGGTTCCCAGCCGAGACGTGCCCACAGTCAGCACACGTTCGGCTGGTGTTGTGGGGGTCCACGGCGATGACGACTCGACCGGCGCTCTCAGCCTTGTACGAGATCATCGCGAGGAGCTGTCCCCACCCGGCGTCGTGGATACAACGGTTCAACCCTTGCTTGGCGGCGGCGCCGTTTCGCTCGTAGCCGCCGGTCTCGTCGGGTCGGGGCGCGGGGCGTCGCACCAGGTTCGGAAGCGCCAAGTGTTCGTGAATGATGAGGTCGTAGTCGTTGACCAGGCGCCTCGAGAGCTGATGGGCGCCATCCCTGCGACAGTCCCGGATGTAGCGGTGCGCGGCCGCGACCCGCTCCCGGGCCCGGCGTCGATGCTGGGAGCCGCGCTGCTTGGCGGCCAGGTCTCGCTGAGCCCGGGCCAGCCGCTGGGCGCCGCGCCGGCCGTGGCGGGGATTTGTGTGCAGGACTCCGTCGCTGGTGGCGACCAGGACCCCCACGCCGAGGTCGATACCGACCTGGCGGCCCGTCGGGGCCAGCGGCTCGGCGGGCACGTCGACGCAGCGGACGCTCAGCCACCAGCGTCGGCCTTCTCGACGCACGGTGATGGCCTTGGGCGTGCCGCGGACCGGGCGATGCAAGCGGACCTTGATGTGTCCGATGCCTTGCAGGCGCAGCCGCCGAGACGAGGCGTCGAGACGCCAGCCGCACCGGTCTTCATATTGCAGGGAGTCCCAGCGGCTGCGGGGCCGAAAACGCGGGAACCCGGGACGCTCCCCCGCCTGGCAGCGACGAAAGAACCCGGCGAAAGCCCAGTCGAGGCGCTTGAGTGTCCCCCGACAGGTCACACCACCCGCCGGCACTTCGGGGCGGGACACCCGTAGCTCGGTCAGGGTGCGACACTGCTCGATGTAGGACACCGAGCGGTGCTCCCAACGCCACGCCCCCCGGCGCTCCTCCAGCGCCGCGTTGTAGAGCTCGCACTGCAACCCCAGCAGGTTCTCCAACGCGGCGCGCTGGCGAACCGTGGGACTCAACAAGAACCGAAACGTCCGACACCGACGCATCATCAGGAACCTAAACACCACCTATGACACCACGAACACCCAAACTGACCCACTACCGAAGTCCGGGGTGAGCGACCTCGAGACCGCGCTGCTCGACGACGTCCGTGCGCTCCTCGCGCGCTGGCAGGTCGAGTACGCGGGCGAGCCCGACGTCGAGCGCGAGCACCTCTGGCTACTCGCGCTCGAGCGCGAGCAAGTGGTCGCCGTCGCGTACCGCGAGGACTTCATGGCGGAGCGCCTCGCCGACCTGCCTGTCGACGACGCTTGGCGGGCGCTTGTGCGCCAGACGCTCGTGTGGATCTGGAAGGACGAGGAACTCCACGCCGAGTACCTCCGCGGGCTGCTGCTGCACCGCGGCGGGGTGCTCGCCTCGGCCGCCGTCTACGGCCGCCAGGCGCAGGGCGCGGTGTCGGGCTGGGCGACCGCGACCGAGCACCACCGACGGGCGAGGTCGGCGCCGCTGCGGACGGGCGCCGCCCGGGCCCTCGTCACGGCCGGCAGCCTCTCGGGCCAAGTGCCGGCGATCCTGCGCCGCGAGCTGCGCTACCAGACCTTCCGCCGCTACTGCGAGCTCAACGTGGCACTCGAGGCCACGGCCGAGCTCGCGTACCGCCGGCTGCTCGAGCTGTCCCCGGAGCCCGACGAGCACGCGGCGTTCGAGCGCATCCACACCGACGAGGCCCGCCACGCCGCGGCGTTCCGCGTGCTGGCGGGCTCCCTAACCGACGACGACCGCGCCGCGCCTGGCACCGCGACGGCGACCCTGCAGGACTCGCTGGCCGTCCTCAGCCCGTGGTTCGTGCCCGCGTCCGTGCGCCGGGATGGCGCCGACCAGCGCCGACGCTTCGGCTCGGGCGCGTCCGTCGCGGTGCGCAGCGGCGGCGGCGACGACGACCGCCTCCCGGCCCTCGAGGCGTGCCTCGACGCCGCCGGGCTCGCCTCCCTCGCCGCGGGTGCACGGCGCGCCGCGATCCGGGTGTCGTTCATGCTCGGCTACGACCGCCGCGACCGCTCCAACATCAACGACCCGGTCCTCGTCGAGGGCCTCGCCCGGTACCTGCGGCGCCACGGCGTCGAGGACGTGGCCGTGCTCGAGGCGCCGACCGTGTACGGCAACCTCTTCGGGCACCGGTCCGTGGCCGAGGTCGCCGCGTACTTCGGCTTCACCTCCGACGCCTACCGGATCGTGGACATCAGCCAGGACCTGCGACCGTTCGCGTTCGAGCGCGGGTTCGTGCAGCGCACCATCACCGGGACGTGGCTCGATGCCGACCTGCGCATCGTGATGCCGAAGATGCGCACGGACCCGACCGAGTTCGGGCACCTGGGCCTCTCGACGCTCGAGGGCAGCACCGGCGCGATCGACGCGACGTTCTACGCCGAGCGCGAGGTCGACTTCCGGTCCGCGACGATGATGCTCCTCGACGTGGCGCCGCCCGACTTCGCGGTCGTCGACGTCTGGGCGCCGGTCGCCGACGGCCCCTTCGGGGTCATGGGCTGTCACCGCCCGGCGGCTGTGCGGCATCTCTACGCCGGCGCCGACGCGCTGGCGGTCGACGAGGTGGTGCTCGAAGATCTCGGGATCGACGACCCGCGCCGTGCCCCGATCGTCCGGCGAGCCCACCACTGGTTCGGGCTCGATCGGTATAGCGTCGCGGTCGACGGGGTGCGCCCGCCGCTCGGCGCGGAGCTGCGCGGTGCGCACTCGTCGCGGCTGCTGCGCGCCCTCGGCACCCTGTCGTACCCGATCTACGTCTACCTGAGCCGGGACGGGGACCTCTTCGTCCCGAAGATGGACACGACCGCCTTCCCGCCCGCGCCGCGGGCTGGCCGACCCACGCGACTCGTGCGGTGGGCGGCGCAGCAGGCGTTCGGGCTGCGCCCGCCGTCATGAGACGCGACGTCGCCGGGCAGGCCCGCGGGGTCTGGGACAGCTTCCGGGGCGGCCACGCCGCGGCGCGGGCTCTCGCCGTCGCCGACAGCCGCAGCCTCGTGCGGTCGCTCTTCCTCGCGTCGGCGGTCCGCCTCGAGGTCCTGCCCGCGATGCGCACGCCCCGGCCGATCGCCGTGCTCGTGGACCAGCTCCGCTGCACGCGGCCCGACCGGCTCGTCGCCTGGCTCAGCGTCGGCGTCGAGCTCGGCGAGCTCGGCTGCCGCGACGACCGGTACGGCGTGAGTGGCCGCCGCGCCCGCGCGCTCGCGGACGGCGATCCGGTGCTCCACGCGCACTACCGCTCGATGCTCGACTACCAGGCCAGCGTCTACGCGGACCTCGCCACGCTGCTGCGGGACGGGCCCGACGAGGGCCGACCCGACCTCCGCGAGCACGCGACCGTGATCGCCCAGGTGTCGCTCGCCGCCGCGCCGTTCGTGGTGCCGTTCCTCGCCCGCGTCGTCGGCGAGGTCGCTCCGACCGCCGCGCTCGATGCCGGGTGCGGCACGGGCGTCTACGTGCGCGCGCTCCTCGACGCCGACCCGTCCCTAGAGGTCGACGGCGTCGACCTCGCGGCGGACGTCGTCGCCGACGCGCGCGCCGGGCTGGCGCGGGACGGGCTGAGCGGCCGGGCCCACCTCTTCGTCGGCGACCTGCGGGACTGGTCTGCGCCGGCGGGGCGCCGCTACGGGCTCGTGACGCTGCTGAACGACATCTACTACTTCCGCGAATCCGAGCGCCCCGCGCTGTACGAGCGACTCGGGACGATGCTCGACGCCGGCGGCGAGCTGGTCCTCGTCACGATGGCGCGGACCGGGTCGATCGCCGCCGCGCATCTGCATCTCATGCTCCGCTGCCAGGCCGGCGCGGCATCGTTGCCCGACGCCGCCGACGTGATCGCCGACCTGGTGCACGCCGGCTACGCCGTCGTCGAGCAGCAGGCCCTAGTGCCGACGGAGCCCTTCGTGGGGGTCCGGGCGCGGCCGGCGCGCTGATCTAGGAGGCCCGGCGCAGCGGGAGCAGGTCTCGTGTCGGCGCCCGCGCCAGCAGCTCGGCGCGCAGGGTCTCGAGCGCCGCGGTGCTCGCGTGCCAGTAGGCGTCGTTGAGCCCGAACGTCGGCGGTCGACGCGGTCGGAGCCGGAGCTCGGCGGCGGTCCGTGACCACGGCCCGAGCTCCAGCTCGACGCGCAGCGGTCGTCGCCACCGCGCGAGGGAGAGGCGGCCCAGGAAGGTTCGCAACGTGCCGGTCGCCGGCGACGGTGCGACCACGAGGCCGCCGTCCAGGCGCGCCGGCGCGTCGGGATCGGCGCCCCGCCGCGCGTCGACGAGCCGGCCGAGCGTCCCCGCGGCGACCGGCGGCGCGAGCGCCACGTGACGGCTGACGCACCAGCTGAGCGGAGTCTCGTCGTCCATGCTGCACCTCCTGCGTGTCGTTCGAGTGTCGGTACGGCGTGTGTCCAGCACGCCACCGCCACGTCACGGGCAAACGACGAGTGTGTGAACGAACGTCGCGTGACGGCCGTCACGTCCGCGCCGACCGCTGCTAGACACCTGGCGATGTCGCGCGTGGCATCCGAGGAGCGGTCATGACCTTCCCCGTCCGTCTGTCGCTGGTGACGTACAACCTGTGGGGCGACGAGCGCTGGCCCGAGCGGGCGCCGGCACAGGGCGCGTTCTGCGACCTGTACCGACCGGACGTCCTCTGCGTACAGGAGCTCACCGCTGACACCCAGGCTTCCTCGATAGCCAGCTGCACCGGCACGCTCGCGTACACGACACGTACGAAGGCTGGACGGTGCAGAGCAATCTGTGGTGGCGCGCCGACCTCTTCGAGGAGGTCGAGCACGGCGCGGCCGAGGTCGGGATCGCCGCCTCCCCGCTGCGGCGCCTCTTCTGGGTTCGGCTGCGCCCGCGCGACCGCGAGGCGACGTTCGTCGTCTCGACCGTGCACCTGACCGACGCGGCGGGTGAGGAGCTGGGGACCGGGGTGACGCCGCGGGTGCGCGAGACCGACGCCGTGCTCGCTGCGCTGGGGGGCATCGTGGGCGACGGCGAGCCCGCGTTCGTCACCGGGGACCTCAACGACGGGCTGCTGCCCGTCGCGCGGATGTTCGCTGCGGGGTACCGCAGCTGCTTCGGCTCACTCGGGCAGCTGCCGCTGCCCACCATGCCGACGAGCGTGGGTCGCTTCGGCGCGCCCGGGTTCGCGGCCGCGTTCGTCTATGACTGGATCCTCGCCAATCGCCACGCCCGCGCCCTGTCGGCGTCGAGCCCGCACGTCTACGTCGACGAGCGGGCGCCGTCCGACCACTGGCCGGTGCACGCCGTCTACGAGCTGCCCTGACACCGCGGGGCCGAGCCCCGCGGAGCGCCTCGCAGGCCGCCTACCGTGTCGCGCCGGCCGCCTCCCAGACCTCGTTCACGCGGTTCTGAATCTTGTAGATCCAGATGACGAACCCGGCGAACGGGATGAAGGTCCAGAACCCGGTGAGGGCAGAGATCGTCGGCTCGCGACCGCTGTCCCGCATGAGGCCCTCGACCTCGGACGGGAGCAAGAAGGCATTGATGATCGAGCAGAAGAACCCGAGGACCAGACCGAGGCCGCCACCGATGCCCTTGCCCCGGTAGTCCTTCATGTCCCGGTACATCTGGTAGTACCAAAAGAGGAGGTAGATCCCCAGCGTCACGATGGTGAGCAGCACCACCGTGAGCGGCTCACGAAGCGTCCCCGGCAGCTTCGTCCCCGCTGGCTCAGCCTGTGTCATGTCCGGTGTCCTTCCCCCCCGCAGCGAATGCTGGGCCGCTTCCTACCATCCTTCGCACGGCCCCGCTGGGAACCCGCCGGCCCGGCGTGCTGGCGGACCACCCGCCGAGGTCGCATAATCGGCGCCGGTGCCACGGGCAGGGGTCATGGAGTGGGTGTCGATCGGGCTCTCGCTGAGCGCCGTCGCCATCCTGCTGCGCTACGCCACCCGACCGCGCTGCCCGCTGTGTGCCCGCCGCCACGACCGTCGGGTCGTGGTGGTCGCGCACGAGCGGCGCCCCGAAGCGTCCGGGTCCTCGACGCCCGACCGGCGGCCCATCCGCTGGCGGGCCGATCCGCTCGTCTCGCTGCCCGCGTCCGACACGGACGTCGCGTCGCTCAACTGAGCCGTCGGGGTCGGACCCCCGGCGACGCGTCGCGGAAGGAGTCGCCATGGTGACCGTCTCCGGTTCAGTGGCCGTCGTCACCGGCGCGTCGTCGGGCATCGGCCGGGCGATCGCCCGTGAGCTCGCCGCGGCTGGTGCGACGGTGATCGGCGTCGCGCGGCGCGAGTCGCGCCTCGCGGAGCTGGCGGACGAGCTGCGCCGCTCGGCGCCGGCCTCGGGCTACGTCGTCTGCGACGTCAGCGACACCGACGCGTTCGGGCGCGCGCTCGCCGACGTCGAGCGCGACCACGGGCGCATCGACATCCTCGTGAACAACGCGGCGATCTCGGAGCCCGACGGCGAGGGGGTGGCGCCCTACCGCGCGCTGATGGACGCGAACTACTTCTCGGTCGTCGCCGGGACGCTCGCCGTCCTCCCCGGGATGCGCGCCCGCCGATGCGGCGCGGTCGTCAACGTGTCGTCCGACAGCGGGCGCGCGCCGACCCCCGGCGAGCCGGGCTACTCGGCGTCCAAGGCCGCGGTGAGCGCCTTCACCGAGGCGCTGTCGTTCGAGACCGAGGCGGACGAGGTGTGGCTCCACGTCCTCTATCCCGGGTGGGTGCCGACGGAGATGACCGAGCCCGACGGCCGGCCCGACCCGCACCAGCCCCCCAAGTTCGTGCGGCGCACCCCCGAGCAGGTGGCGCGCCTCGTCGTGGCGGGGCTGTCCCGCCGACGCCTCGAGCTCGACGCCACCCACGTGGCACGCGTCGCGCCCGTCGCCCGCACCTTCTTCCCCTCGGCGTACCGCAAGGGCGTCCGCGCCACGCTGCGCATGTAGCCGTCAGACTGCCGCAAGCCGTCCTCGCCGGTCCGCCCCAAGGCGCGTACATTGCGGACCACCCCACCCTTGAAGGACCGCGTCTCATGGATCCGATGGCGGCCTACCAGCAGACCGTGGTGTGGACCGGGCAGCGGGTGGCGGGTGTCCGCACCGAGGACTTCGGGCTCCCCACGCCTTGCACCGAGTGGGACGTGCACGCGCTCCTCGCGCACCTCGTGGCGGCGATCTGGTTCTTCAAGGCGCTCGCCGCCGGTGAGCCGGTCGCCGACCTCATGAAGAGCCTCACAGACCTCGTCGGTGACGACCCGTTCGCCTCGTACGACCAGGCGGCCCGCGCTGCCCTCGAGGCGTGGGGCACACCGGGCGCGCTCGACCGGACCTACACGCTGCCGATGGGCGAGCGGTCCGGCGGCGACGCGCTGCGAATCCACCAGGCCGACCTGCTGCTCCACGGCTGGGATCTCGCCGAGGCCACCCATCAGGACTCGACGATCGCGCCCGAGCCGGCCGCGTTCGCGCTCGAGACCGAGCGGTGGTTCGTGCAACCGGGAATGCGCGGCGCGGGACGGGCCTACGGCGCGGCGCGCACGGCGGCCGACGACAGCGACGAGGCTCGTCTTCTGGCGTTCGCGGGACGCGACGCTCGCTGGCGCTGACGCACTGGCACCGTCGGCGCTACGACAGCGTTACCTGCCACATGCCCGCGCTCGAGCAGTTGAAGTACGCCGAGCTGCCGAGCGTGGCGTTCTGGCCATCCGATACACCGCTGCATACGCCATTGAGGCGCCCGAGCGGCGTTTCGTGGTTGGAACCGCCGAGCGAGCTCGTGCTCAGCAAGAAGGCGTTGTGCTGCTTGCCGATGATGAACAGTTTTGTGCCGTTCGCCACGAGGACGGGGCCATTCGATCCGAGATCAGCGTCCGCGTTGTTGTCGCTTTGCCACTCCAGAGGTTGGAAGTAGTTCGTCGGTGCGGTGAGCTCACCGCTCATGCTGGGCGGCACGTCGATGACGCCGTCGCTGTAGTCGGTTCCGGTGCCGGGGCTGCCCTGCCCGTTGCCGGTCGACACGTACACGTTGTTCGCGCCGTCGACGGCGCCGCCGGCAGTTGCCCAGATCGCGCCGGCGTTCGAGTTGGCCGTGACCTCGAGGTCACCGACGATGCTGCCCGCTTGGCTCACGGCCACGTCGTAGCCGTGATAAGTGCCGCAGTCACCGGCCAGGCCGCCGAAGCCGATGTAGATGTCGTTGTTCGCCGTCAGGAGCCCGGCGCGCTGCTGCTCCGCCTCGATCTGGACTGGCGCCGTCTTCATGGACGTCGGGGCGATCGATGTCGGCGCGAGGGTCACGCTCCCATCGGCCGGGTTCACGGCCATCATCTTGAAGTCCGGCTTGTCTGTGTTCGTCGTGCCGGTCTGCGCTTCGCCGACGGCGTACACGGAGCCGTTCGGCGCGACGACCAGGTTGCTCGTGATCCCGAGCGGCCAG
This sequence comes from Acidimicrobiia bacterium, assembly GCA_036521915.1. Classification (GTDB taxonomy): domain Bacteria; phylum Actinomycetota; class Acidimicrobiia; order IMCC26256; family PALSA-555; genus PALSA-555. Next base: position 6,950 of record DATDGU010000287.1, on the reverse strand, counting down.
ATGTCCCCGCAGCCGTTCACGGCCCCGCTGTCCAGCGAGTTGTTCTGCGCTTGCGACTCGGGGGTCCCCAGCGTCTGACCGTGGTCACTCGTGGTGCCGTCGGTCGTTGTCCAGACGAAGGCCCCGGTGGCGAGGCTGAGGCCGTAGACCGAATCGTTTTCGGTGGCGACGACGACGACGTTGTTGACGATGACCGGCCGGGACTGGACGATCCCGTCCAACGTCGCGGACTTCCATGTGGGGTTGGGACCTGCGCTGCCGGTCTGGATCCCGACGACTGAGTCGGCGCTCTCGATCACAACCCATTGACCGTTCGAGCTGACCGCGGGAGTCGGGAAGTGCTCCGAGCTGTCGAGCGGCACGTTGTAGGCGTGTTCGACAGCGCCGTTCGCTGCGTTCACCTCATCGAGCTTCTGGGCACCCTTGTCCATTGCCCAGAGCGCGTTGTTCGTCGAGTCGGCAGCGATCGGACCGTCGACGCTCGGAAGGTTCCAGCCGAGTGCCATCCCACCGTGGGCGGCGGGGGCGGCGGCGGTGGTGGCGGTGGTGGCGGGGCGACGGGCTGGCAGGCGGCGAGCACACCGGCGAGCGCCGTGGCAGCGATGACACCGAGGGATCGAGAGCGCATGGGTCTGGTCCTCACGTCCAGTCGTCTTGGTTTCGACCCTCGGTCCGCCCGACCTTAAGCCGGGGTGGCGCTGCTTCGGCGCCAATCGCTCGGACGGCGCGGTGGCCGGCATCGAGCGTCGGATCTGGCAGCAGTGTTCGGACACCTCGGGCGTATGCTCCGCCCATGGCCGACCAGGCCCGGTTTGCTGAGCTCGCGATGCCGTACATGGATGCGCTCTACTCGGCCGCGCTGCGCATGACGCGCAACCCCGCCGACGCGGAGGACCTCGTCCAGGAGACGTACCTGCGCGCCTACCGCGGGTTCGGGGGCTTCAAGGAGGGCACGAACCTCAAGGCCTGGCTGTACAAGATCCTGACGAACACGTTCATCAACACGTACCGGGCGCGCAAGCGCCGTCCGGAGGAGACCGACCTCGACGAGGCCGAGGACTTCTCGCTGTACCGGCGCCTTGGCGGGCTCGAGGCCGCGGCCGCGGATCGCACGCCCGAGACCGAAGTGCTCGAGGCGATGCCCGAGGCGGTCGTGAAGGACGCGCTCGAATCGTTGCCGGAGCAGTTCCGCATGGCCGTGCTGCTCGCCGACGTGGAGGGGTTCTCCTACAAGGAGATCGCCGAGATCACGGAGGTCCCGATCGGGACGGTGATGAGCCGCCTGCATCGCGGAAGAAAGCAGCTCCAATCGCGGTTGTTTCAGTTTGCGACGGAGCGAGGGCTGCTCCCCGAGCCGGCGACCGCCGCCGGGCCCTAGCCCGGGGTCATCGAGGGGGATCGAGGACCGGTACATGGATTGCGAAGCAGCGTCGCACCGGATGTACTTCTACCTGGACGGCGAACTCACTGTCTGGCGCCGCTGGGTCATCACCCGCCACCTCGACCGCTGCCCGCCGTGCGCGCACGGCTTCGACTTCGAGATGGAGCTGCGCCAGGTGATCGCGTCCCGCTGCCGGGACCGTGTGCCCGAGGACCTCAAGCGCCGGGTCGCCGACGCGCTCGGAATCGCTGACGACGAAGCACGCTGACCCCGCCCGTATGATGGCGGCGATGCGAGCAGTCCGTGCCGCCGCGCTCAGCGCGATCCTCGTGCTCGCCGCCGCTGCGCCGGCGGGTGCCGCGACCCCCGTGGTCGGCAACGCGGCCTATCCGTGGTTCTACTGGGCGGCGCCGATCCTGGCGGTGAGCGGCGTGATGATCATCCTCATGTTGTCCGGCGGCTACCTGAAGAAGGTCATCTTCCCGAAGTACCGAGGCCGCAAGGTCGAGGAGTGACCAGCCTCGTCCCCTTCACGCCGGGTCGGGCGGGGCCGGAACCAGTCGACTGGGCGTTGGCGTCCCGGGTGGCGCGTCGAGTCGCCGGACGAGACCCTCTCACCGACTCCTATCTCGCCGAGTCGCTGCGCGAGGACTTCACCGAGGTCACGACGCGCGCCGAGGCGCTCGTCGCCGAGTTCACTGGGCTGCGCGCGCCGGGCGCGGCGACCGCGCAGGTGCTGGACCGCTGCGACTGGGTCGACGCGAACGTCGCGTCGATGCGCCGCCTCCTCGGTCCGCTCACGGACCGCCTGAGCGAGCGCATGGCGCGCAGCCCGATCGCCCCGGTCGGACGCTCGATCGCCGGAACCGAGCTCGGCGTGCTGCTCGGCTGGTTCGCGCAGCGGGTCCTCGGCCAGTACGACCTGCTCGTCCCCGAGGAGGGCGAGGCCGAGAGCGGCGACGCCGTGTACTACGTGGGCCCGAACGTGCTCGCGCTCGAGAAGCGCTTCGCGTTCCGGCCCCACGACTTCCGCCTGTGGGTCGCGATCCACGAGGTGACGCACCGCGCCCAGTTCGGCGGGGTGCCGTGGATGCGCGACTACTTCCTCTCGCTCGTCGGTCAGGCGATGGAGATCGTCGACACCGACCCGAAGGTGCTCATCCGCTCCCTGGGCCGGGCGGTCGAGGAGCTGCGCCAGGGCCGCAACCCGCTGAACGACGGCGGCCTCGTCGCGCTGCTGGCCAGCCCGGAGCACCGCCACGTGCTCGACCAGATCCAGGCGCTCATGTCGGTGCTCGAGGGCCACGGCAACCGGGTCATGAACGAGCTCGGCAAGGACCACGTCGCGGGCCAGGACCGCATGGCCCGCGTGTTGCGGGCCCGCCGCCAATCGAACGGCCTGAACGGCGTCTTGTACCGGCTGCTCGGGCTCGACGCCAAGATGCGCCAGTACGAGGTGGGCGAGCAGTTCATCGAGGACATCGAGCGCGAGGGCGGACCCCACGCGCTCGACGCCGCGTGGCGCGGGCCCGAGCTCCTCCCCACCCTCGGCGAGCTGGCCGAGCCCAGCACCTGGCTGGCTCGCGTCGGCCGCGGGGAGCCCGCGCCGGCCCGCTGATGCTCGACGCGCTGCAGGACCGCCTCGTCGGCCTCGCAGCCACCGACCGGCCCTGCGTGGTCGGCTGCTCGGGCGGCCCCGACTCCCTGGCGCTGCTCTGCCTCGCCCACCACGCGGCGCTCGACCCGGTGGCGGCGCACGTCGACCACGGGCTGCGCGCCGGCAGCGACACCGAGGCCGACGTCGTCGCCGACACCGCGGCGCGCCTCGGTGTGCCGTTCGTCGCCGAGGCGGTGAGGGTCGCGCCCGGGCCGAACGTCGAGGCCCGCGCCCGGGTCGCCCGCTACGCCACGCTCGAGCGCGTCCGGGTCGCGTGGGGCGCGCCCGTCCTGCTGGTGGGGCACACCGCCGACGACCAGGCCGAGACGGTGCTGCTCAACCTGCTGCGCGGGAGCGCCGCCGCGGGGCTCGGCGCGATGGCCCCGCGGCGCGACACGGTCGTGCGGCCGCTGCTCGGCATCCGGCGCGCCGAGACGGAGGCGCTGTGCGCGTCGCTCGGCCTGAGCCCGGTGCACGACCCGACGAACGACGACCCGGCCCCGCGCCGCAACTGGATCCGCCACGAGGTGCTGCCCCAGCTCGCCGACGGCGCCGCCCGCGACCTCGTGCCGCTCCTGGCGCGCCAGGCCGACGTCCTCCACGCCGAGTCCGACTACCTGGACGAGCTCGCCACCGCCGCGTGGCCCGCGGAGGGCGCGCCATCGGCGGCCGCCCTCGTGGCGCTGCACCCCGTGCTCGCCCGGCGGGCCGTGCGCTGCTGGCTCGGCCCGCCGCCGCCGTCGCTCGCCGAGGTCGACCGCGTCCTGGACGTGGCCTCCGGCGCCCACCGGGCCACCGAGCTCAGCGGCCGGCGCCGCGTCTGGCGCAGCGGCGGTCGGCTGCACGCGGACCGCGGTACCGTCGAGGGGTGAGTGGCGCCGTCCCCACCGGCGGGGGCGACCCAGTGAGCGACGGCCCGAGCACACCCGACCCATACCTCGGCCCGGTCGTGGTGAGCGAGGTCGACCTCCAGGCCCGCATCACCGCCCTCGGCAAGGAGATCACCGCCGACTACGCGACGCGCGCGCCGCTGCTCGTCGGCGTGCTGAAGGGCGCGTGCATGTTCATGAGCGACCTCGCCCGGGCGATCGACCTTCCCGTGGAGTTCGACTTCATGGCGGTCTCGTCGTACGGGTCGGCGACGCGCACCAGCGGCGTGGTGCGCATCATCAAGGACCTCGACTTGGACCTCACCGACCGCGACGTGCTCATCGTCGAGGACATCGTCGACTCGGGGCTGACGCTGCAGTACCTGCGCAAGAACCTCGCGGCCCGCGGGCCGCGCACCCTCGAGGTGTGCGCCCTCCTCGTGAAGGAGGGCCTCCAAAAGATCGACCTCGCACTGCGCTACGTCGGATTCAGGATCCCCCCGGCGTTCGTCGTCGGCTACGGCCTCGACGTGCGGGAGCGCTACCGGAACCTGCCCCAAGTCCACGAGTACCGGGGCCCCGCACTGGCCTAGGCGCGGGGACCCCCGCCGCGCGCCGGTAGCCTGGCTCGCTCTGAGCATGCGCCCCTCCCCCCGCTTCGTCGTCGCCCCGCGGCGGCGGGCCGCGCCATGAGCGACGCCGGCTCGTCGGTCGACCTCGGCCGCATCCAGAAGGCGGTCCGCGAGATCCTCGAGGCGATCGGGGAGGACCCCGACCGGGAGGGCCTCGTCGACACCCCCGAGCGCGTGGCCCGGATGTACGCCGAGATCTTCCGCGGCCTCCACGAGGACCCGGCCAAGCACCTCACGGTCACGTTCGCGGCCGAGCACGACGAGATGGTGCTGGTGCGCGACATCCCGCTCTACGGCTCGTGCGAGCACCATCTCATCCCCTTCGCCGGCCGGGCCCACGTCGCGTACATCCCGGGTTCCGACGGGCGCATCACGGGCCTCTCGAAGATCGCCCGCCTCGTCGAGGGGTTCGCCCGCCGGCCCCAGGTGCAGGAGCGGCTCACCACCCAGATCGCCGACGCGCTCGCCGAGGCGCTTCAGCCCGCCGGCGTGCTCGTGATGATCGAGGCCGAACATCTCTGCATGTCGATGCGCGGCGTGAAGAAGCCGGGTGCGCTCACGGTCACGTCCGCCGTGCGCGGGCTGTTCAAGACCAACCCGCCGACGCGCGCCGAGGCGATGAGCCTCATCACCGCGCAGGCGAACCGCCTCTGACCCGCGCCGGAGACCCGCGACGCCCGCGGGTGGCCGCCAGTACCATCCGCGGCGTGTTCCGCTGGGCCAGCGTGTGTGGGCATCGGCCCGCCGTGATGGGCATCGTGAACGTCACCCCCGACTCCTTCTCCGACGGCGGCCGCTACGACGACCCCGACCGCGCCGTGGCCCACGGCCGGGCGCTCGCCGCCGCCGGGGCGGACGTCCTCGACATCGGCGGCGAGTCCACCCGTCCGGGTGCCGAGCCGGTCGACGAGGCCGAGGAGCGCCGCCGCGTCCTCCCGGTGATCGAGGAGCTCGCGCTGGACCCGGGCGTCCCGCTCAGCGTCGACACGACGAAGCCGGGCGTGGCCGCGGCCGCGCTCGAGGTCGGCGCGGTGATCGTGAACGACGTGTCGGCCGGGCGGCGTCACCCGGCGATCCTCGAGGTCGCAGCCGACGCGGGCGCCGGTTACCTGGCGATGCACATGCGCGGCGAGCCGGCGACGATGCAGGACGACCCGCGCTACGACGACGTGGTCGGCGACGTCGGCGGCTTCCTCGTTGATCGCCTCGAGGCGGCCCGGGCCGCGGGGATCGAGGACGCGGCGCTCGCCGCCGACCCCGGCATCGGGTTCGGCAAGACGACCGAGCACAACCTGACGCTGCTCGCCCACCTGGAGGAGCTGTGCGACCGCGTCGCCGTCCCGGTCGTCGTGGGTCCCTCACGGAAACGCTTCCTCGGGGCGCTCACCGCCGACGTCGCCGGCTCGGTCGGCCCGCCGCCGCCCGACGAGCGTGATGACGCGACGCTCGCCGTGGTCGTGTGGGCGCTCGAGCACGGCGCGCGCGTCGTGCGTGTCCACGCTGCCCGCCCGGCGGCGCAAGCGGTCGCGCTGCTCGACGCCCTGGCCGAGGCGTCCTGATGCGCGGCCGGTGGGCGCAGGGCCTCGAACCCCGCGGGTTCACGTGGATCATCAAGGAGAGACTGGCCGCGTCCGAGCGGCCGGGCGGCTTCGCGCGCAACCACCGGAAGGTCCGCCGCCAAGAGGAGCTGATCTGGCTGGCCGGCAACGGGTTCACGCACGTGCTCTCGCTCCTCGAATCGCCGCACAACCTGCACGCCTACGACGAGGCGCAGATCGCGTACGAGCACCTGCCGCTCGGCCGCCACGACGAGTGGTCGGAGCATCTGCCCGTCATCTACGCGACGTTGAAGAAGTGGCTGGACGACCCGGCCGAGCGCGTGCTGATCCACCACGAGGAGTTCGGCGAGCGCCTGCTCGGCGTGCTCACCGGCTACCTCCTCTACGGCGGGTTCGTCGACGACGGCGCGCACGCCATCGTGCTGATCGAGAAGCTCACGGCCCGCCAGCTCGGCGCCCCGGGCCGCGAAGTCGTCGCGGCGACGATCGACGAGGGGCTCGCCGGCGCCGGCAGCTCCCCCGCCTGAGATGGACCGCATCCTGATCGCCGGTCTGCGCGAGCTCGGCGTGCACGGCGTGCTCGCCGAGGAGCAGACCCGCCCGCAGCCCTTCGAGGTCGACGTGGAGCTGAGCGTGGACGTCTCGCGCGCCGGCGAGACCGACGAGATCGAGCACACCGTCGACTACGCGGCGGTCGCCGAGTCGGTGAGCCGCGTCGTGCGCTCGGAGCGCTACCACCTCATCGAACGGCTCGCGACACGGATCGCCGAGGTCTGCCACGTCGACGAGCGCGTCGTCTCGGTCACGGTGACCGTCCGCAAGCTGCACCCGGCGGTCCGGGCGATGGTCGAG
>DATDGU010000286.1:0-14443 GCA_036521915.1 Acidimicrobiia bacterium | reverse complement strand
GGCCCCCGCACTCGTCGACGGCCGCGTCGATCGAGGCCGCCTCGGCGAGGTTGAGGTGGATGGCCGTGGCGCGGGGCCGCGTGATCTCGGCGAAGTCCATGACGACGACCTCGGCGCCCGCGTCCTGAAGGAGCTCGGCCGTGGCGGCGCCCATGCCGCTGGCGCCTCCGACGACGAGGGCTCGCTTGGCGGCATAGCGGTACGCGTCGAACAAGGTCATCTGGCTGCCTCAGCAATCGTGGGCTCGAGGGGCTCGCCGGAGCCGACGTCGGGCGCCGGCCCCGATGCCCGACCGCGGTCGGACCCGCAACGGTCGCGCAGGCTAACGCCACCGCCGCCGCGCCCGCGAGGTATCGGCCCACCGGCGACGAGCCCGGTCACGATGATAACGTGATTCTCCGGAAACGGATGTGTCACTTCCGCGCAGGCGGGCGGGGATTGACGCAACCGGACCCGCACCGGACGGGGGAGCGCATGACCGACGACGCGCGACACGCCGACCTCGTCGAGATCGACGCGCTGTGCTCGCGCTACATGCTGCTGTGCAGCGAGTTCGTGCAGGACCGCTGGCTCGACGTGTTCGCGCCCGACGGGAGCTACAACGCCTTCGGGACCGTGTACTCGCTCGAGCGCTTCCCGGCCCTGCTCGAGGCGGCGCCTCGTGGCCAGTTCATCGGGAACATGCCGGTCGTAGCGTTCGACGGCGACCGCGCCACCGGCAAGCAGCACTTCGTCTTCATCGACCAGCACACCCACGCGATGCGGCTCGGCTGGTACAACGACGAGTACGTCCGCACCGCCGACGGCTGGCGGATCGCGAAGCGCTCGACGACGTTCATGCGCAAGCACGGCGGGTTCGACTCCGGCCACCCGCACGACCCGCTCCAGGACGAGCGCACCACGGACGGCCCGGCGTGACGGGTCTCCCGAAGGTCATCAGCGTCGACGACCAAGGTGCTGCGGGGGAACGCGCTCCGGATGCTCGACCTCGACCGGGTCTGATTCGACGCGACGCCGCGGCGCGCCGGCGTCACGCGCCCAGGCCGTGGAGACAGAACTCCCACGTCTCGTCGGCCGTGATCCGCCTCCGCGGGTCCTGGATGAGCCGGTTGCCGAACCAGCTGTACATGACCGTCTGCTGGACCAGCGCGGCGGCGCGTCGGGTGTCCGGGACGTGGATGGCGCCCTCGTCGGCGGCCGCCTCGACGAGCTCGAGCAGCATCCTCGAGATGGGCTCTAGGGCGGCCTTCACCCGCTCGGGGTGGGCGACGGCGAGCTGCACGGAGAACTCGGAGATCGGGCGACGGTTGTGCGACCCTCGTCGGCGCGGCGTGTCCGCGGGCTCGCACCATTCGTGGAGCCGAACCATGAACGCCCGCAGGCGCGCCAACGGGTCGGACTCGGCGTCGACGACGTCGCCGAGATCCGTCGCGGACTCGAGGACCGAGTCCTCGAACAGGGCGAGGAGCAGCTCGTCCTTCCCGTCGAAGTACTGATAGAAGCCGCGCAGCGACTGCTTCGAGCGGTCGATGACCTCTTGGATCGTGAAGTCGGTCGTGCCCTTCTCGTCGATCAGCTCGAACGCCGCGTCGAGGAAGCGCTGCACGCGTTGCTCGGCACGAGAGCGGGCCGCGTGGAGGCTCCGGGAGACGGCGCGCTGGCGCCATGCCGGCTCGCGCGCCTCCCCGGTGGTCTTGGCTTCGGCCATCTCAGCGCTCGCTTCCATCGTGTCGACGGTACCAGCGCGCCTCCCGCGCCCGGCGGCGCTGCGCGCCCGCCGACCGTCGCGCGCGCCGCGCCGCGTGCGACGCGTGCGACGTTGCGGTCGGCGTCGTCGGACTGCTCGGTCCAGCGCGCGGTCGTCCGCGCGTCCCCATCAGCCGGTCCTGCGCTTCAGCTCGAAGGCGTCCACGGCGGCCCAGTGCGCGTCGGCGGCCCAGAGCCGCGCGAACTCGCTGGTCGCGCTGGCCTCGAGCTCCGGGCGACACGCTGGGAGCGCGGCGTCGATCACGGACTTGACGGCGCGCGTCGTCCCGGGCGCCGTGGACGCCATGTCGCGTGCCACTTGCCGCCAGGTGTCGTCGAAGGCCCGGCGCGGCACGACGAGGTCGACGAGGCCGAGGCGCTCGGCGGCGGCGGCGTCGTACAGCTTCCCGGTGGCGATGGCGAGGATGGCGCGGCCGCGTCCGATCAGTTGCGCGAGCCGCTCGGCGCCGCCCCACGCCGGCATGATCCCCAACGTCGCCTGGTTGAAGCCGATCGTGACGTCGTCCGCGGCGACGCGGATGTCGGCGGCGACGGCCACCTCGGCGCCGCCGCCGAAGGCGTGACCGTTCAGCGCCGCCACGACCGGCACCGGGAACCCGGCGACCCGGTCGAGGAGCCGTCGGATTCGGCGCGCCATGGTCGCGGCCTCGTCGTGCGTCCGGACCATCCGGAGCTCCTTCAGGTCGCCGCCCGACACGAACGCACGGTCGCCGCCCCCGCGCACGACGAGGACGGCGGCGTCGGCCGCCAGGACTTGGTCGAGGGCGGTGTCGAGCTCGTCGGCGGTGGCGAAGCCGATGGCGTTGCGGGCCTCGGGCCGATCGATGGTGACGACGGCGACGCCGGTGTCCACCTCGACCGACACCCCACCCGGGGATCGTGGCGCCTCGGGGTCGGGCATGCGCGGGGCTCCCTCGTCGTCGGGAATGAGAATACCACTCTCCGTTCTGGTGCCACCTTCTTGCGACTTTTCGGATAGGTGATTTCCGTTACGCTTCGGCCGATGGACGGCCCGCGCGACGGGGACGACGACGCGATCCGCACGGAGGCCGGCATCCCGCTCCGGGCGAGCTACGGGCCCGACGACCTCCCTGATCAGTCGGCGATCCCGCCTCCGGGCGCGTTCCCGTTCACGCGCGGCAACTTCCCCGACGGCTACCGCGGGCGGCGGTGGACGATCCGCCAGTACTCGGGGTTCGGCACGCCCGAGGAGTCGAACCGGCGCTACCGCTACCTGCTGGAGCAGGGCGGCACGGGCCTCTCGGTCGCGCTCGACCTCCCGACCCAGTGCGGCTACGACTCGGATCACCCCGACGTGGAAGAGGAGGTCGGCCGGGTCGGCGTCGCGCTCGACACGCTCGCCGACGCGGAGATTCTCTTCGATCAGATCCCGCTCGACGCCGTCAGCACGAGCTTCACCATCAACGGCACCGCCGCCATCCTCCTGGCGTTCTACGTCGCCGCGGCGGAGCGGCAAGGGGTCGACCGGGCCAAGCTCCGCGGCACGATCCAGAACGACATCCTCAAGGAGTACGTGAGCCGCGGCACGTGGATCTGGCCGCCCCGGCCCTCCCTCCGGCTCATTGCCGACACGATCGAGTTCTGCGCCGACGAGGTGCCGCGGTTCAACGCCATCTCGGTCGCGGGCGCGCACTTCCGCGACGCGGGCGCCAACGCCGCGCAGGAGATGGCGTTCACCCTCATGGACGGGATCACGTACTGCGACGAGGTGATCGCCCGCGGGCGGATGACCATCGACGAGTTCGCGCCACAGGTGTCGTTCTTCTTCTACACGCACGGCGACTTCTTCGAGGAGATCGCCAAGTACCGCGCCGGGCGCCGTCGGTGGGCCCACATCGTGCGCGAGCGCTACGGCGCCAAGGAGGACCGCTCCTGCATGTTCCGGGTCGGCTGCGTCGCCGGCGGCGCGTCGCTCTACGCGCCCCAGGCGCACAACAACATCGTGCGCATCGCGTACGAAGCGCTCGCATCCGTCCTGGGCGGCGTGCAGTCGATGTTCACGGCCGCGTGGGACGAGCCGTTCGCGCTGCCGAGCGAGGACTCGGCCACCCTCGCGCTGCGGACCCAGCAGGTCCTCGCCTACGAGACCGGGGTCACCCGCGTCGCCGACCCGCTCGGCGGCTCCTACTTCGTCGAGCACCTCACCGACGAGATGGAGGCGCGGGTCGTCGAGATCATGGACGACCTGGAGCGACGGGGCGGGATGGTGACGGCTGTCGAGGAGGGGTATCTGCACCGCCTCATCGCGGAGGAGGCCTTCCGGGTCCAGCGGGCCATCAGCTCGGGCGAGCGCGAGATCGTGGGCGTGAACCGCTTCCAGACCGACGCGGCGGCACCCGAGGTCGAGGGCTACGAGCTGGACGAGGCGGGCCGGGCCCGCCAGCTCGAGCGGCTCGCCGAGGTGAAGCGGGCTCGCTCCGACACCGAGGTCCGCTCGTCGCTCGATGCGCTCGGCACGGCCGCGGCGCGCGACGACGTCAACCTCATGCCGCTGCTCGTCGACGCCGCGAAGGCGTACTGCACCGTCGGCGAGATGGTGGACGTGCTGAAGGACCAGTGGGGCGAGTTCCAGCAGCCGGCGGTGTTCTGATGGCGCCCACGCGAGTCCTGGTCGGTAAGCCCGGGCTCGACGGGCACGACCGCGGCGCCAAGCTGGTGGCGCGGGCTCTGCGCGACGCGGGGTTCGAGGTCATCTATCTGGGCATCCGGCAGCGTCCCGAGACGATCGCCACCGCCGCCGTCCAAGAAGACGTGCGGGTCGTCGGGCTGAGCATCCTGAGCGGCGCGCACGTCGCCCTCACCGAGAAGACCGCGAGGGCGCTGCGCGAGGCCGGCGCCGAGGACGTGCTGCTCGTCGTCGGCGGCACGATCCCCACACGCGACGTCCCGCGGCTCGAGGCCGCCGGCGCGGCCGCGGTCTACCCGACCGGCACCCCGCTCGAGGAGCTCGTCGAGAGCCTGCGGCGTCTCACCGCCGAGGCCCCCGCGGCGTCATAGTGGCGCGGCCCCGCCCTCGGGCAGCGGCGGTGCGGCCGCCGGGTCGAGCTCGGGGTCGAGGGCGAGCCCCAGGTTCTTGAACACCATCGCCAGGCACGTGTACGTCCCCACGACGAACGCCAGCTCGATGAGCTGCGCCTCGTCCAGGTGCTCGGCGAGGCGGGCGTAGGTCGCGTCGTCGATCCGATACCGATCGAGGAGCTGGTCCGTGGCCGCCAGCAGGTCGGCCTCGAGCGCCGACCAGGTGCCGGTGTCGGCACCCCGTCCGACGGCTTCGATCTCCTCGGTCGTGATGCCGACGCGTCCGGCCAGGCGCACGTGCTGCAGCCACTCGTACTCCGACCGTGTCCGCCACGCGACGCGCAGGACCGCGAGCTCACGCCAGCGCGGCTCGAGCGTCGGGGTGCGGAGCAGCACGTTGTTGTACGTGAGGAAGGGCCCGGCGAGCGCCGGGTGGCGCATCAGCGTGGCGAGGACGTTCGGCATGGGCGGCGCATCGGGCGCGCCCGAGAGCAGCCGTTCGGCGCCCTGGGCGCCGAACGCGTCGCCGAGCGCGGCGACCGCGTCGGCACTCCACTCGTCGGTCGCCAGGGGTGCGATCCGTGGCGTGCTCACATGTACCGGCCGCCGTTGACGTTGATCGCCTGGCCGGTGATGTAGCCCGCCTCGTCGGAGCAGAGGAAGGCGCACGCGGCGGCGACGTCCTCGGGCTGACCGGCCCGTCGCACCGGGATCATCTTCTCGAGGACCTCGGTGCTCGGGAGGTCACCCGCGGCCTGGGCGCGCCGGGTCATCGGCGTCCAGATCGACCCGGGCGGGATGGTGTTCACCGTGATGCCATGGGGTCCGAGCTCGCTCGCCAAGGCCTTCGTCAGCCCGAGCACGCCGCCCTTCGACGCGACGTAGTGCGCCATGCGACGGGCGCCCGACTGGGCGCTCGACGACGAGATCGTCACGATGCGTCCCCAGCCGGCGGCGAGCATGTCGGGGACCGCCGCCTGGATGCAGTGGAAGGTGCCGCTGAGGTTGACGGCGAGCATGCGGTCCCACTGCGACGGCGTGATGTCGGTAAAGGAGATGAACTCGTCGAGGCCGGCGCTCGTGACGACGATCTCGATCGAGCCGAGCTCACGTCGGACGTCGGCCATCGCCTCGTCGACGGCGTTTCGGTCGGCGACGTCCGCGGCCGTCCCCAGCGCGGACGCGCCGGTCGCTCGCAGCTCGTCCGCGGCGCGCTCGGCGGCCCCGCCGTCGAGGTCGAGGATCGCCACCCGGTGCGCCGTCGCGAGCCGCTGTGCGATCGCGAGCCCCATGCCCGACGCAGCGCCCGTGACCACGGCGACGCGACCCATCTGCGGTTCCTCCCTCGAGCGTGGAGTATGGACGGGCGAACCGTGCATGTGCAAGGCTGACTCTCGAAAAACGAGAATGTGATTGCCGTCGTGTGCGCGCCCGACGGGAGGGGAGCACGGTGCGGATCGGCCTCATGATCGGCCCCGAGCGCGGCCGGTACCGCGAGAAGGTCCGCACGCTCGTCGCCGACGCCGAGGCCGCCGAGGCCGCCGGCTTCAGCTCGATCTGGGTCCCGCAGATCCCCGACGAGTTCGACGCCCTCACCGCCGTCGCCCTCATGGGGCGCGCGACGTCACGCGTGGAGCTCGGCACGGCCGTGGTGCCGATCCAGACCCGACACCCGATCGCGATGGCGCAGCAGGCGCTTGCCGTGCAGGCGGCCTGCGAGGGCCGGCTCGCGCTCGGGCTCGGACCGTCGCACCACTGGATCGTCGAGGACATGCTCGGCCTGTCCTACGAGCACCCGGCTCGGCTCGTGCGCGACTACCTCCAGGTGCTCGACGCCGCCCTCGACGGCCCGGGCCCCGTCGACGTCGAGAACGACAGCTACCGGGTCCACAACCCCCTCGACGTCACGGACCTCACACCGATCCCGGTCCTGCTCGCGGCGCTCGCACCGGTCATGCTGCGCCTCGCCGGCGAACGCGCGTCGGGCACGATCCTGTGGATGGCCGACGAGCGCGCGATCGGCGATCACGTCGCCCCTCGCATCACCAAGGCGGCCGAGGAGGCCGGGCGGCCGCGCCCGCGCATCGTCGCCGGCATCCCGGTCGTGCTCTGCTCGAGCGACGAGGTGGACGCGGCGCGCGCCCGCGCGAACCAGGTGCTCGGGCACGCCGAGTACTCGCCGAACTACGAACGGCTCCTCGAGCACGGCGACGCGGCCGACGTGGGCGACCTGTTGGCCGCAGGCGACGAGACCACCGTCGCCGGACGGCTCCGACGCTTCCGCGACGCCGGCGCGACCGACCTGTCGTTCCGGATCCTGCCCGTCGGATCCGACCGCGACGCGCGCATCGCGTCGAGGCAGCGCACCGAGACGTTCCTCGCCACGCTCGCCGACGGGCTCTGAGCGTGGACACCGTGCCGAGACGCGACGTGGCCGGCCCGCTCGCCGGCATCCGGGTGCTCGAGGTCGGCCACATCCTCGCCGGCCCGTTCGGCGGGATGCTCCTCGCCGATCTCGGCGCCGACGTCATCAAGGTCGAGCCAGAGGGTGGCGACCTGTCGCGCCATGTGGGGGCGCGGGCGGTCGACGACCACAACGTGTACTTCGCGAGCCTGAATCGCAACAAGCGCAGCGTGCACATCGACCTCACGTCGTCCGAGGGGCAGGCGCAGCTCGGTGCGCTGGCCGAGACCGCGCACGCGCTGCTCGTGAACCAGCGGCCGTCGACGATCCGGAAGCTCGGCCTCGACTACGAGTCGTTGCGCCGCTTCAACCCGACGATCGTGTGCGTCGCGCTCACCGGCTACGGGCTCGACGGTCCGGCCGCCGAGTGGCCGGCGTTCGACTACGTGATCCAGGCCACGACCGGTGTCGCGGCGATGACCGGCGAGCCTGACGGACCGCCGACCCTGGCGGGCTACTCGGCGGTCGACAACTCGTCGGGGATCATGGCGGCGCTCGGACTCGTCGCGAAGGTCCTCGAGGGCAAGGGCGGCCAGGTCGACATCTCGCTGTTCGACGTCATGCTCTCGCAGCTCAACTACAAGGCTGCCGCATACCTCAACGGCGGCGAGCGGCCGACGCGACACCCGCTCGGCGCGCACTCGTTCTACGTGCCGGCGCAGCTGTTCGAAACCGCGTCCGGCTACCTCGCGCTGTTCGTCACCCATGACGAGTTCTGGCGTCGCCTGTGTCACGAGCTCGAGCGACCGGACTGGGCCGAGGACCCCCGCTTCTCGACCATGCAGCAACGGTTCGCGAACCGCGTCCCGCTGGTCGACGACCTCGCCGCGATGCTAATGAGCTCCCCGGCGGCGGAGTGGGTCGCGCGGCTGCGCCCGCTCGGGATCGCCGTCGGCGAGGTGGTGGACCTCGGGACAGCGCTCGACGGCGACGTGGCCCGGTCACGTGGGATGGTCGTGTCGGTCGCCACCCCCGAGGGCCCGCTGCGGATGGTCGGGAACCCCATCCGGTGTCCGGAGGCGCCGTCGGTCTACCGTGCGCCGCCGCGACTGCACGAGCACACCGGCGACCTGCTCGGTCCGTCCGTGCCGGCGCGGGATCAGGCGTCGTAGTCGACGACCAGCGACGGGCTCGTCGGCAGCGCCTGGCACGTGAGCACCCAGCCGGCCTCGACCTCATCGGGTGTCAGCGCGGTGTTGACCGGCATCGTCGCCAAGCCTTCGTGGAGGTGGGCCATGCAGGTCGCGCAGTTGCCCTGCTCGCACGAGAACGGGGGCTGCAGGCCCCCTCGGCGCGCCGCCTCGAGGACGGTGTCACCTGCCTGGTAGCGCACCGTCGTCTCGCGTCCCGCGAGGCGGATGACGACCGAATGCGTGGACGAGTCTGCGGGGTCGGTCGGTGCCGGCTCGGAGAGCACGAAGCGCTCGATGAACCGCTGGCCGTGCCCGACGCCGAGGCTCGAGAGCCCCGCCTCGACGGTGTCCATGTACGGGCTCGGGCCACAGATGTAGAAGTCGGCGTCGGCGGCGTCGCCGACCAGCGACGCGCACCGGTCGGCGTCGAGGAACCCGCGCTCCGAATCGAGGTGGTGGTGGATCGAGAGCCGACCGGCGGCGCTCGAGCGGAGTCGGTCGAGCTCGTCTGCGAAGATCACGCTGTCGTCGCTGCGGTTGGCGTAGACGAGCAGGATCTGGCGGCCGGTGGTGGCGAGCGCGGTCTTGATGATGGAGATCACGGGGGTGATCCCGCTCCCACCGGCGAAGGCGACGAGCGGCTCCTCCCGCTCGCGCAGCACGAAGAGCCCGGTCGGGCGCAGCACCTCGATGGTGTCGCCCGCCCGGAGCGCATCGTTCATCCAGTTCGACATCCGCCCGCCCGGGACCCGCTTCACCGTCGTCGTGAACGGGTCGCCGGTCTCGGGCGAGCTCGACATCGAGTAGCAGCGGACGACCGGCTCACCGTCGAGGGCGGCGCGGAACGTGCAGAACTGGCCGGCGGCGTACGCGAACGTCGCGTCGAGCCCCGAAGGGATGTCCAGCACGAAGGACCGGGTGTCGGCGGTCTCCTCGACGACGTCCGCGACGGCGAGGGAGTGGTACTCGTGGTCGTGGAGCTCCATCAGCCCGGTCCCGTCGCGGCGTCAGCCGATGATAAGCCCGTATCCGTTCCCAGCAAGATGACTCTCAAAATCTGCTAACTTCATTCTCCACCAACCGCCCGAGGGAGCCCGTGCGCAGCGAGGTCACCTGGCCGACCATCCCCGCGATGGCCCGGGACCGGGCCCGCGGGTCGGCTCGCGCCGAGGCGGTGGTGGATGGCGACCGACGCGTTGACTTCGCGACGCTCGGGTCGATGGTCGACGACGCGGCGCGCGCGCTCGTGTCGTCGGGCATCGAGCGGGGCGACCGCGTGGCGGTGTGGGCGCCGAACTCCCTCGAGTGGATCGTCGCCGCGCTCGGCGTCACGACGGCCGGCGGCGTCCTCGTGCCGGTCAACACCAGGTTCCGCGGTGTCGAGGCGGGATACGTGCTCGGCCGCAGCCGCGCCCGGCTGCTGTTCACCGTGCGCGGCTTCCTCGAGACCGACTACCCGGCGATGCTCGCCGACGCGGCGGTGGAGCTCCCGGCGCTCGAGCACACGGTCCTGCTGTCCGGTGAGCCGGGCGGTGCCGCGCCGGCGTGGCAGGAGTTCCTCGGTCGGGGACGCGCCGTCGCCGACGACGTCCTCGAGGAGCGCGTGGCCTCGATCGGCGCCGACGACCCGAGCGACATCGTGTTCACCTCGGGGACCACGGGCAACCCGAAGGGCGTCGTCATGACGCACGGCCAGACCCTGCGCGGGTACCTCGACTGGTGCGACTGGGTCGACCTCCGCCCGGGCGACCGCTACCTCATCGCCAACCCCTTCTTCCACATCTTCGGCTACAAGGCGGGCGTGCTCGCCTCGCTCATGCGCGGGGCGACCATCCTCCCGGTCGCCGTGTTCGACGCCGGCGCCGTGCTCGAGCTCGTGGAACGCGAGCGCGTGTCCGTGCTCCCCGGACCACCCACCCTCTACTACTCGCTGCTGGACGATCCGGACCGTGCGGCGCGCGACATCTCGACGTTGCGCGTGTCGACGATCGGCGCCGCCGACATCCCCGGCGAGCTCGTCACGCGGATGCGCGCCGAGCTGCCGTTCGAGCGCATCCTGACGGGATATGGGCTCACCGAGGCCGGGACGGTCACGGGGGCCCGCCCGGATGACGACTTCGAGCACGTGGTCTCGACGGTCGGCGTGCCCCTCGCCGGGTTCGAGGTGCGCACGGTCGACGCGGGTGGCACCGAGACGGCGGCGGGGGAGCCCGGCGAGGTCGTGGTCCGCGGCGAGACCGTCATGCGCCAGTACCTCGACGACCCGGACGCGACCGCGGCGGCGGTCGACGCCGACGGCTGGCTGCACACGGGTGACCTCGGCGCCTTCGACGCCGACGGCTACCTCCGGATCGTCGGGCGCATCAAGGACATGTTCATCGTCGGCGGGTTCAACGCGTACCCCGCCGAGATCGAGAACCTCCTCCTGCGCCACCCGCAGGTCGCGCAGGCCGCGGTCATCGGCGTCCCGGACGCTCGCCTCGGCGAGGTCGGCAAGGCGTTCATCGTGCTCACGCCGGGCGCCGTGCTCGAGCCGCAGGAGATCATCGACTGGGCTCGCCGCGAGATGGCGAACTACAAGGTGCCGCGGAGCGTGGAGTTCCTCGACGCGCTGCCAGTCAACGCCACCGGCAAGGTCGTCAAGGAGGAGCTGCGCGCCCGCGCGTCGCCGGCCTGACCACGTCCGCGGCGCCGGGTCGGGGCCGGGGTGTCCTCGGTCTCAGCGCCCCCGCCAGACCGGTGGGCGGCGCTCGACGAATGCCGTCGCGCCCTCCCTCGCGTCCTCGCTGTTGAACACGACCTCCTGCCACTCGCGCTGACGCTCGCGGGCCCGCGCGGCGTCGGTGACGCCGAGCCGGACGAGCTCCTTGACGGCGGCCAGCGCGAGCGGCCCGTTCGCGGCGATCCGTTCGGCGAGGGCGAGCGCCGACGGGAGCACCTCGTCGGGTGGCGTGACGACGTTGACCAGACCGAGCGCGGCGGCGCGGCTCGCGCTGATGGGGTCGCCCGTGAGGGCGAGCTCGAGCGCGATCCCGAGCGGGATCCGCGTCCCGAGGAACGTGCCCCCGCCGGCGGGGAAGAGTCCTCGCTTCACCTCGGGCAGCCCGAACTCCGCGGCGGCGGACGCCACGATGACGTCACAGCCCAGCAGGAGCTCGAAGCCGCCCGCGACCGCCGTGCCGTTCGCCGCACCGACGACCGGGATCCCGACGGCACCGTCGAGCAGCCGGAAGAACGCGTGCGTGGCCTCGTCGGCACCGACACCCAGGTGCTCACCGGCCGCGAACGACCGCAGGTCCATCCCGGCGCAGAACGCCCGGTCGCCCGTCGCGGTGAGGACGACGGCGCGCACCCGAGGGTCGGACTCGGCGTCGAGGATCGCGGCGCCGAGCGCCGCCAGCAGCGTCGGCGTGAGGGCGTTCCTCGCGTCGGGGCGGTTGAGCCGGAGGACCAGGACGGTCCCCCGGGGCTCGCGTACCAGCTCCTCGGCGGCATCGGTCACGGTCGCCAGCCTGTCGTCGTCTCCGCCGCGGCTCGGGTGCGCCGCGCCCGACGAGTATTGTGCTCTCAAATACCGGAAACTACATTCTACCTCCGGTGGACACCCGCGAGACACCCGAGCAGGCCGAGCTGCGGCGCTCGGCCCGCCGGCTCGCCCGCGAGCTCGGTCCCGCCACGGTGGCCGATCTCGACGACACCACGAGGGCGAAGCAGCTCGCGGCGGCGGTGCGGGACGCCGGCTGGTTGGAGCTGCGCGACGACGCGGGGGAGGGCGCCCCGCTGGCGGGCGCGGGCGAGGCGGCGATCGTCGCCGAGGCCCTCGGCGCCCGCGTGGCCGACGTCGCGTTCACCGGTCCGCTGCTGGCCGCCGACCTCACGCGTCGCGCCGGCGTCCGCGCGCGTGATGGCGCGCCGGTCGCGCTGTCCGGCGAGCTCGCCGCGGTGGCCGTCGTGGCGGGGGGACGGACCACCGAGGCGCTGTACGCGATCGACGCGGGTCCGGAGCCGGTTGGCACGGCCTACGTGCTGGTGGGCGACGGCGCCCGCCCGGGCATCGGGCAGCTCGCCTGCGACGGCGTGGATGCCGCGGCGGGCGCCGACCTGACGCGCTCGGTGCAGTCGATCCCCGTGGGCACGCCGATGCGCGTCGAGGGCGGGGGCGCGCCGCTCAGCGACGCCGACCTCGTGGCGTGGACCGCGCTCGGGCTCGCGCTCACCAGCGCGGACCTCGTGGGTGCGATGCGGGGCGTGCTCGAGCTCACCGTCGCCTACGCGGTGGCGCGCCGCCAGTTCGGCGTCCCGGTGGGGTCGTTCCAGGCGGTGCAGCACCTCCTGGCCGAGGCGCAGTGCCTGATGGAGGGCTCGTCGAGCGTCGCGGCGTACGCGGCGTGGGCGGTCGACGAGCTCGAGCCGACGGACGCCCGGTCGGCCGGACGGGTCGCCAAGGCCTACTGCGCCCGCGCGGCGCGGACCGTCTGCGAGACGGCGATCCAGGTGCACGGCGGCATCGGCAACACCTGGGAGTGCCTCGTGCACGTGTTCCTGCGGCGCGCGCTGCTCTCGGCCCAGTGGTTCGGCGACGACGGCGTGCAGCTCCGCGAGCTGCAGCGCGAGCGGCTGGGGGTCACCGATGGACTTCCGTGATTCGCCGGCCGAGGCCGAGTTTCGCGCGCGCCTGCGCGCCTGGCTCGCCGACCACAACCCCGGCCTCCCCACCTCGTCGACCGGCGACGAGTACTGGGCCGGACAGGCCGATTGGCACACGTCGCTCTACGACGCCGGCTTCTTCGGGCTGAGCTGGCCGTCCCGCTACGGCGGGCAGGACCTCCCGCCGGTCTTCGACGTGATCCTCGACGACGAGCTCGCCGCCGCCGGGGCGCCCCCGCGGCCGAGCCTCGGCTACCTCGTGCAGGGCATCACCGTGCACGCCAGCGACGCGATCAAGGACCGGTTCCTCCCGGGCATCATCAGCGGGCGCGAGCGCTGGTGCCAGGGCTTCAGCGAACCCGACGCCGGGTCCGACCTGGCGTCGTTGCGCACGACGGCGGTCCTCGACGGCGACGACTACATCATCGACGGCCACAAGGTCTGGACCAGCTACTCCGACGTCGCCGACTGGTGCTTCCTCCTCGCCCGCACCGATCCGGAGGTGCCCAAGCACAAGGGGATCTCGGCGTTCGCGGTGCCGATGCGCCAGGCCGGCGTCGAGCAGCGGCCCCTCCGGATGATCAACGGCATCACGAGCGAGTTCGGGCAGGTGCGCTTCGACGGTGCACGCGCGCCGGCCGCGAACCTCCTCGGCGAGCTCGGGGAGGGGTGGCGCATCGCGATGACCATCGTCAGCCACGAGCGCGAGCCGGGCGAGCTCGGGTACGTGGCGCGCTACGCCAAGACCGTGCAGGAGCTCGAGGCGACGATCCGGGCCGACCCGCGCGCGTTTCGCGGTGACCAGCGAGACGCCGTCGCCTGGGCCCACGTGCAGAGCGAGATGCTCCGCCTGCACGTGTGCCGACGGCTCTCGGAGCGGCTCGACGGCATCGAGCACGGTCCGAGCGGGTCGGTCGACAAGCTGCTCATGACCTGGGTCGAGCAGGCGGTCGGCGCCGCCGCGCTCGACGTGTCGGGGGCCGCGGCCGCCCGCGACGCGGACGACCTCGCACTGAAGATCTATCTCTACAGCCGCGCGCAGAGCGTGATGGGGGGCACCGCCCAGATTCAGAAAAACATCGTCGCCACGCGGATCCTCGGCCTGCCGACCGCCTGACCGTGCCGCGCCAAGGACGCTGATGGACTACGACCTGCCCGACGTCATCCGAGTGAAGGAGGACGGCGCCGTCCGCGTCGTCACGCTCGCCCGGCCCGAGAGCCTGAACGCGGTCAACGACGAGCTGCACCATGCGCTCGCCCGGGTGTTCCCCCAGCTCAGCGCCGACCCGGGGGCGCGCGTCGCCGTGCTGACGGGCGAGGGCCGGGCGTTCTCGGCGGGCGGCGATTTCGACCTGCTCGACCGCATGGCGACGGCCCGCCGGCTGCGGGCGGA
>DATDGU010000285.1:0-16064 GCA_036521915.1 Acidimicrobiia bacterium | reverse complement strand
TCCTTGGCGAGCACGACGATCGAGCGTCCCTCGGGCGTCTCGTCGGCGAGCGACGACAGCTGCGCCGCCTCGGCGAGGTCCTCCTGGCCGACGCCCTCGGCGACGAGGAACTCGTCGGCGGCGCGGTTCCCGAAGGTGATGGTGCCGGTCTTGTCGAGCAGCAGGGTGGCGCAGTCCCCCGCGGCCTCGACCGCCCGGCCCGACATCGCCAGGACGTTGCGGCGCACGAGGCGGTCCATCCCGGCGATGCCGATCGCGGACAGCAGCCCGCCGATCGTCGTGGGGATGAGGCAGACGAGGAGCGCGACGAGGATGACGATCGTCTGCTGCGCGTGGTTAAAGATCGCGAACGGCTGCAGCGTCACGGTCGCCAGCAGGAAGATGATCGTGAGGGCGGCCAGGAGGATGTTGAGCGCGATCTCGTTGGGGGTCTTCTGGCGCTGGGAGCCCTCGACGAGCGAGATCATGCGGTCGAGGAACGTCTCGCCCGGCCGGGCGGTGATCCGCACGACGATCTCGTCGGAGAGGACGCGGGTGCCGCCGGTGACCGCGGAGCGGTCGCCGCCCGACTCGCGGATGACCGGCGCCGACTCGCCGGTGATCGCCGACTCGTCGACGCTCGCGATGCCCTCCACCACCTCGCCGTCGCTCGGGATGACCTCGCCGGCGGTGACGACGCACCGGTCGTCGACGTCGAGGGCGGTGCTCGCGACGTCCTCGAGCGTCCCGTCGGCGCACTGGCGGCGGGCGGTCGTCTCCGAGCGGGTGCGGCGCAGCGTCTCCGCCTGGGCCTTCCCGCGGCCCTCGGCGACCGCCTCAGCGAAGTTGGCGAAGAGCACGGTGAACCACAAGAAGAGGGCGACGAGGCCGGCGAACACGTCCTCCTGAGTGCTGGCCGAGCCCAGGTCGCGGAAGAACAGGACGGTGACGAGGACGCTGCCGACGCCGACGACGAACATGACGGGGTTGCGCGAGAGGGTCTTCGGGTTCAATTTGGCGAAGCTGTCGACGACGGCGCGCCGGAGGATGTCCGGGTCGAGCATCGAGCGGGTCTGGCCGGGCATGGGTCGTCCTAGAGCTTGAGGATGTCGACGAGGGGACCGAGCGCGAGCGCCGGCAGGAACGTGAGCGCCCCGACGATCACCAGCACGCCGATCACGAGGACGATGAACAGCGGCGTGTGGGTCGGGAAGGTCCCGGACGAGGCAGGCACCGTCTGCTTGCGGACGAGCGAGCCGGCGAGCGCCAGCGTCGGGATGATGAGGAAGAACCGCCCCACGAGCATCACGAACGCGAGGGCGTCGTTGAGGAAGGCCGTGTTGGCGTTCAGCCCGGCGAACGCCGAGCCGTTGTTGTTCGCCGCCGACGTGAACGCGTAGAGCAGCTCACTGAACCCGTGCGCGCCCGGGTTCATGATCGACACGGTCTTCACGGACGTCACGAACGTCGCGACGGCGAGCCCGCCGAGGAGCACGACCGGCATCGCGAGGATGTAGAGCGCGACGAGCTTCACCTCGGAGGCCTGGATCTTCTTGCCCAAGTACTCCGGTGTTCGCCCGACCATGAGTCCGGCGATGAACACCGACAAGATCGCGAACACCAGCAGGCCGTTCAGCCCGACGCCGACGCCGCCCGGTGAGACCTCGCCGAGCTTCATCAGCGCCAGGAGGAGGAACCCGCCCGCCGGCGTGAAGCTGTCGTGCATCGAGTTCACGGAGCCGTTCGACGTGCCGGTCGTCGAGGCGGCCCACAGCGCCGACCCGGCGGGCCCGATCCGCACCTCCTTGCCCTCCATGTTCCCGCCGGGTTGGGAGGCGGTCGCGACCTCGGTCGCGCCCTGTTGGGACAGCCGCGGGTTGCCGTTCGTCTCGAGGACCATGACGCCGATCGAGGCGCCGAGCCACACGACGAACATGATCGTGAACACCGCGTAGCCCTGCCGCTTGTCCTTCACGACGCGGCCGAAGGTGAACGCCAGGGCGAACGGGATGATGAGGATGGCGTAGAGCTCGAGGAAGTCGCTCAGGTTCGTCGGGTTCGAGAACGGGTGCGCCGAGTTCGTGTTGAAGAAATCGCCGCCGTTGGTCCCCAGCTGCTTGATCGACTCCATGCTGGCGTTGGGCCCGCCGGGGATCTGCTGGGTCGCGCCGGTGATCGTGTGCGCGGTGGTGAAGCCGTGGGTGTTCTGGATCACGCCCTGGGTCAACAGGACGATCGCGAACACGAACGACAGCGGCAGCAGGATCCGCAGCGTCGTCCGGACGACGTCGACCCAGAAGTTCCCGACCGTGCGCTGCCCGGCGCGGGACAGGCCGCGGAGGAGCGCGGCCATCACCGCCAGGCCCGCCGCGGCGGAGACGAACTGCTGCACGGTGAGCCCGACCATCTGGGTGAGGTGGCTCATCGTCGACTCGCCGCCGTACGCCTGCCAGTTCGTGTTCGTGACGAAGCTGACCGCGGTGTTCAGCGACAGCGCCGGCGCGACGTTCGCCACGCTCGTCGGGTTGAAGGGCAGGCTCGACTGGGCCCGCTGGAGCACGTAGAGGATGACGATGCCGACGACGCTGAACGCGAGGAGCGACGCGGCGTAGATCGTCCAGCGCTGCTCACGCTTCGGGTTGATGCGACAGAAGCGGTAGATGACCCGCTCGACCGGGACGAAGACCCGGTCGCCGATCATCGGGCCGCCCTCGTAGACCCGGGCGATGTACGCGCCGAGCGGCGGGGCCGTGACCGCGATGAGGACGATGAGCGCGGCGAGCTCCGCCCCGTCGGCGAACGTCATCAGAAGCGCTCGGGGTACAGCAGCGCCGCGACGAGGTAGCCGGCCAGCAGGACGGCGACGACCAGCCCGGCGATGTTGTCCGCGGTCATCCGGCGCCGGGCTCGCTCGTCGGTGCCCCCCTCGTGTCCTCGGCGGGCAGCACCTCGCTGTCCGGCCCGATGATCCAGTCGCACGCCCGGACGTAGAGGAAGCAGAGCGCGAAGAACCCGACGAGGAACAGCGCTACGAAGAGATCGGCCACCGCAGACCCCCTGGCTCGTGACCCGCCGCCCGCGCGGCGACTCCGGGGTCTCTTACCGGTTTGCGACACCGCTGGGAACGGTCTTAACGCTCGCTTAGCGGAGCGCGCCGAACACTTAGCGGCCGCGCAACGCCCCTGGTCAGCGCCCCGCCCAGGCGAATCGTCTCCGCGCCTCGCGGGGGTCGCCGATAGGGTGGGTTGCACGCACGGGAGCCCGGTAGGACCGGGCTGAGAGGAGGGCTGTCGAGCCCTCGACCGTTGGAACCTGATCCGGATCATGCCGGCGAAGGGAGGAGGGTGACGCTCGGTCGGCTGCACGTCGTGACCGACACCCGCCCCGGCCGCGAGCCGCTGCGCACCGTGGCCGCCGCGCTCGACGCGGGCGCCCCGGTGGTCCAGGTCCGGGCGAAGGCGTGGACGGACGCCGACGTGTACGAGCTGGCCTGTCGCGTCGCCGACCTCTGCGCCGCCCACGGCGCCACGTGCGTCGTGAACGACCGACCGGACGTTGCCGTGGCGGTCGACGCCGCCGGCGCGCACGTCGGCGAGGACGACCTGCCCGTCGCCGCCGCCCGGCGCGTGCTCGGCCCGTTCCGGGTCCTCGGGGCGACCGCACGCGAGCCGACGACGGCGCTCGCGCACGAGGCGGCGGGCGCCTCCTATCTCGGGGTGGGACCGGCCTACGCCACGACGACGAAGGCTGGCCTGCCCGCGGCGCTCGGCCCCGACGGCGTCGGCGCGGTCGCCGCCGCCGTCACGATCCCGGTCGTCGCCGTCGCCGCGGTGACGACCGAGCGCGTCGCGCCGCTGCTCGAGGCGGGTGCGTACGGGGTCGCGGTGATCAGCGCCGTGTCCGACGCCGCGGACCCGGCGCGGGCGACCGAGGCGTTGCTCCGGGCGATCGACGCGGCGGCGCCGCGGTGACCCGCGCCACGGTCGTCGGCGGCGGCGCGATCGGGCTGGCCGTCGCGTGGCGCCTGGCGGGGCGCGGCGTCGCCTGCACGGTCGCGGACCCGAACCCGGGCAGCGGCGCCAGCGACGTCGCCGCCGGCATGCTCGCCCCCGTCACCGAGGTCCACTACGGCGAGGAACCGCTGCTCGGACTGAACCTCGAGTCGGCGCGGCGCTGGCCGTCGTTCGTGGACGAGGTCGAGGCGGCGTCCGAGCTGCCCGTCGGCTACCGGCGTGAGGGGACGCTCACCGTCGCGGTACACGACGACGACCGGCGCGCGCTGGACGCGCTCGTCCGGTTCCAGCAGCAGCTCGACCTGCCCGTCGAGCCCCAGACCGGGCAGTCGTGTCGCGAGCTGGAGCCCTCGCTGACGCCGCGCGTGCGCGGGGGCGCGCTCGTCCCGGCCGACCGCCAGGTCGACCCCCGCGCCTTGGTCACGGCGCTCGGCCTCGCGTGCGAGCGCGCCGGCGTCGAGCTCCGGCCCGAGCCCGTGACGGCGATCGGCGCGGGCCCCAGCGTCACCTTCTCCGGCGGCGAGCGGCTCGCAAGCGACGTGGTCGTCGTCGCCGCGGGCTGTCGCAGCGCTGCGCTCCTCGACCTCCCGGTCCGACCCGTGAAAGGTCAGATCCTGCAGCTGCGCGGCGACGTGGCGAGCCTGCTGCGCCGCACGGTGCGCGGCCTGACCGACGGCATCGCCGTGTACCTCGTGCCGCGGGCCGACGGGCACCTCGTGGTCGGCGCGACCGTGGAGGAGCAGGGCTTCGACGAGACGGTCACGGCCGGGGCGGTGCACGCCCTGCTCAGCGCGGCCACCCAGCTCGTGCCCGGCGTCGCCGAGCTCGAGCTGGCCGAGGCCCGCGCCGGCCTGCGCCCGGGTACCCCGGACAACGCGCCGATCCTCGGTCCGCTCCCGGACCGGGAGGGTGTCGTCGCCGCGACGGGGCACTTCCGCAACGGGATCCTGCTCGCCCCGGTGACCGCCGACGTCATCGCCGACGTGGTCACGACGGGCTCGAGCGCGCGGGCGGCGCCGTTCGGGCCGGAGCGGTTCCGATGATGCTCACCGTGAACGGCGCGCCGGCCGAGCTCGATCCCGGGTCGACGGTCGCGACGCTCGTCGAGCGGCTGGGCCGGGATCCCCGCGGGGTGGCCGTCGCGCTGAACGAGGACGTGGTGCCGCGCGGGGACTGGCCGGCGACGCGCTTGCGCGCCGGCGACCGCGTCGAGGTGCTGCGCGCCGCGCAAGGAGGATGACGCATGGATGACCCGTTCCACCTCGCCGGCACGTCGCTCGCGTCGCGGCTGATCCTCGGCACGGGCGGCGCGCCGAGCCTGACGACGCTCGAGCGCGCCATCGTCGCCTCGGGCGCCGAGGTGGTGACGGTCGCGCTGCGGCGCATCGACCCCCGGGCACCCGGCTCGCTCGTCGACGTGCTCGAGCGCACGGGCGTCCGCACCCTCCCGAACACCGCGGGGTGCTTCACCGCCCGGGACGCCGTGCTGACCGCGAAGCTGGCCCGCGACGCGTTCGCCACCGACTGGATCAAGCTCGAGGTGATCGCGGACGAGCGCACGTTGCTGCCCGACCCGATCGAGCTGCTGGTCGCCGCCGAGCAGCTCGTCGACGACGGCTTCGTGGTGCTCCCCTACACGAACGACGACCCGGTGAGCGCCGTGCGCCTCGCCGAGCTCGGCTGCGCCGCGGTCATGCCGCTCGGCTCGCCGATCGGGAGCGGCATGGGGATCCGCAACCCGTACAACCTGGCGATCATCCGCGAGCAGGTCACCGTGCCGGTCATCCTCGACGCGGGCGTCGGCACCGCGTCCGACGCGGCCCTGGCCATGGAGCTCGGCTGCGACGGCGTGCTGCTCGCCTCGGCGGTGACGCGAGCTCGCGATCCCGAGCAGATGGCGGAGGCGATGCGGCGCGCCGTCGAGGCCGGCCGCCTGGCCCACCTCGCCGGCCGGATCCCCCGCCGCCTCTACGCCGAGGCGTCGACGACCTGGGAGGGGCGACCCGAGCTGTGACCCTGCCCGACCGCCTCCTGGTGCTCACGGACGCGTCCCAGACGTCGGGTCGGCCGCTGCCCGACGTCGTCGCCGCGGCGACCCGGGGCGGCGCCCGCACGGTGATCCTGCGCGAGAAGCAGCTCCCGTCCTTGCCCCGCGCCAGGCTCGCCGCAGCGCTCGCCGAGATCCTCCACGACGTCGGTGGCACCCTCCTCGTCGCCGGCGGGCTCGACGACGCGCGCGTCTCGGTCGACGGTGCGCACCTCGCCGCGGCGGACCCGTTGCCCGCCGTCCGGCCGCCGATCCTCGGGCGGTCCTGCCACGACGCCGCCTCCCTCCGACGCGCCGCGGCGGAGGGCTGCACCTACGCGACGTTGTCCCCGATCTTCCCGTCGGCCTCGAAGCCCGGCTACGGCCCGCCCCTCGGCCCCGACGCGCTGGGCGACGCGCCGCTCCCGGTGTTCGCGCTCGGCGGCGTCGACGCGGCTCGGGCGGTCGCGTGCGTCGCCGCGGGCGCGCAGGGCGTCGCGGCGATGGGCGCGGTGATGCGCGCCGACGACCCGACCGCGGTCGTCGCGGGTCTCGTCGACGCGCTGCGCCTCGGAGCGTCGCGGTGACGCCACCCGTCGCGCTGACCGTTGCCGGCTCCGATTCGGGAGGCGGCGCGGGGATCCAGGCCGACCTGAAGACCTTCGCCGCGCTCGGGGTGTTCGGCACGTCCGCGGTCACCGCGCTGACCGCCCAGCACACGGCCGCCGTCCGCGCCGTCCGACCGGTCGACGCCGACTTCGTCGTCGCCCAGGTCGACGCCGTGCTCGAGGACCTGCCGGTCGCCGCGGTGAAGACGGGCCTGCTGGCGACGACCGAGACGGTGGACGCGATCGCCGAGCTCGCGGCGGCCGGCCGCCTGCCCAACCTCGTCGTCGACCCGGTCATGGTGTCGTCAACGGGCACCCGGCTCCTCGCCGGCGACGCGGCGCGCGCCTACCGCGAGCGGCTGCTCCCGCACGCCCGGGTCATGACGCCGAACTGCCGCGAGGCGGCGGCGCTGCTCGACCGCCCGATCGACGGCGTCGCCGACCAGCGCGACGCCGCCCACGCCCTCGCGGCGCTCGGCCCGGCGATCGTCGTCGTGACCGGCGGCGACGGGCACGCCGGCGGCGACGCGCTGGACGTCGTCGTCGGCGTCGACGGACTCGACGAGCTCGCGCGCCCCCGCGTCGACACGGCGAACACGCACGGGTCGGGGTGCAGCTTCGCCGCCGCGATCGCCGCCGGCCTGGCCCTCGGGTGTCCCCCACGCGCCGCGCTCGAGACGGCGAAGGCGTTCGTGCACGAGGCGATCCGCACCGCGGCCGCCTGGCAGCTCGGGGCCGGCCACGGCCCGTTGAACCACTTTCTCTGGGAGGAGACGCCATGACCACGATGAACCCGACCCGCCGCAAGGTGTACGTCGAGGGACCCGACGACCTGCGGGTGCCCTTCGCCGAGGTGCCGCTCGGGGGCGGCGAGGAACCCGTCCGCCTCTACGACACGAGCGGACCCGGCTCCGACCCGCAGCGCGGGCTTCGGCCGACGCGGGAGGGCTGGATCCTCGCCCGGGGCGACGTGGAGCGCTACGAGGGACGGCCGATCGATGCGCGCGACGACGGTCGGGCGAGCGTCCGGGGCACGGCCACGACCGAGCGCTTCGACGGGCCGCGCCGCGCGCCCCTCCGGGCGCGCCCGGGCCAGCGGGTCACGCAGCTGCACTACGCGCGCCAAGGCGTGGTCACGCCCGAGATGGCGTTCGTGGCCGTCCGTGAGGGCGTGGAACCCGAGACGGTGCGCGAGGAGGTGGCCTCGGGGCGGGCGATCATCCCGGCGAACGTGAACCACCCCGAATCGGAGCCGATGGCGATCGGGCGCGCGTTCCTCGTGAAAGTGAACGCGAACATCGGCAACTCAGCGGTCACGTCCTCGATCGCCGAGGAGGTGGAGAAGATGACCTGGGCGACCCGCTGGGGCGCGGACACGGTCATGGACCTGTCCACGGGCCGCGACATCCACGCGACCCGGGAGTGGATCGTGCGGAACGCGCCGGTGCCGATCGGCACGGTGCCGATCTATCAGGCGCTCGAGAAGGTGGACGGCGACGCGGCGGAGCTCTCCTGGGACGTCTACCGCGACACGATCGTCGAGCAGTGCGAGCAGGGCGTCGACTACATGACGGTGCACGCCGGCGTCCGGCTCCGCTACGTCCCGCTTACCGCCCGCCGCCTGACCGGCATCGTGAGCCGGGGCGGGTCGATCCTCGCGGCGTGGTGCCTCGCGCATCACTCCGAGAACTTCCTCTACGAGCACTTCGACGAGCTGTGCGAGATCCTCTCGGCCTACGACGTCGCGTTCTCCCTCGGCGACGGGCTGCGCCCGGGCTGCATCGCCGACGCGAACGACGACGCGCAGTTCGCCGAGCTGCGGACCCTTGGCGAGCTGACCGAGCGGGCGTGGCGCCACGACGTCCAGGTGATGATCGAGGGCCCGGGCCACGTCCCGATGCACAAGATCAAGGCGAACGTCGACCTCGAGACCGAGGTCTGCCACGGCGCGCCCTTCTACACGCTCGGGCCGCTCACGACCGACATCGCGCCGGCGTACGACCACATCACCTCCGCGATCGGGGCGGCGATGATCGCGATGCACGGTACGGCGATGCTCTGCTACGTGACGCCGAAGGAGCACCTGGGGCTGCCCGACCGCGACGACGTGAAGGACGGCGTCATCGCCTACAAGATCGCGGCGCACGCCGCCGACCTGGCGAAGGGGCATCCGGGCGCGCAGGCGTGGGACGACGCGCTCTCGAAGGCGCGTTTCGAGTTCCGCTGGCAGGACCAGTTCGACCTGGCGCTCGACCCGGACACCGCCCGCGCCTTCCATGACGAGACGCTGCCCGCGGAGCCGGCGAAGACAGCGCACTTCTGCTCGATGTGCGGACCGAAGTTCTGCGCCATGCAGATCACCCAGGACGTCCGCGCGTACGCCGACGAGCACGGCCTCGGCGACTGGGAGGCCATCGAGCTCGGCATGAAGGAGAAGGCGGACGAGTTCGTCGCGACCGGCGCCGAGGTCTACCGGCCGCCGGCCTGACGCGCCCAGGATGAGCGGGATCCCCGTCCCCGCGGCGGTCGACGTCGACCGGCGCGTCGGCCTGCGCTTGACGTGGGACGACGGGTCGGTGACGACGATCGACCTCGAGACGCTCCGGCAGCGCTGCCCCTGCGCCGAGTGCCGCAGCCGGCGCGACCGCGGTGAGGCGGTGGCGCCGGGCGTGCCGTCGCTGCGGATCGCCGACGCGGAGACGGTCGGCGGCTACGGGCTCGGCGTCACCTGGGGCGACGGGCACCGCACCGGCATCTACAGCTGGGAGCTGCTCCACTCGATGTGAGCCGGACGCGACGGAGCCCCGAACAAGCTCGCTCGGCGGTTCCGGGTGGAACGCCTCGCTACCCCGCTCGGGACTCCACGTCGACGGTAAGCCCGTGCCCCGGGGAGGTCAAGAGTCCGCGCGTGCCCAGCGTGTCGCCTGCGGCGTCGGGTGGCCGGTGTGGCGCCGGCGTGCCGAAGTGAGGACGAGCGCCGCGGCCGTCTCGGGCACGGCTCAGGACGTCTGCGTCGGGAGGTGCTGCACGTCGGGCGGCGAGGGGGGAGCGCCGAAGCACTCCCGCGAGACCAGCTGGTCGCTGAGGCCATGGATGGGCAGGGACGGGACGTGCAGGTTCGGCGGCCGGGTGAGGTCGAGGGTGCTCGTGAGGTCCGAGGTGACCCCGCGACGCCAGGCCGAGAGGTTGGGCACCTCGACGTCGAAGCGGGTCTCGAGGAACCGGAGCACCGACGTATGGTCTGCGACGTCGGAGTTGAGGTGACCCCCCCGGCTGTACGGGGACAGGACGAGCAGCGGCACCCGGAAGCCCAGGCCGATCGGCCCGGCGATCCCGGCCGCCGCCGCCGGGAGCGGAGAGGCGGTCACGTACTCGCCGGGAGTGCCCGGCGGCGCCGTGGGAGGCGCGACATGGTCGAAGAAGCCGCCGTTCTCGTCCCACGTCACGAACATCACCGTCTGGGCCCAGACCTTCGGGTTGCGCATGAGCGCCTTCAGGATCTGGCCGGTGACGCGCGCGCCGGTGTTCGACGGCGCGGGGGGGTGCTCGTCGTGGAGCGGCGGTGCGTAGACCCAGCTGACCGAGGGCAGGGTGCCGGCCTCGATGTCGGCGACGAAGTCCGCTGGGTACGTCGGCGTGAACGCGTTCTGGTACAGCACCGAGCTCGGGTCCGCGTACTGCTGGTACGTGATGAGGATGTTGTTCGTGAGCGGCGTCGATTGCAGGCTGCCGGGCGCCTGGTACACCTTCCAGGACACGCCCTCGGACTGGAGCCGCTCCGGCATCGTCGTCCACGAGTAGCGCGCCGCGTTCGTCGCGACGGTCGACGGCGGCACCGCGGCGACGTTCGGCGCATTCGTCACCACCGGCCCACCGGCCACGCCATCGGGGTCGAGCGTCGCCGCCATCCCGTAGTGGTGGTTCGGGTCGCTCGCCGCCATCACGGAGCAGTGGTACTGGTCGCAGAGCGTGAACGCGTCGGCCAGCGCGTAATAGAGGGGAAGGTCCTGGCGCTCGTAGTAGCCCATGATCTGCGGCGCGGCCGCGCGGCCGTCGACGGCGGTGTGCGCGATGACCCACCGGTCCATCGCCCCGTGGTTCCACGAGAAGTGTTGGGGTCCCCACTCGTGCGTCGGGTTCACCGTGCAGGCGGCGTTCATCGTCTGGGTGTCGAGGTGCCAGGGCAGGAGCTCGCCGCGGGGGGAGCCCGTCGTCCGCTCGGGGTCGGCCTGCGCGAACACGCCGGGATTGTCCTTCGGGTGGTCGTTGAACCCGAGTCCCTTGCCGTACGCGCCGAAGTAGTGGTCGTAGGAGCGGTTCTCCTGCAGGAGGACCACCACGTGCTGGATCTTCCGGAGGTCCGCGGGCGTGGGCGGCACGACCGGACGCACCGCCGTGCCGGCCGATCCGGGCAGCGTCGGAGCGAGACCGCGCCACGAACCGAGGGCGGCGCCGGCACCCAGCACCGCCGCGCCGCGCAAGAACTCCCGCCGATCCACTGTCGTCCTCCCCCCGAGACGCGACGTCGCGCGCGACGGCCGCAGGGTACTGGCCGGCGCGGTGCGTTGCGCCGGCGGCACCCCGGCGAACGACCGACCTAACCTCCGTGCAGACGCTCACGGGCGAGGAGTCGTGACATGCGGGTCGGGATCTTCGGTGGCGACGCAGCGAACGGACCGATCGACGCGCTCGTCGACCTCGCGAAGCGCGCCGCGGACGGCGGGTTCCCGTCCTTCTGGCTGCCCCAGATCTTCGGCGTCGAGGCCCTCGCCGCGCTCGGCATGATCGGCCGCGAGGTCGGTGGAATCGAGCTCGGCACCGCCGTCGTCCCCACCTACCCGCGCCACCCGGTTGTCCTGGCCCAACAGGCGCTTACCACCCAGTCGGCCGTCGACGGCCGACTGGTCCTCGGGATCGGGCTGTCGCATCAGCTCGTGATCGAGGGGATGTATGGGTACTCGTACGCCAAGCCGGTGCGGCACCTGCGTGAGTACCTCGAGGTGCTCGCGCCGCTCCTGCGCGGCGAGCCGGCGTCGTTCGCTGGCGAGACCCTGGCCGGGCACGCCACGCTCGACGTACAGGGCGCCACGCCGGTCCCGATCCTCGTCGCGGCGCTCGGACCGAAGATGCTCGGGCTCACCGGCCGCGTCGCGGACGGGACGATCACGTGGATGACCGGGCCCGCGACGATCGCCTCACACGTCGTCCCGACGATCGGCGCGGCCGCGTCGGCCGCCGGCCGAACGGCCCCGCGCGTCGTGGTCGGGCTGCCCGTGTGCGTGACGAGCGACGCCGACGCGGCGCGCGAGCGCGCCGCGCGGAACTTCCAGATGTACGGCCAGCTGCCTTCCTATCGGGCGATGCTCGACCGGGAAGGCGCAGCGGGTCCCGCAGACGTCGCGGTCGTCGGCGACGAGGACGCCGTGGGCGCCCAGCTGCAGCACCTCGCCGAGGTCGGCGCCACCGACTTCCTGGCCAACATCTTCGGGTCGGGTGAGGAGCGGACCCGCACCTGGGCCTTCCTCAGAACGCTCGTCTGATCGGCGCCCGTCAGGGCATCGTCGTCGGGACCAGGATCTGGGGGAGGTTCGGGCCGCCGATGCACGTGCAGCAGTGGTTCGTGTCGTATGTGGACCACGCACGCCGCGCCGTGAGGTAGGCGGCGGAGTCGATCCGCGTCGAGCGCATGACGTGCACCTCGGGCGCGATGTCGTGCGGCGCGAGCGCCGCGACCTGGGTCAGCAGCGGGTCGATCCGCACGGGGTTGTGGCCCGCGTACTGCGTGAGCACCTTCGCGGCCTGGCAGTAGCTGGTCGCCGAGGCGGCGCGGCTGCCGCCGGACCCGACGGTCAGGACGAGGCCCAAGACGGTGCCCGCGATGGCGACGAAGGCGAGCCCGCCCGCCCAGCGCACCCGCCGGGACGGCCGGGCCCACCAGCGCCTCGGGGCGGGGCCCTCGGCGGGGGGCATGGCGTCATTGTGCTCCGGGCCGCTGCCGGCAGCCCGCAGCGGTCTACACACGCCGCGCTTTGACCGGGCATTCGCGCTGCATTTACACGGGTTTCACGATCGGATGTGCAGAGTGCAGGCATGGGAGCCGCCCTCGCCTCGCCCCGCCGCCGGCAGCTCCTGCGCTGGGTCCTGGCCCTCGGGCTGGCGGGGCTGCTCGGCTACGTCGCCGTCGCGCTGATCTCGGGGTTCGCGGACGGCGCCGCGGCGATCGCCGACGCCGACCCCGGCTGGCTCCTCGTCGCCGTCGCGGTGGAGGCCGTCGCCTACCTCCTCCTCACCGCCCAGCTGCGGCGCCTGATCGGCCCGGACGTCAAGCTCGGCCGGCGCAGCGCGGTCCGCCTCGCCATGATCCTCTGCGGGTTCGGCTGCGTGACCCCGGCGTCCCCGGCGGAGGGGATGATGATCACCGGCGCCGAGTTGCACCGGCGCGGGATGCCGGTCCGACGGGCCACGGTCACCCTCGGCATGGCCGAGTTCATCAGCGCGCTGGCGATGGTCGGCGTCGCCGCGGTGAACGTCCTCTTCGCGGCGTCGCAGTCGCACCTGCCGAGCGGCGACGCGCTGCCGCTCATCGTCGCGGCGCTGCTCCTGCTGCTCGGCACCGCGGCCGTCGACTACTTCGCCCAGCGGCGATCGACCGCCGAGCGGCTCTCGGTGATGCTCGGCGGGCTGTGCTGCTGGCGTCCCCGGCGCTCGGTCGAGGACCGGCGGGCTGCGGGGGCCGCGTGGCACGCCGAGGCGAGCGCGGTGCTCGGGTCGCGTCGCAACCGCGTGCTGCTGCTCGCGCTGTCGGCCGCGGCGTGGCTCGCCGACGTCGTGTGCCTCTACGTCGCGCTCGCCGCGGTCGGCATCTCGCTGCCGTTCGACGTCGTGTGCCTCGCGTACACGGTCGGTGTCCTCGCGACGCTGGTTCCGCTGCTTCCCGCGGGGCTCGGCCTGGTCGAGACCGCGGTGCCGCTCGTGCTCCATGGGTTCGGCGCCCCGCTCGCCGCGGCCGTCGCGGGCGTGCTCGCCTACCGCTGCGTCAGCACGCTCCTCCCAGCGGCCGTGGGGATGGCCTGCATCCCGGGCCTCGCGCGTCGTCGCGCGTCGATCCCCACCGCGACCGCGCTCCCGGCCACGACCTGAGCGGCGCGCGTCACGCGCGCATCCGGCTGTCCGTGTCGCACATGTCGGTCTCGCCGGGGCCGACGACGTGCTGGACGACGGCCGTCCGGGCCCCGACCTTCCAGAGCGCCCGGCCCCGGACGAGGCGGCCGAGGACCTCCGTCTCGCGAGGGTTCAGGCCGAGCAGCGCACGTGCGTCGGCGAGCTGGTCACTCGCCTGGCGGAACAGGACGCGCGTCTGGGTGTCGGCCAGCAGACCCATGGACACCTTCGCGGTCGTCGTGCCGTCGTCGGCTTGGGCCCGCAGGTCCGAGAGCCGGTGCACGACCGCGAGGTTCGCGACGCCGTAATCCCGACACAGCTTCCAGCACGCCTGGAGGTACCGGGTGGTGCGCTCGGAACCGAGAAGCCGCCACGCCTCGTCGAGCACCTGGATCCTCGGCACCCCGTCGCGGCGGGCGAGCATCGTCTGGAGCCACGCGGTGGCGGCGAGGAGCACCAGGCGCAGCGCCTCGTCGTCGTGGTGCACGACCGAGAGGTCCAGCACGAACCCGCGCTCGAGCTCGGCGCGGGCGACGGTCGTCGCGCCGTCGAACATGCCGCGCAACGAGCGCTCGAGCAGCTTTTCGAGGGCGTAGACGAGCGGGTCGAGGGCGCGGGCGAGCGTGTCGCGGTCGAGGCGCGACCGGTCGACCATGTGTGGCGTCGGGTCGGCGAGCAGCCGGCCGAGGTCGAGGAGCGTCGGTGCGCCGCCGGCGGTCTCGAGGGACTGCACGGCCCAGCCGAGGACCGCGTCCTCGAGCGGGCTCAGCTCGCGGCGCAGCACCTGCCCGAGCAGCGCGGCGACGAGGTCGGTGCGGCGGCGCAGCCGCTCGTCTCGGTCCTCTTCGCTCGCGACCGTGCCGGCGTCGAGCGGGTTGAGCCGCGTGACCCCACCCGGATAGAGGCGGACGACGGGCAGGTCGAGCCGCGCGGCGAGCGTCAGGTACTCGCCCTTCGGGTCGGCGACGGCGAGCCACCGGCCCGGCGCGCGCCCGCCGGACCGGGCGTCGCGTGGCGGGCCGTACACCGACCGCGTGCGGGCCAGGTAGGTCTTGACGAAGGTCGACTTGCCCGTGCCGGGCTCGCCCGCGACGAGGAGGTTCGGGTTCGTGACGAGCCCGGCGCGGTAGGCCTCGAAGGCGTCGAACGCGAACCCGCCGCCGCCGGTGAGCAGGTTCGTGCCGAGGTAGACGCCGCGCGTGCCGAGCCCGCGCTCCGCCTGGAACGGGTAGAGCGAGCAGAGGTGCGCGGTGGTCGACCGGTGCAGCGGCATCCGCAGCGTCCGCCTCACCGACGACCCCGCCCGGTCGGCACGCGCCCGACGGGGAGCGCGACGGCGACACCGAGGTCGTGCTGCCCGTCGAGCGCACGCAGCTCGACGCCGCACTGGGCCGCGACCTGCTCCCAGTCGGCCGATTGCTCGTCGAGCGAGGCCTGGTCGAAGGCCGTCACCGTGAGGAACCCGGCGTAGCGGAGCTCCGCGTAGCCGGCGACGAGCTCGGCCTCCCGCGCGAGGACCTCCGACTCGGCTCGGCGGTGCTGCGCCCGGACCCGGAAGCCGCGCTTCACACGCTCCTCCTCGTCCGAGCTCAGCCGGGTGACCTCACGGTCGATCGCCCGGCGGGAGCGGGTGGGCGGCACGGGCTCGTGCACGACGGTGACGGTGCGGATCCCGCCCGGGTGCAGCAGCAGCGTCGCGAGCCAGTCCGCCGGCATCTCGAGGCGCGGCCAGTCGGCGATCCAGAAGCAGCGGTGCAGCGCCTGGTCGATCCGCACCTGGCGCCACCCGACGTCGACGGCGAGCGGCGCCAGGTTGTGGGGCGCGACGACGCGCGCGCGCTCGGCGAGACGCTGGCGACGGGTCGCGAGGCGCGACGCGGCGGACGGGTCGGCGCGGAGCCGCACGGCGATCGCCAGCTCGCCGACGCCGAGCGGCGGTTCCACACCGAGCCCGGCGTGCTCCGCGCGGTCGATGAACAGCTCGACCTCGTCGAGCAGCGTGTCGACGGCGGGATCCGAGCCGGTGCCTCGCGTGCGGCGCTGGTCGATCGTGAGGGTGATGAGCGTCTCGTGCGCGATCGTGAGCGGGCCGGCGCGACCGACGAGCTCGATGTAGTCCTGGGAGTGCAGGTCGGCGCCACGCTCGCCGTGCTGGTCCCGCACGAAGCGCAGATGGTCCTCGAGCGACGCCGGCGCCGCCCATTCCGACCATGTCACCCGGGTGACCGCCCCACGCTCGCGGCAGAAGCCAGCGAGCGCGGCACCCCAGCTGTCGAG
>DATDGU010000284.1:0-10204 GCA_036521915.1 Acidimicrobiia bacterium | reverse complement strand
CGTTGGGCGCCAGCGCGACGGCGTCCGCGTGGAGCCCGACGAGCGCGCCGAGGCGACCGTGGAGCGCCGCGAGCGTTGGCGCGACCTCCGCCTCGGCGGCGTAGCCACCCACCGCGGCCTCACGGCGCAGGTACTCGATGGTGGTGTCGAGCACGGCACGCGAGGGACAGGCGCATCCGGCGGCGTCGAGGTGCACGACGCGGTGGTCGGCGAGCTCGGACCGCCACCTGCGGCCCACCACTGTGCCGCTCACGACCGCCCGGAGAGGGAGACGCCGAAGTCCCCGGCGGGGTCGGTCCACCACTCGCGGAGCGTCAGACCGGCGGCGGCGAGCTCGTCTTCGACGCGCGCGTGGGTGAACTTGGCGCTGATCTCGGTGCGGAGCTCCTCGCCGGCCGCGAACTCGACGGTGAGGTCGACGGCCTCGACGCGCACCCGGTGCGCGGCGGTCGCGCGGAGCCGCATCTCGATCCATGCGGGCGCGGGCTCCCACCGGGCGATGTGCTCGAAGCCCTCCGGTTCGAAGTCGGCGTCGAGCGACCGGTTGATGACGTGCAGCACGTTGCGGTTGAAGTCGGCGGTGACGCCCGCCGCGTCGTCGTAGGCGGCCTCCAGGCGCGCGGCGTCCTTCACCAGGTCGGTACCGAGGAGCAACGTGTCGCCCTCGTGCAAGCCGGCCGCGAGCTCGGAGAGGAAGGCGCCGCGTGCGGCCGGCGCGAGGTTGCCGATCGTCCCGCCGAGGAACGCGACGAGGCGGGTGCCGCCGTCGGGCAGGCGATCGAGGTGGCGCTCGAAGTCGCCGACGACGGCGTGGACGCCGACGTTGTACTCGTCGGCGACGGCGAAGGCGGCCTGTCGAAGCGTCGCCTCGCTGACGTCGAAGGGCGCGAACCGGCGCAGCGTCCCGCCCTCGGCGAGCGCGTCGAGCAGGAGACGCGTCTTCTCGGAGGTGCCCGACCCGAGCTCGACGAGCGTGTCGGCGGCGGTGGCCTTCGCGATGTCGCCCGCGTGCGCGACGAGCACGGACCGCTCGGCGCGCGTCGGGTAGTACTCGGGCAGCCGCGTGATCGCGTCGAAGAGCTCGGATCCGCGATCGTCGTAGAACCACTTCGGCGGCAGGGTCTTCGGTGACGCGCTGAGCCCGTCGCGCACGTCGGTCGCGAGGGCGTCGGCCACCTCCTCGGGGGTCAGGTGGACGTCGACCCGCACGCCCGACGCGTCCGTCGTCACCATCGCGGCCTCACAGGGCCTGGGTCCCGATCAGGCCCGTCACGTCGCCGATAACGACCGTGCCGTCCGCCACCTGCTCCCAGGGGCCGTCGGCGTCGAGCGGCTCGGACGCGAGGAGGCAGGACCCGTCGGCGCCGCGGGCGAACAGGCTGTTGCCCCGCGCGCTGGCCACGACGCGGTGGCCGTCGCCGAGGACGATGTTGAGGCGGCCGGTGGTGCGCGACTCGACCGTGGTGATGACGCCGGCGACGGCGTCCTCGAGGCTCGCCCCCTGTTCGACGGCGTCGAGCGCCAGCGCGAACAGCGCTTCCCCGTCGGTCACCCCTTCGATCCACACGCGCCGCTCGGGGGTGACCCGCGCCCGTAGCTCGTCGCCGATCCCGTCGTGCCAACCGTTGACGACGCCGTTGAGGGACCACGCGTAGCGGCCCGAGACGAACGGGGCGTTGCCGGTCACGTCGACCGGTGAACCCGGCGAGGCGAGCCGGGCCGCCGCGACGACCGCCCCCGTGTGGTGGTCCCCGACCCGCGGCAGCAGCGGGTCCTCCCAGATGCACGTCGTGCTCCGGTGCCGGCGCGGCGTGTCCGCGTCGTCGGTCCACCACGCCACGCCGTAGCCGTCCGGGTTGTCCTTGCCGCTGACCTGCCAGCGCGGCGCGCGCGCTTGGGCGACCAGCCCGTGCGGCGCGTCGATGAGCAGGTCGGACAGGGGCGCGGCAGGTCCCAGGTAGGCGAGATGGCGGCACATCTCAGTCGTCTCGCGCGCAGCGGAAGCCGCAGAAGATCTGGCGGCGGACCGGGAAGTCCCAGTTCCGGAACGTGGTCCGGCAGGCGCTCGGGTGCGTCGCCCAGGACCCGCCGCGCAGGACGCGGTACTCGTCCCCGAAGAAGACCTCCGAGTACTCGCGGTAGGGGAAGGAGCGGAACCCGGGATACCCGTGGAAGGTGGAGCTGGTCCATTCCCACACGTCGCCCACCATCGCCAGGACGCCGTGCGGGCTGGCGCCGGCCGGGTGGGCGTCGACCGCCGACGGTGCCCAGTGCTCGCGACCGAGGCGGGCGCGTCCCACCGTGGGATCGTCGTCGCCCCACGGATAGCGGCGCTTCACGCCGTCGGGAGTCCAGGACGCGGCGTACTCCCACTCCGCCTCGGTGGGCAGCCGCTTGCCGGCCCACGTCGCGAACGCCTCGGCCTCGTACCAGCACACGTGCTCGACGGGCTCGTCGGCGACGAGGTCGAGGCGATGGCCGAAGCGGCGCACGCTCCACGAGCCGTCGCCCTCGCGCTGCCAGCCGTCGGGGTGCTCGAGGCCGGCCTCGTGGCGCCACGACCAGCCGGCCGGGGACCAGTGCCGGGGGTCGTCGTAGCCGCCAGCCTCGACGAAGGCGCGGTACGCCGCGTTCGTGACCGGGGTGACGTCGATGCGGAACGGCGCGACGTCGACGAGGTGCGCCGGCCGCTCGTTGTCGTAGGCCCACGGCTCGTCGTCGGTGCCGATGACCACCCGCGCGCCGGGCAGTCGCACCTCGCGCGACGTGGAGGCGTCGCCGAACCGGCGGCGTGCGCCGTTCCCGGGCACCGGGTAGGGCCGATCCATGAGCCCGATCGTGGCGAGCATCGTCTCTTGGTGCTGGTGCTCGTGCTGCACGACCATCCCGTAGACGAACGCGTCGCGGGCGAGCTCGGCGTCCGGGGCGCCGCGCTCCATCGTGTCGAGGACGCGTGCCCGCACGTCGGCGACGTAGGCGCGCGCGCCGTCGGGGTCGAGGATCGGCAGACCCGCACGTTCGCGGCGCGGGTGGCGGAACGCGTCGTAGAGGTCGTCGTAGCGTTCGTCGGTGGGGGCCGCACCGTGCAGCTGGCGGAGCAACCAGAGCTCCTCGTAGTGGCCGATGTGGGCGAGGTCCCAGCAGAGCGGCGACATGAGCGGTGACACCTGTCGACGCAGCTCCTCGTCGTCGAAGGGCGCGAGGACGTCGAGGGTGCCCGCCCGCCCGTGCTCGAGATGCGTCGCCGCGAGCGCGGTCAGGTCCACGCCGGGGCACCGTCCTCGGGCGACGTCTCGGCGCGGCCGGCCCGCATCCAGGCTTCGAGACGGTCGTCGGCGGGGCAGCGTCCGCGAAGGACGTACCGGTCCATGAACGCCGCGGTCGCGTCGCCCGCCGAGCCGTCGCCGTTCAGGGTCTCGACGGCGGATCGGAAGCACTCGACGGCGGCCGTGCGGAGCGCCGGCTCGGCGAGCCCGTGACGGGCGGCATCCCGCCACCGCCCGCGCACCGGACGGGTCGCGGCCTCGACACGGTCGGCGATCGCGGGCTCGGTCACGAGCGCGCTCGTGACCGCGGCGGCGACGCGCCACCAGGGGTCGGGGAGCGCGTCGATCATGCGCAGCTCGAGCCAGCCGCGGGGCCGCACGGGCGGGAACAGCGTTGTGAGGTGGTAGTGGAGGTCGTCGGCGGTCGGCCAGCCGAGCGGGTGCCCCGCCGTCAACCACGTCGCGAACGTCAGATCGGTGCCGGTCGGCGCGCTCTCCTGGTCCGAGCGGCGAACGAACATCAGCCGGGCGTTCAGTGCATAGTCGGCCCACGAGTCCGGACCGGGCGTCTCCGAGAGCACGGGCGTCGTGCGCCCGGGGTCGACTTCGAACCAGACGGCGAGGCGCGTCGAGCGCCAGCCAGTCGGGCGCCCTCGCGCCAGCGGCGAGTTCGCGAACGCCGCGACGAGCACGGGGCCGACGTCGTGGGCGGCGCGCCAGCGGCGCTCCGCTTCGGCCCCCTCGCCGAGGTCGAGGTTGACCTGCACGGCCGCGGTGCTGCGCATCATCGTCCGGCCGGCGGTGCCGTCCCGGTCGAAGAAGACCTCCATCGCGTCGTAGCGAGGGCTGTGGACCACTCGGTCGCGGGGGTGGCCCGGCTCGAGACCCACGGCGACGAGCGCCACGCCGGCTGCGGCGAGCGCCTCGCGCACGACGCCGAGGTCTCGGCACAAGACGTCGCAGGCGCCGAGTCCCGGCACCGCGGGGGAGCTCAGCTCGAGCTGGCCGCCGGGCTCGAAGGTGATCGTGCTGGCACCGGGGAGCGGCCCGAGGGCCGCGACGACCTCGCCGACGGATTCGTGTCGCGCCGGGCGGGCGAGATCGGCGGCGTCCACGGGGAGCCACTCGAGTTCGACGCCGACGCGCGGCGCGCTCCCGGCGACCGCCGGGGCACGGAACCCGGACTCGCCGACGATTCGGCGAGCCTCAGCCTCGGTCAGGACGCGCTCGGGAGACGGCATCGCTTACCGGTGACCGAAGTGCGCGGTGACCCAGTCGCGGTTACGGACCGGGCCGAGCTGGAGGTGGTGGAGCAGGGCGTTGTGCATGGGAGATCGCAGTTCGTGGCGGGGTTGCCGAGTTGGTTCGCTGTGCTGGGTCCGCGCGGATGGGTGCCGTGGGGGCACGCCATGCCATCGGGGGCGCGAGGGACCGAGGTGCTGAGGGGGGAGGAGCGAGGCGTGCATGAAGCCTCCGGGCCGGTGCAGCGACCATACCGCACGGCTTCCCGAATTACGGCGCCGAACCGACGACGCTGCGAAAAATGGCGGCAAAGCGCTCCGGCTCGGGCGTGCGGCGCGGGTGCCGGGTCGCCCGCAGCGTGGTCGACGTCGCGGGGATCGCCCCCAGCTCGGTGAGGACCGCCGTCGCCAGCGCGGCGGGATCGCGCACGGGCACGAGCTGGCCGCTGCGCGGCTCGGCCTCGCCCAGGATCTCGGGGGGCCCCCCGGCGTCCGTGGCGACGACACGCGCCCCGCTCATCAGTGCTTCGACGAGCACGAGCCCATACGGTTCGGGCTCGGTCGACGGAAGCACGAACACGTCGAGGTCGGCGAGCAGGTCCCCGATGTCGTCGCGCGGCCCCACCCAGTGGGTGCCGGGAATCTCGCCGGCCTCGCGGACCAGCCGCTCGTAGAGGTCCTCCTTGCCGCGGACGGGACCGCCTGCCACGACGAGCTCGACGTCGTTGCGGGCCTGGCGGACGCGGCGGAAGGCGTCGAGGAGCACGTCGAAGCCCTTCCAGCTGTCGACGCGCCCCGCGGCCCCGACGAGGGGCACGTCGTCGTCGATCCCGACGCGGTGGCGGAACGCGCCGGCCTGCTCGGGATGGAACTCCGACGGGTCGGGTGTCTCGTGGACGACGGTCACGTCGACCCCGTCGAGCTGGTCGGCGATCGCGTGCGACATTGACAGCACCCGCTTCGAGAACCGTGGGATCAAGAACCGCTCGAGGCGCAGCGCGGCCGCCGACTGCACGACGATCTCCCGTCCGTGCCAGACGTGCGGTCGTCGGGCGAGC
The DNA here is from genome assembly GCA_036521915.1 of Acidimicrobiia bacterium. Taxonomy (GTDB): domain Bacteria; phylum Actinomycetota; class Acidimicrobiia; order IMCC26256; family PALSA-555; genus PALSA-555. The sequence goes on along the minus strand of DATDGU010000284.1, from coordinate 4,639 downwards.
GCGGCCGCGGCCCACCCGTACCAGGAGTGGAACGAGTTCGTGTGCACGACGTCGATATCGAGTCGGCGGAACAGCCGGGCGAGGCGCACGACGCTCACCGGCCACGCCAGCGCGTACTCGACCCAGTCGAGCAGGCGGTGGCTGCGCGAGATCCGCCGCATCGGGATGATGTGCACGGTGATGCCCGCCGCTTCGAACGCGGCGCGCAGCGGAGGCTCTGCGGGGACGACGACGTGACACTCGAACTCGGCCCGTGGCAGCATCCGCAGCATCCGCAGCTGTGCCTGATCCGACCCGCCGCGTTCCGCGACCGGTTGGATCGAGCACACTCTGATCCGTCGCATGCGTGTCGCCCTCAACCTCGAGCAGCTACTGACCCGGCCTCCCGGTGGGGTCGGCCGCTACACGGCCGAGCTCGCCCGGCTGCTCCCCGGCCCGGACCCTGACCGTGCCGAGCGTATCGAGGTGGTTCCGTTCGTGGCCCGCCACCGTCGCGCCACGGTGGACGCGGCGCTCGACCAGTTCGGGCTGACCGGCCTCGAGCCGGTGTCGCTGCTGCTGCCCCGGCCCATCCTCTACGACACGTGGAACACCTTGGCCGCGCCGCCGCTGAGCTTGCTGCACCGCGAGCTGCGGGACGTCGACCTCGTGCACGCGCCGTCGCTCGCGGTGCCGCCGCGCGCCGGCCACGCGCCACTGATCGTGACGGTCCACGACGCCGCCGCGCTGCTGTTCCCCGAGACCTATCCCCCGCGCGGTCGCTGGTTCCACGGGCGCGGCCTCGCCGCCGCGGCCCGTCGGGCCGACCGCGTGATCGCACCGACGCAGGCCGCGGCGGACGAGATCGTCGGCAACTCCCGAATCCCTGTCGAGCGGATCCGCATCGTGCCGCACGGGGTCGCGCTCGGCCGCGTCGAGTCCGGCGTCGTCGCCGCGACGCGCGCGACGCTCGGGCTCGGCGACGCGCCGTACCTGCTCTGGGTCGGCACGCTCGAGCCGCGCAAGAACCTGCCCCTGCTGCTCGAGGCCTTCGCCGCCGCGGTACGCGCCGGGATACCCGAGCGGCTCGTGGTCGTCGGGCCGCCGGGCTGGAGCGGCGCGCCCAAGACGATCGCCGCGGCGTCGGCAGCGCTCGGCGACCGGCTGCTCTTCACCGGCCCCCTCCGAGCGGACCGGCTCGCGGCGCTCTATCACGGTGCCTCGCTGTTCGTGTTCCCGAGTCTCCACGAGGGTTTCGGTCTGCCCGTCCTGGAGGCGATGGCCCAGGAGGTGCCCGTCCTCTGCTCGGACATCCCCGTGCTGCGCGAGGTCGCGGGCAACGGCGCGCGCTACGTGCCCGCCACGGACGCGGCGGCGTGGACGGACGCGCTCGTCGGGCTCCTCGGCGACGAGCGGGCCCGCCGCGACCTCGCCGCCACCGGCCGCGCCCGGGCGAGCCACTTCACGTGGGAGGGCTGCATCGCGCGCACGCGGGCCGTGTACCACGAGCTGCTCGGGGCGCCCGCGTAGACCCCCGGCCGCTACCAGCCGCGGTCGGCCCACTCCTGGAGGTGCGGTCGCTCCTCGCCGAGCGTCGTGTCCAGCCCGTGACCGGGGAGCACGAGGAGCTCAGCGGGCAGCGTGAAGAGCCGCCGATCGATGGAGCCGATGAGCTGCTCGAAGCTCGCGCCGGGCGTCGAGGTGTTGCCCGGGCCGCCCGGGAAGAGCGTGTCACCGGTGAAGAGGAACGGCTTGCCCTCGAGGAGGAACGACGTCGACCCCGCGGTGTGGCCCGGCGTGTGAATCGACCGGAGGGCGACGTCGCCGATCGCGTACACCTCGTCGTCGGGAATCACGAAGTCGTACGAGGGCAGCATCGCGGCGTCGGCCTCGGCGATGCCGACCTCGAGCCCGGCGTCACGCATCGCCGTGACCGCCTGGATGTGATCCCAATGACCGTGGGTCGTGAGCACGCGCCGCACCCCGGTGGCGCGCGCGACGTCGAGGAGCAGCTCGTGCTCGTTCGCCGCGTCGATCAGGACGGCGTCGCCGTTGCGCTTGTCGCGCACGACGAAGACGTTGTTCTCGAACGGGCCGACCACGAACTTGTCGATTCGGAGGTCGCTGTCCTCGAAGTGTGCGGGGCGGGCCACCGGGCCAGCGTACGTCGGACGCTCCGCCAGCCGGCCCGGCCGCCCGTGGCGCCTCGCCGCGTTCCGCGGACGCCGAGTAGCGTCATCGCCCGTCACGGACTTTCCGCCACCTCGGCTCGAGGCGGCGGAACGAGGGGAGCACGGCATGAACTTCGCGTTCTCGGACGAGCAGGACCAGCTGCGGGACGCCGTCCGCAAGTTCTTGGACGCCAAGAGCCCCGAGGCCGAGGTCCGACGCCTCATGGAGACGACCGACGGCTACGACCCCGCCGTCTGGACCCAGATGGCCCAGGAGCTCGGGTTGCAGAGCCTGCACATCCCCGAGGCCGACGGTGGGCAGGGGTTCAGCTTCGTCGAGCTCGGCATCGTGCTCGAGGAGATGGGCCGCGTGCTGCTGTGCGCGCCGTACTTCTCCACCGTGTGCCTCGCGGCGAACGCCATCATCAACGCCGGCACCGACGCGCAGCGCCACGAGCTGCTCCCCTCGATCGCGTCCGGCGAGACCATCGCCGCGCTGGCGTTCACCGAGCCCAACGGCAAGTGGGACGCGTCGGGAATCACGATGGAGGCCAAGGGCAGCGGGGACTCCTGGACGCTGTCGGGCACGAAGATGTTCGTGATCGACGGGCACACCGCGAACCGGATCGTCGTCGTCGCGCGCCAGGCCGGCACGAGCGGCGAGGACGGCATCGCGTTCTTCGTCGTCGAGGGCGACGCGAACGGCCTGGTCCGGACCCCGCTCGCCACGATGGACCAGACCCGCAAGCAGGCGAGGCTCGACTTCGACGGCGTCACCGCCCGTCCCCTCGGTGACCCGGGGGGCGGCTGGCAGGCGCTCTCGAAGACCCTCGACCAGGCCGCGGTGTGTCTCGCCAACGAGATGGTCGGCGGCGCGCAGAAGGTGCTCGAGATGTCCGTCGAGTACGCGAAGGTCCGGGTGCAGTTCGGCCGACCGATCGGGTCGTTCCAGGCGATCAAGCACAAGTGCGCCGACATGCTGCTCGAGGTCGAGTCCAGCAAGTCGGCCGCGTACTACGCCGCCTGGGCCGCGGCCGAGGACAACGACGAGCTGCCCGTCGTCGCGAGCCTGGCGAAGGCGTACTGCAGCGACGCCTACTTCCACGCCGCGGCCGAGAACATCCAGATCCACGGCGGGATCGGGTTCACCTGGGAGCACCCGGCCCACCTCTACTTCAAGCGGGCCAAGAGCTCCGAGATCCTCCTCGGCGACGCCACGTACCACCGGGAGCTGCTCGCGCAGCGCATCGGCATCTAGACCTGCCGCCGCGCTCCAGTCGGGGCGGGTTCGCTCCGATGCAAGAGCGGGGGCGCTCCACGGGAGTGCCCAGGAGGCAGACGATGAACCCGCTCGCCGAGGAGCTGATCGTGCGCACCGCCTGGCTGGCGGCAGCCACGTCGCTCATCCTGGGCGTCGCGGCGCAGCTCCACGTCGGTCCCGTCGGGTGACGTCGGCACCGCGCGACGAGCGCGGCCCGACAGGACGGAGCAGACGGAGCGGCCGGTAGCCTGCGCGTGTGCTCGTGGCCGGCATGCTCGCGTTCGGTCTCGTCGTCGCGGTCGCCGCCATCCTCGTGGTACGAGAGGCCGGCCGGATCGCGCGTGACCCGCCTCCGGCGCTGTTCGATCCGGATGACGCGTACGACTACGTCGTCGAGGAGCTCGACGACCTCGTGGCCGCGACGCTCACGCCGGGTGACGTGCGGCGGATCCTCGACTTTGAGCTCGAGTACCTGCGCCAGCGCGGCATCACCGGCAACGGGACCCACGAGGGGCCGCTCTCCCCGGTGGTCTTCGGTGGGCCGGACACGATCGCGTACATCCTCAAGCGGTCAGCCGAGACGGGCGAGGCCTACCTCTCCGAGCAGGTGCACGCCGTGGTCGAGACGCAGCTCGCGTACCTGCGGGCCATCGGCGCCGTCGGACCGCCGGACCTCAACGCCGGCGACCAACGCGAATCCCCGTCGGGATGACGGTCGGCGTGCTACAAGTGGGGCTACCAGGGAAAGGAGGTGGTCCACGCATGCATGATCGATATGGGACCCTGGAGGTGCGCGACCCGTAGGTCGTACCCCGGCTGGACCACCAGGCGGAATTCACACGCCGCACCGGCATCGAACCCGGCGGGGACCGGTCCCTCCCGTAGCAACGGACGATGCAGCAAGCAGCCGATTCGATGGTGCGGGGCGTTCGCGCCCCGCACCGTCGCGTCTGCGGCGACGCGCCGGGGGACACGTTGGGTCAGCCCCTAGAAGCGCTCCCAGGCCTCCGCGAACTGCCGGGCGAGCCGGCGCGTGGGACGCCACTCGCCTCGCCGCTTGAGCACGAACCCGAACTCGAACCCGTCGTCCTCGGGATGCACGCGGTCCATGAGCAACCAGCGCTGGCCGAGGTGACGGATGCCGTAGAGCAACACCGGCAGGAACTCGTCGTCGGCCCAGCAGTGAACGTGGAACGAGCGCCGCCGATGCCAGTCCAGGAACGCCGGC
>DATDGU010000283.1:0-5508 GCA_036521915.1 Acidimicrobiia bacterium | reverse complement strand
GGGCTGCCTCGTCGCCCCGGTGTCGAGGTCGCGCTGTTGTGCCGTGCCGCGCTCTCTGACTCGCGGTCCCGGCTCAGCCCCCGGCCATGGCCCCGAGCACGACGAAGGGCTCCGATCCCCGGGCGATCGCACTGGGGAGGTCGGCGTCGGGCGCGTCGTGCGAGACGTCCTCCTCGCCGGCAAAGAACCGCACGAACGCTCGCCGCCGCAGGCTGGCCTGGTCCCGGATCGCTCCTCGCAGCATCGGATACTCCTGCTCGAGGGCGTCGAGCACCGACCGTGTCGTCACCGGTCCGGGGACCGTGAGCTGGACCTCGCCGCCGACACCGGCGAGCGTCCGCAGCTGCGCCGGCAGCACGACACGGATCATGGGAGGGTCTGGACCTCCACCGAGAGCACCGCCGGGAGGTCGTGCAGGATCGGCTCCCAGCTGTCACCGGCGTCCCGCGACCCGTACACCTGGCCGCCGGTGGTACCGAAGTAGACGCCGCAGGGATCGAGCTCGTCCACGGCCGTCGCGTCCCGCAGCACGTTCACGTAGCAGTGCTGCTGGGGCAGCCCACGGGTCAGCGGCTCCCACTCATTTCCGCCGACGCGGCTCCGGTAGACGCGCAGCTTGCCCCCGGGTGGGAAGTGCAGCGAATCACTCGTGATCGGGATCACGTAGACCGTGTCGGGCTCGTGGGCGTGTACCTCGATGGGGAACCCGAAGTCGCTCGGCAGGTCGCCGCTCACCTCGTACCACGAGTCGCCGCCGTCGTCGCTCCGCATCACGTCCCAGTGCTTCTGCATGAACACGACGTCAGGTCGCGACGGGTGCCGGGCGATCCGGTGGACGCAGTGGCCCACCTCGGCGTCGGGATCCGGGATCTGCTCCGAACGCAGGCCGCGGTTCGCCGGCCGCCAGGTCGCACCCCCGTCGGCGCTGCGGAACACCCCCGCGGCCGAGATGGCGACGAGGAAGTCGTCCGCGTCGGTCGGGTGCTGCACGATCGTGTGGAGGCACATCCCACCCGCGCCGGGCTGCCACTGCGGTCCTGATCCGTGACCGCGCAGGCCCGGCAGCTCCTCCCAACTCGCGCCGCCGTCGACGGAGCGGAACAGAGCGGCGTCCTCGACTCCCGCATAGACCGTGTCTCGCTCGGTGAGCGAGGGCTCGAGGTGCCAGACGCGGGCGAACTCCCAGGGGTGCGGCGTGCCGTCGTACCACTGGTGGGTGCCGGTGGCGCCCTCGTACCGGAAGTCGTGGCCGACCGGTTTCCAGGTCTTCCCGCCGTCGTCGGAGCGCTGGATCTGCTGCCCGAACCAGCTCATCGATTGCGACGCGTACAGCCGATCCGGATCCAGCGGCGAGCCCTTCAGGTGGTACAGCTCCCACCCGGCGAAGAGGGGTCCCGTGATCGCCCACTGGTCTCGCGTCCCGTCCGCGGTCACGACGAAGGCGCCCTTGCGTGTCCCGATCAGCATCCGTATGCCGCTCATGGACCCACCCTTCTCCTGCCGCCAAGCTGCCGATTCAACCGTAGCGGCGACCGCTCACACGTCCTCAACCTCCACGCGGCGCCGCCCGATTGCGCGCGGGTCCTTCTGGGATCACGACTCGCGGTCTGGGGGATCGCGAGTCAGCCGTGGCCAAGCGGCGACGGCGATCTCACGAGCAACGACGGGCTGGTGTCCTAACCGGTGTCGGTGTCGCCCCTTAGAACGTGAAGCGAGTGAGGCCGCCCGGCTCCGCACCCAGCACCACGGTCACCGAGCGTGGCTCGATTCGGTACACGTGCCACGGCGGTGGTCCCTGGGACGGTGCGTTGAACGGGGCGGTGATGCCGGATCCGCTCTCATCCGGTTCCGCCGGCCAGCCACCTTCTGCCCACGCTTTTGCCACGCGCGCCACGACGCCAGGGTCGGTCGCCCGCGCCGCATCACCTTCCATGACGACGTCTGCGTCGCGGATCGACACGGCGATCGAGCATCGGGCATCGCGCGCGACATTCCGGCCTTTGCGCGTGGTGCCGGTCTGGAACCAGAACGTGCCATCCAGCCAGACGGCACCGACCGCAGTCACATGCGGACTTCCGTCCTGGTTGACCGTCGCGAGCCAGGTCGTGCGAGCGTTGTGCGCGTCGGGAGCCGGCGCGGATCTTGCCTCGAGCTTCTCGATAATGCTCGCCCAGTTCACGGGCGGGAGCCCGTCCGCTACACCCAGATTGGTGACGTCCATGGTGGGTCCCCTTTCATGGCCCGGCGGAAGCGAGCCTCGGCGTGTCGTAGGTCAGACGTGCAGTGAACAGCAAAGTCATCGCTCGTGTGAGCGTGTGGCGGCGTGAAGTAGGCGGTTCCAGGTAGCGGACTCAGACCACATCCGTGGCCCTCGCCGCAGATCGGTTGTACCGTCAAGTGCCCCGGCGACGCGCGGAGGCGACCATGTTCGATCTCGACGGGTTCATCGCCAGCTGCGACGCCGCGAGCGGTGAGGCGACCCCTGCGCTCGCGATCAAGGAGCAGGTGGAGCGGGCGGTTGCCGACCCGAGCGGTGTGGACGGCGCGCTCGGCGTCGCGGCGTGCGGCGGGTTCCGGACGCTGCACCGGACGCCGTCGCTCACGGTCCTCCAGTTCGTGTGGCCGCCCGGCGTCCAGCTCTTCGCGCACGACCACCGCATGTGGGCCGTCATTGGGATCTATGGCGGCGGCGAGGACAACACCTTCTACCGCCGGGCCGCGAGCGGCCTCGACAAGGCCGGCGGCAAGCGCCTCGAGGTGGGCGACGTGACCGTGCTCGGCGACTCGGTCATCCACGCGGTGGCGAACCCGCACCGGACCTACACCGCGGCGATCCACGTGTACGGCGGCGACTACTTCGGGACGCCCCGCAGCCAGTGGGACCCCGTCACCCACGTGGAGCAGCCGTTCGACGCCGAGGCGGTGCGCCGGGTGCTTGACGATGCCGACGCCGCGGCGTCCATTGAGCGCGCCTAACCGAATCATCCAACGAACCCGCACAACCACGCCCGCCACCTGTGATCGAGGAGGCCCCATGACTCAGACGCCCACTCACTTTGACTTGCCGGGCTTCAAAGGCACGCTCGTCCAGCCAGGCGACGACGGCTACGACGACGCCCGCGAGCTGTTCAACCGGATGATCGATCGTCGCCCAGTTCTGATTGCCCGGTGCACGTGCGCGGAGGACGTCGCCGCGACGGTGAAGCTCGCCCGCGACCTAGAGCTGCCGCTCGCGGTCCACGGAGGTGGCCATGCCGTGACAGGCACCGCGATGTGCGATGACGGTGTCGTCGTCGACCTCCGGGGCATGAAGCGCATCGATGTCGATCCCAACGCTCGCGTGGTGCGCGCCGAGGCGGGATTGACGTGGGGCGAGTTCGATGCCGCCACGCAAGAACATGGGCTGGCGTGCACCGGTGGACGCGTCTCCACCACCGGTGTCTCAGGACTCGCCCTCGGTAGTGGGAGCGGCTGGCTCGAGCGCAAGTTCGGCCTCGTGTGCGACAACCTCGTGAAGGCCGAAGTCGTGACAGCGGATGGACGGATCCTCACCGCAGCGGAAGATGAGAACCCAGATCTGTTCTGGGGGCTTCGCGGCGGAAGCGGGAACTTCGGCATCGTGACTGCGTTCCATCTCCGTTTGCATGAGCTCGGCCCGATGGTCCTCGGAGGTCTGCTCGTGTACCCGCCCGAGATGGGTGGTGACCTCATGAGGTTCTACCGAGACTTCCTACGCGATGCGCCGGACGAGGTTGGTGGCGGCGTCGCGTTCATCTGCGCCCCTCCCGAGGACTTCGTGCCGAAGGAGATCCAAGGACATCCCGTGATCGGTGTCGTGTGCTGTTACGCGGGTCCGGTCGAAGAAGGCGAAGCCGTGTTCAAGCCGCTCCGAGAGTTCGGCCCACCAGCGATGGACATCGTGCAGCCGATGCCCTACGTGGCGGTGCAGACGCTCCTCGACGCTGCGAACCCGAAGGGCCAGCTGAATTACTGGACAGCAGACTTCTATGACGACCTTCCGGACGCGGCAATCGACATCCTCGTGGCCAAAGCAACCCAGCCCGTATCGCCTCTGACTCAGGTGGTCGTCTTGCCTTGCGGTGGGGCGATCGCCCGCGTGGACGACGACTCCATGGCGTTCGGCCAGCGTCAGGACCGGTTCAACATCCACTACCTGTCGATGTGGACGGACCCAGCCGATACCGAGCGGAACATCGCGTACACAAAGCAGCTCTCGGGGGCGATGAAGCCGTTTGCTAGTGGCGGCGCCTATCTGAACTTCCTGGGTGACGAGGGCCAAGCCCGGGTGGAAGCCGCCTTCGGGCGGGACAAATACCAGCGACTCCGCGACCTCAAGAAGAGGTGGGACCCGCAGAACGTCTTCCGTCTCAACCAGAACATCCCGCCTGCGGCCTAGAGGCAAGCGGCTGACGCCGCACCATCGGTGCCGACGCTTGGTGTGTCGCAATCAGTCCTTTTTGACTCGCGATCCGGCGGATCGCGAGTCGCGTCCCTAACCGGGACACCAGTACCACAAGGGTGGGTCGTGGCCCACCGGCGAGCGGCCATAGCCGCGTTTAGCCTGTTCCTCTGCAGGCAAACGGGGGACTGCAAAATGGCCGCCGACCCGACGTGGGACTTCCTGGATCTGAGATCGAGGGGGCGCCTTCTTGGCGTTCTCCGAACAGAGCTCGACGGGATGCTCGAGCTCGCAGCACCAGCAAGTCGATGGCATGTCCCAACGGCCTGTCCTGGATGGGAGCTTCGGGACATGGCTGGCCATTTGGTCGACGCCACAGAGTCATATCTCTTGGGCTTCGACAGAGCACGTCGAGGTGTCGCTGGAGGGGAGCCAATCGGTGTTGCGGGCATGGCCGAGGCGTCGGACACGGCTGCTCGGGCCTTCCGCAGGTTTCCGCAGGACGAACTAGTCCAGCGTCTCCGAGTTCAAAGTGACCGACTTCTGCACGAATTCGATTCGCTGTCGGATACTGATTGGTCTGGTCTCAGTGTTCACGATCGCTACCTGGGCGCATTCCCGCCAAGGGTTCTCGCGGAGGCGCTCCTCGGTGGCTATACGGTGCACGGCTGGGACGTGCGTCAGGGGTTGGGTGGACCGCACTCGATTGCAGGAGACGCGGCAGACCTGTTGGTGCCCTTCACCTTCCTCTTCTGGCGTGCGACCGCGGACGTGGCCGCGCTGGATGAGCCATTCGAGATCGGCATTCGTACGTATGGCCGCAACGGGGGCGATACAAAGGTCGAGGTATCCGACCAGGGCCTCCAGTTTGGTGCCGGCGACATCGATCGGTGCCAGACGACTCTGGAGTTCGATCCCGGAACCTTGGTTCTCACTGCGTATGGCCGCATTAATGGGGGCACCGTGCGCGGTGACCCTCAGCTGGCTGACAGGTTCCGTTCCTTGTTCATCTCGATCTGATCCCACGTGTCTCGCAGCCCGCCGCCTGTAATCCGATACACGAGAAGTGACGACGTTGACGTCGCGTA
>DATDGU010000282.1:0-13867 GCA_036521915.1 Acidimicrobiia bacterium | reverse complement strand
CCCTGCGGCACGGCGCGGACGTCGTCCGCCGCGACGGGGCCCGCCTCGCGCGCCAGGACGCCCGGCTCGCCGGGGCCGCGGCGCACGCCGCGCCGCACGCCGCCGGCCGAGTGGTGCGCGCCACGGGGCGTGGTACGCGCCGCGCCGTCGTCGGGCTGTGGGCCTTCACGGAGACCCGCGCGCGCCATGGCGGGCAGCGGCTGCGCGTCGACGCGCCGCGGCGCGGTCGTCGCGCGGTGCGGCAGCTGCGTGCGGTCGCGCCGTCCTTCGCCGTCACCCTCGTGGTCGGCGGGACGGCCCTCGGCCTGCTGCTCGCGCTGCTGATCCCGACCGCGGTGCTCGCCCGTCACGTCGCGACCTACCAGCCGACGAGCACGAGGCTGCACCCCCTCTCCGTCCGGTCGACCGTCTACGCGGCGAACGGCGCGACGCTCACCAACCTCGGCTTCGAGGACCGCGAGCCGATCGCCTACCAGGACGTCTCGCCACTCATCGTGGACGCCGTGGTCGCCACCGAGGACCGGACGTTCTGGACGAACCCGGGTGTCGACGCCTCGGGCCTCATCCGGGCGGCCACCACCGACATCGCCCACGGCGCGGTCCAGCAGGGCGGCTCGACCATCACCGAGCAGCTCGTGAAGAACCGGCTCATGAACCCGAAGGGCAGCCTCCAAAAGAAGGTCACCGAGGCCGTGCTCGCCCTCCGGCTGAACCGGCGCCTGTCGAAGCGCCAGATCATGACGGACTACCTCAACACCGTGTACTTCGGCGAGGGCGCCTACGGGATCCAGGCGGCGGCCGAGCGCTACTTCCTGAGCGAGCCGCCCGGGTCCGTGTTCCCCGTGCCGACCGAGCCGAACCAGGTCAACCTGGCGCAGGCGGCGCTCCTGGCCGGGCTCATCGCCAACCCGACGACCTTCGACCCGTTCCTGCACCCCGCGCTGGCGAAGGCCCGCCGCCACGAGGTGCTCGGCCGGATGGTGAACGTCGGCGACATCAGCCCGGCCGAGGCCCGCTACGCCGACGCGTCGCCGCTCCCCGACATCCCGCCGTCGTCGCCCGACCTGCGGCCCCGCGACCTGTGGGTCGCGCAGGTCCAGACCGAGCTGCTCGCCGACCCGCGCCTCGGCCCGTCCTACGCCGACCGGCTCCAGCTCCTGCTCCGCGGCGGGCTGCGCGTCTACACCACGCTCGACCAGAAGGCGCAGCTGCTCGCGCAGCAGGCGGTGAACGAGATCCTCCCGAACCAGCCGCCGTTCACCGCGGCGCTCCTCGCGATGGACCCGACGACGGGTGCGGTGCGCGCCATGGTCGGCGGCCCCGGCTTCGACCAGCTGCAGTACAACATCGCCACCCACCCGCCCGGCCGCCAGACCGGGTCGACGTTCAAGGTGATCACCCTCGCCGCCGCGCTCGAGGCCGGCTACTCGCCGAACGACACCGTGAACGGCACGTCGCCCTGTCTCGCCGTCCGGGCCGGCTTCCCGCCCTGGCCCACCGTGAACGCCGAGGCGGGACAGGGGACGATGTCCCTACGCCAGGCGACGGCGAACTCGGTGAACTGCGCGTTCGCGCACGTGATCGCCAGCCTCGGCCCGCCGGCGGTGGTCGACATGGCGCACCGCCTCGGCGTCACGGGGGACATCCCCGACTATCTGCCGATCACGCTCGGTGTCGCGTCGACGACCCCGCTCGAGATGGCGACCGTCATCAGCACGATCGCCGACCAGGGTGTGCGCCACGACCCGACGTTCGTCTCGCGGGTCGTCGGCCCGGACGGGCACGTCTACGTCGACGACACCCAGCCGTCGGGTCAGCGGGTCCTCGACCCGTCGATCGCCGACTGCGAGACCGACATGCTCCACGGCGTCATCACCGGCGGGACGGGCACCGCGGCGCAGCTGCCCGGACGCGACGCCGCGGGCAAGACCGGCACGACCGACTCGTTCGGCGACGCGTGGTTCGACGGGTTCACCCCTCAGCTCGCGACGACGGTGTGGATGGGCGCGACGACGGGGGAGGTCCCGATGACCGACGTCGGCGGCATCCAGGTGTTCGGGGGCACCTACCCGGCGCGCATCTGGCAGGCGTTCATGTCCGCCGAGCTCGCCGGCCAGCCGGCGCTGCCCCTCCCGCCCGCGGGGCCGGTCTGCGACCGGCCCGGCGCGCCGATCACCGACGCCGGACGGGGGGTGCCGAGCGCGGCCGCCGGCGCGACGAGCCCGTCGGGACCCTGATCAGGGTCGACGCGTCGCCAGCTCGGCGAGCAGCAGCGCTTCGCTCACGATCAGGTTGCGCCAGTCGCCGAGATGCAGGCTCTCGTCCTCGCCGTGGATGTGGCTCTCGGGGTCGGCAGGGCCGAGGAGCAGGGCGGGGATGCCGCCGAACGCCGACGCGAACGGCGCGACGAACGGGATCGACCCGCCGACGCCCATGACGACGGGCGGACGGCCGAAGCCCGCCGCGAGCGCCGATCGAGCGGCGTCGAACGCCCAGCCGCCGGGGTCGCACGACCAGCCGGTCGCGCTTCCGTCGGGCTCGAAGGACCAGTCGAGACCCCACGGGACGTGGCGTGCCAGGTGCGCCTCGATGCGCTCGAGCGCGCGCCGCGGATCCTGGCCGGGGGCGAGGCGCACGCTGAGCAGCGCCGCGGCGTCGGCGACGATCTGGTTCGAGGAGCCGGCGATCGGGTGGGTGTCGACCGCCAGCACGGTCAACGCGGGCCGGAGCCAGAGCCGCTCCCACACCGGGACGCTCGGATCGCCGACCGGCTCGACCCCCGGGCGCCCGCCGTAGGTCGCCACGACGCGCGCCGCGTCGTTCCCGAGCTCGAGGAGCCCGGCACGCGTCGCGGCGTCCGGCACGGCGACGTCGTCCCAGAAACCCTCGATCGCCACGTCGCCGTGCTCGTCGACCAGCGAATCGAGGACCTTCGCCAGCCCGAGCGTCGGGTCGGGCACCACGCCGCTCGCCATGCCGCTGTGGACCGGGCCGTCGAGGGCCCGCAGGCGCAGCGTCCCGCCGGCGAGGCCGCGCAGCGAGCACGTGAGCCCCGGCACGCCGACGCTCCAGTTACCGGCGTCCGCGAGCACGAGCACGTCGGCGGCGAGCTCGTCGGCATGCTGGGCGAGGAACGCGTCGAGGTGCGGTGAGCCGATCTCCTCCTCGCCCTCGACGAACACGGTGACGCTGCACGGCGGCGTCCCCGCGTCGAGCCAGGCCCGCACCATCGCGGCGTGCGCCACCACCCCCGCCTTGTCGTCGGCGCTGCCGCGCCCGAAGAGGCGGCCGTGGCGCTCCACCGGCTCGAAGGGATCGCCCGACCAGCGCTCCCGGAACCCGGGCGGCTGCACGTCGTGGTGGGCGTAGAGCAGCACGGTCGGCGCGTCCGGGGCGTGGTGCCACTCGCCGATGACCGCCGGGGGACTCCCGGCCGCGGTGGCCTGGCGCACGTGCTCGAGCCCGACGTGCTCGAGCAGCGCGGCGGTCGTGTCGGCGCTGCGCTGCACGTCGCCGATGTGCGCGTCCTCGGCGCTGATGCTCGGGATCCGGACGAGGCCCTCGAGCGCGGCGCGGGCGTCGTCGAGGCCGGCGTCGACTGCCGCCACGACGGCGGCGTCCCGGCTCACCACCCGCGGAACGCCGGCGTGCGGTGCTCGGCGAAGCTGGCGAGGCCCTCGGCGGCGTCGCTGCTGGCCATCGCGATCTCCTGCGCCCACCGCTCGTCGGCGAAGGCCGCGACCCGGTCGATGTCGAGCGCGCGGTTGATGAGCCGCTTCGACAGGCTGATCGCCGGCGTGGGCCCGGCCGCCAGACGGCGGGCCCACTCGAGCGCCGTCGCGTGCAGCTCGGCGCCCGGCACGACGCGGTTCACGAGCCCGAGTCGCGCCGCGTCGGCCGCGGCGAGGTCGTCACCGAAGAACACGAGCTCCTTGGCGACCTGGGGACCGACGAGGCGCGTGAGCAGGTAGGCGCCGCCCCCGTCGGGCACGATGCCCCGCCGCACGAAGACCTCGATGAACCGGGCGTGATCCGCCGCGAGGACCAGGTCGGACGCCAGCGCAAGGTGCGCGCCGATGCCCGCCGCCGTGCCGTTCACCGCGCACACGATCGGCTTGTCACAGTCCTGCAGCGCCGCGATGAGGCGCTGCGCACCGAGGCAGGTCCGGTCGACCGACAAGACGGGCCGCGCCGGAGCGCCCTCCGGCAGGTCGTGGACCGCGGGCCGGTCGACGCGCAGGTCCGCACCGGTGCAAAAGGCGCGGTCGCCGGTGGCGGTGAGGAGCACCGCCCGCACCGCCACGTTGCCGTTGTCGTCGTCGAGGAGCGCCACGATCCGGTCGCGCTGCGCCGGCGTGAGCGCGTTGCCCGATTCGGGCCGGTTCAGCACGATCGTGGCGACGCCGCCTTCGACGTCGTGGCGCACCTGCTCGTCGAGCGGACGGTCGTCGGCCATGGGGGCTCCTGGGTCCGGGGGCACGCGCTCACGGTGGCCAGCCGTCCGCGCTGGGCGGTCGGGGCCCCGGGGGCGCCGGCCGCGTCACCGGTCAGGGGGCTTGGCTGCGCCCGCGAGCGGCTCGGAGCGTAGCCTCGACACCTCCCGCCCCGGGCGTGCGAGCCGGCGGGTTCGCCCCTCCCAGGAGCAGCATGCGTCGGCGCCGTGGCGCGGTTCGGAGCTTCGCCGGTCGACTGGTGATCGCGCTGGGCCTCAGCACCGTCTGCATGGTCGGGGCGGTCCTCACGGTCAACTACGTGATCGACGCCAAGCTCTCGCACGTCGCCCGGGTCGGCCTGCGCACGGCCGCCTCGACCGGCGGCCCGGAGAACTTCCTCGTGGTCGGCTCCGACACCCGCGCGTTCACCAACGGCAACAGCCCGCTCCAGCAGCAGTTCGGGAACGCCGCGGCGAACGGCGGGCAGCGCTCCGACACGATGATGGTGATCCGGATCGACCCGAGCCACTCGAAGACGCTCGTCGTGTCGTTCCCGCGCGACCTGTGGGTCCAGGTGCCCGGCCTGGGCCTCTCGAAGATCAACTCGGCCTACGACGCCGGGCCTCAGCACGTCATCGACATGTTGAAGCAGGACTTCAACATCAGCATCAACCACTTCGTGCAGGTCGACTTCAAGAGCTTCCAGGGGGTCGTGAACGCGATCGGGAGCGTGCCCGTGTACGTCCCGTACCAGGCCCGCGACACCCTCACCGGCCTCTACCAGCCCCTCGCGGGCTGCGAGCAGTTCGACGGCGCCGACGCGCTCGCCTACGTCCGCTCCCGCGACCTCGAGTACTACAGCCAGCAGCGCGAGGAATGGCTGCCCGCCGACGCGGTGCCCGACATCGACCGGATCGCCCGCCAGCAGCAGTTCATCAAGACCCTCGCCGAGGTCGCGGTCAGGGACAGCCTGAGCAATCCGCTCACGGCGAACGCCATCGTCGACCGGGTGCTCGAGAACCTGACGGTCGACAGCGGCCTCTCGAAGAGCGACGTGCTGAACCTGGTCGACGCGTTCCGCTCGATCAACCCGGGCGACACGGGCCACGTCGAGTTCGCCACGCTGCCTTGGACCGAAGGGCCGAACCAGGGCGGGCAGGCCGTCCTCTATGTCCGCCAGCCCGACGCCGACGCGCTCCTCGGGCGCCTCGGGGGTGCGACGAACCCCGCGGAGGTGTCGGTCAACGGCGTGGCACCCCTCGGTACGACCGGCGCGTCCGGCAGCACCCCGACCACGACGCCGGCGTCGACGACGACCACGGTTCCGGCGACCCCGTCCCAGCGCGGCACGCCCGGCGCGGCGCCGACCGCCCAGATCCAGGACCAGTCGGTGTTCGGGTCGCCCGCGCCCCGGGCGAAGCCGTGCTGAGACACCCCGCGTCGCCGCGCTGACGGCCCGGCCAGCGCCGGGAGGGGACGGTTACCCTCCGGTCGCCGCCACGGAGGGGGAGCGTTGGGACGCCTGGAGGGACGGGTCGCGATCGTCACCGGCGCGGGGCAGGGCATCGGGCGCGGCGTCGCCCGCCGCTTCGCCGCCGAGGGCGCCGCGGTCGTGGTCGCCGAGCGCAACCCCGAGACCGGGTCCCGCGTCGCCGCCGAGGTCGCCGACGATTTCGGCGGCCGGGCGGTGTTCGTGCCGACGGACGTGCTCGACGCGGTCCAGGTCCAGGCCATGGTCGACCGCGCGCTCGAGGCGTTCGGCCGGGTCGACATCCTCGTGAACAACGCGTACGTCGTCGGCATGCCGGCCCGCCTCGAGCGTAAGCCCGACGACGACCTCGAGCTCGGGTTCCGCGGTGGGCCGCTGCACACCTACCGGGCGATGCAGGCGGTGTTCCCTCACTTCCGGGCGCAGCGGTGGGGCCGGATCATCAACCTCGTGTCGCTGAACGGGATCAACGCCCACATGTACAGCGTCGACTACAACGCGGCGAAGGAGGCCATCCGGGCGATCACCCGGACCGCGGCACGGGAGTGGGCCCGCCACAACATCCTCGTGAACGCCATCGCCCCCGCGGCCGCGTCGCCCGCCTACGTGGCGTTCGCCGCGGCGGCCCCCGAGAACGCCGCCGAGATGCTGGCGCAGAACCCGATCGGGCGGATGGGTGATCCCGAGCACGACATCGGCGGGGTCGCGCTGTTCCTGGCGAGCGAGGACAGCGACTACGTGACCGGCAACACGATCTTCGCCGACGGCGGCAGCCACATCAACGGCGTCCAGTGGGACCCCCCGATGGAGGACTGATGGCCTTCGACGAGCTCCAGCACATCCGGGTCAGCCAGCGCGCCGGCGTCGCGTGGGCGACCATCGACCATCCGCCGATGAACCTCTGGGACGCGCCGCTCACCGGCGACCTGATCAACCTCATCGCCGGCTTCGAGGCTGACGACGACGCCCGCGTCCTCGTGCTCACGAGCGCCGACGACGAGTACTTCATCGCCCACGCCGACGTGGCGATGATCGCCGCGCTGCCCGCGCCCGAGACGGCCGTCAGCGACGCGCCCGCGCCCGTCAACCAGCTCCTCGAGCGACTCCGGATCATGCCGAAGCTCTCGATCGCGCTCGTCCGCGGAATCGCCCGCGGCGGGGGATCGGAGATCGCGCTCGCCTGCGACCTGCGCTTCGCCACCCCCGACGCGCGCTTCGCCCAGCCCGAGGTGGCGCTCGGCATCATCCCCGGTGCCGGCGGCACGCAGCGCCTGACCCGCCTCGTCGGCCGCGCCCGCGCGCTCGAGATCGTCCTCGGGTGCGCCGACGTGTCGGGGGAGGAGGCGGCCGCCATCGGCTACGTCAACCGGGTGGTGAGCGACGACGACATCGAGGACGCCGTGCGGACGCTGGCGACGCGCGTCGCCTCCCTGCCGCGGCATGCGGTCGCCGCCGCCAAGCGAGCCGTCGACGCCGCGTGGCCCGACCCCACGCCCGGGTTCGTCGTCGAGGGGCAGGCGTTCAACGAGACCCGCACGGACCCCGAGGCGTCGCGGCGCATGCAGGCCTTCCTCGACGTCGGCGGCCAGACCCGTGACGCCGAGCTCGACGCGCTGTCGCTGCTCGACCGGCTCACGTGAACGACTTCGAGGGCAAGGTCGCCTGGGTGGCCGGGGCGGCCCGCCGCCCCGGGATCGGGCGCGCCGCCGCGGTGCAGCTCGCGCAGCGAGGGGCCGACGTTGCCTGCGTCGACGTCGTGACGCCGACTCCCCTCGAGGACCTGTCCTATCGGGTGTCCCGCGAGGCGCTCGACGCCACCGCGGCGGCCGTCGAGGCGACCGGCCGGCGCGTCCTCACCCAGGCGGTCGAGCTCACCGACCCGGACGCCGTCGAGGACTCGGTGTCGGCCACCGTCGACGCGTTCGGGCGCATCGACGTCTGCTGCAACCTGTCCGGCGGCACCGGGCCCGACCTGGGGAACGGCTCGCTGCTCAAGCTCGAGCCGGCCTCGTGGTCCGCGGCGCTCGACGCGAACCTGACGGCCGTCTGGCTCGGCGCGCGCGCCTGCGCGCGTCGCATGGTCGAGCAGGGTGACGGCGGCGCGATCGTCAGCCTCTCGTCCTCGGCCGGCGTGATCGGCGAGCCCGGCTTCGGCGCGTTCTCGGCGGCGCGGGGCGGGGTGCTCCGGCTCACCGAGGTGCTGGCGACCGAGCTCGCGCCGCACGGCATCCGAGCCAACGCGGTCTGCCCGCTCGGCGTGTCCCCCGCGGCCGGCGGCGGGAACCCGGGCCTCGAACGGGGGACGGCCGCCCGACGCGGGACCCTCGACGACTGGGTGCGCGCCACGATCCCGCTCGGGCGGATGCAGACACCCGACGAGACCGCGGCGGTGATCGTCTTCCTGGCGAGCGAGGCGGCCAGCTTCGTCAGCGGTCAGGCGATCACGGTCGCGGGCGGCGCCCACGTCTGAGCCGCGGCGAGCCGCCGAGGGCTAGAGGGCCCGCCCGACGCGGTGCCCGTCGAAGACGGCGCGGTCCACGGGCCGGACCGAGACGGCGTCGCCCACCCGCACGACCTCGGGCCCACGCCCCTGCAGCGCGTCGTACAGCTCGGTGTTCGGGACGCCGTTCGTGCACACGACGAACGTGTCGACGTCGGCGAGCGGCTCGAGGCGCCGGGCGAGGACGTCGACGGTCGTGACCGTGTGGTCGTCGACCATCGCGACCGCCGTGCTCGGACGCCACGTCATGCCGGCCTGCACGGCGCGCGGGAGGATCGCCGCCTGCGTCTCCCCGTCGCACGCGAGCAGTACGGGCAGCGGGCACACCACGGTCACGTCGAGGCCCCGCACCGCGAGCAGCTCGCCGAGGCCGACGCCCTGCACGTGGCCGACCGCGTCGAGCACGACGACCCGCTGGCCGAGGCGCGGCGCGTCGGCGTCGAGGCACGCGAGCGCCTCGAGGTGGTCGAGCACCCAGTCCTGGTCCGAGCCGGGGACGGGCATGGGGTGGTAGGCCGAGCGGCCGGTCTTCGTCGCCCGTCCGCCGGTCGCGGTCACCACCGCGTCGGGCGCGAGCGCCAGGATATCCTCCGGCGTCGCGTCGACGCCGGTGCGCAGCTCGACGCCGCGACGCTCGCACTCGCCGATGCGCCAGTCGGCGAGGTCCGCGATCTCGGCGCGTCCAGGCAGCCGCTGCGCCAGGCGGATTGCCCCGCCGAGCGTGGCGGCCCGCTCCAGCAGCGTGACCTGGTGGCCTCGCGCCGCGGCGACCCACGCCGCCTCGAGGCCCGCGGGGCCGCCGCCGACCACCACGACGCGCCGGGCCGTCGTCGCCGGGGTCAGCGTGCCGAGCCCGAGCTCGTCCTCGCGACCGACGGCCGGGTTCTGGACGCAGCTGATCGGCATCGACTGCAGCAGGTTCCCGTAGCAGGACTGGTTGATCCCCGTGCAGCGGCGGATCTCGTCGGCCCGGCCGTCGCGCGCCTTGTTGACCCACTCGGGGTCGGCGATGAGCGCGCGCACGAGCGTGATGCCGTCGGCGGCGCCGTCCTCCAGGATGCCCTCGGCCTCGTGAGGGTCCAGGATTCGGTGCACGGTGAGGACGGGCGTGTCGCCCACCGCCTCCTTCACCTTGTGCGCGGCGTACACGCCGAGGCCGTGCGGCGCGTAGTTCGTGCGGACCATCCCGACGCCGCCGATCCCGACGCTGACGTTCAGGAAGTCGACGAGCCCGAGCGCCTCGTACCGGGCGGCGACCTCCGCGGCGTCGTCGGCGGTGAGCCCCGGCCCGTGGGCCTGCTCGTCGTCCCCGGCGAGGCGCAGCCCGACGGCGACGTCCTCGCCGACCGCGTCACGCACGGCGGAGAGCACCTCGACCCCGAAGCGCATCCGGTTCTCGAGGCTGCCGCCGTACTCGTCGGTGCGCTCGTTGAACTTCGGCGACAGGAACTGGTGGAGCAGGTACCCGTGGGCGCTCTGGATCTCGAGGCCGTCGAACCCGCCGGCGACGGCGTTGCGCGCGCAGCGGACGTGGTAGTCGACCATCTCGCGCAGGTCGTCGCGGTCCATCGGCTTCGGTGGCTCGAAGTAGTCGGGGACCCGCGACGGGCCGATCGCGACCTGCTTGGACCAGTTGCCGAGCATCATCGCCCCGCTGTGCGTCAGCTGCAGGAACGCGAGCGCGTCGTGCTCGTGGACCTGCGCCGTGAGCGCCTCGTAGTGGGGGACGCAGCCCGGGTCCCAGCCGTTGGCGTTGTTCGCCATCTTGTAGGCGGTGTTCGGCGCCACCGCGGTCTCGCCGGCGATGACCGCGGCGACGCCCCCACGAGCCCGCTCGGCGAGGTAACGGCCGTAGCGCCGGCCGTAGAAGCCGGGCTCGCCCCACACCGGGTTCGGCTCGGTGAACATCGTGAAGTGCGCCCCGCACACGACGCGGTTGCGCAGCGTCACCGGCCCGACCGCGAGCGGCTCGAAGAGCCGGGGGTACGGCGTCACGCCAGGAGCGTGCCACACTGGGCCGCGGCGCAGCGCGGTCGGGTGACCGCGCGCCCGGGGGGACCGCCGAGGCAAGGAGCAGCGCGGTGAGCGAGACCACGACCCAGACGTCGGGCGAGGAGTACGACCCCTTCGCCGTCTTCGACGAGGCCATGGGCACCGGCACGGTCACCGATCCCTACCCCGTCTTCGCCGAGCTGCGGGCCGAGTGCCCGGTGCACGCCGGGCGCTTCGAGGAGCGCTTCGGGCCGGTCGAGGGCGTCGACCCGGCGTTCCTGAGCGAGGGTCCCCAGTACACGCCACTGTCCTTCGAGGCGGTGCAGACGGTCCTGAAGGACGGCGAGACGTTCTCGTCGTCGGCGTACGCCGACAGCATGGGCCTCGTGATGGGCCACTCCATCCTCGAGATGGACGAGCCCGAGCACCACCGCTACCGCTCGCTCATCGCGCAGGCGTTCACCCGCAAGGCGATGGAGCGCTGGGAGGCGGAGCTCGTCCGCCCGATCGTCCACGGCCTCATCGACGACTTCGTCGCCGAGGGGCGCGCCGACCTGGTCCGTGAGCTGTTCTGGCCCTTCCCGGTGCACGTGATCGCCGCCATGCTCGGCCTGCCCGCCGACGAGCTGCCGCAGTTCCACCGCAAGGCGGTCGAGCTCATCAGCATCGGCTTCGACATCGAGCGGGGCCTCGAGTCCTCGCAGTGGCTCTACGACTTCTTCGCCGCCGTGATCGCCGACCGGCGCGAGCACCCGCGCGACGACGTCATCAGCGTCCTCGCCGAGGCCGAGCTCGACGGGCAGCGCCTCACCGACGAGGAGATCATCGCCTTCCTGCGCCTCCTGCTGCCGGCCGGCGCCGAGACCACCTACCGGTCGTCGAGCAACCTCATGTTCGGCCTCCTGGGCCGGCCCGAGCAGCTCGCCGCGCTCCGCGACGACCGGTCGCTCATGCCGGCCGCGATCGAGGAGGGGCTCCGATGGGAGCCGCCGCTCACCGGGATCGGCCGCACCGCGTCACGCGACGTCGAGCTCGACGGCGTCCACATCCCGGCCGGCGCGCCGATCAACGTGTGCCTCGGCGGCGCGAACCGCGACCCGTCGCGGTGGGACCGGCCCGACGAGTTCGACCTCGCACGCGAGCCGAAGCAGCACCTCGCGTTCGCCTTCGGGCCCCACATGTGCCTCGGCATGCACCTCGCCCGCATGGAGACGACCGTCGCGATCAACGCGGTGCTCGACCGGCTCCCCAACGTGCGCCTCGACCCGTCCGCCCCAGCGCCGCAGATCACCGGGCTGACCTTCCGCGCGCCGAGCTCGCTGCACGTCGTCTTCGACTGATCGACACCCGGCGGCCCCGCCGCGGCACGGTCAGGCGAAGCCGTAGAGGCGCCGCGGGTTGTCCCACAGGATCCGGCGCTTCTCCGCGTCCGAGAGGTCGCCCCGGGCGACGAACTCGCGGACACCGTCCGGGAACGAGCCCTCGGGGTGCGGGAAGTCCGACGCCGTCACCACACAGTCGACGCCCACCGCGTCGAGCACCGGCCGGTAGGCCGGCTCCTCGATCTCGGCCGAGATGAAGCACTGGCGCCGGAAGAGCTCGCTCGGGGGCGCCGAGAGCTCGTCGCAGTCGAGGCCGACGTAGCGCTCGTACAGCTCGTCCAGCCACCAGAGCCAGAACGGCAGCCACCCCGCGCCCGATTCGAGGACGACGACCCGCAGCGCCGGGTGACGGTCGCAGATCCCGCCCACGAGGAACGAGAAGAGGCTGAGCTGGGACTCGAGCGGGAACGCCGCCGCGATGCGGGGGAGCGCCCACTCCCCGAAGCGGTCCGCGCCGAGCTGGCCGAGTCCGGTGCCGGCGACGTTGTGGAGCGCCAGCGCCACGTCGAGCTCCTCGAGCGTCGACCAGAGCGGGTCGTAGTAGTCGCGCTCGAGCGTCACGCCCGGCAGCGGCGGCTCCGGGAGCACGAAGAAGGCCCGGAAGCCGTGCTCGGTGACGCAGCGTCGCGCCTCGGCCGCGGCGCGGTCGGCGTCGCGCAGGTCGAGCTGCCCGACGCCGAACAGCCGGTCCGGTACGGCGGCGACGAACGACGCGGCCCAGTCGTTGTAGGCGCGCACGATCGCCGCCGCGAGCGCCGGGTCCAGGCCCCACGCGGCGACCTGCATCAGCCCGCGGCTCGGGTACAGCGCCATGCAGTCGATGCCCTGGTCGTCCATCGCGAGCACGTACGCCTCGGGGTCCCATCCCCGCGACGAGTAGCGGTGATACGTCTGCTCCCACGTCTGGTTCAGGGTGGCGAGGCCGCCGGCGCGGCTGCGCCACCGGACCGTCGGGAAGCGCCGGTCCCGGTCGACGACGACCGCGCCCCGGTCTTCGGACCCGAACGGCCCGCGGTCGCGCAGCGCCGCCGGGAGGCGCTCGCGCCACACGTCGAGCGGCTCCATGAAGTGCGAATCGACGTCGAAGACCGGATAGCCGTCCACGCCGTCCACCCTAAGGGCCGCCGCGCCCGCTCGATTGACAGCGCGACATGCTGCGCTCCACGCTGGCGTCGCTCGGGCGACGGAGCGACCCGAGGGGAGCTATGCCCGAGACGCCATCGAGCGGCCAGTCCACCGCAGCCGGGATCATCATCGTCGTCCAGGGCGGGCTCATCGCCCTCGCCGGGCTCGCGCTCTGGATCCTGTCGCGGGCAGGTCGACGGCACTTCACCAACCGGTTCCTCCACGTCGCGCTCGCGAACCACCCCGGCCTCTGGGGCTTCGCGCTGCTGCTCCTCGCCGTGTGGCTCGCCGTGCTCGCGGTCGCGGTGGTGCGGCGCGACGGCTGGGCGCGCCCGGCGACCTACGTGAGCGAGGCGGTGCTCGCGATCGCCGGGCTCCTGCACTGGCACCCGCTGCGATCGCTGCTCGATCTCGGGCTGGCGGTCGTTGTCGTCGTGCTCGTCGCGACGGACGAGCGCGTGCCCGCGCCGACGCCCTGAGGGGTCAGCGCCGGTGCCGGCGGCGCAACCAGGTGCGCAGCGTGAGCAGGCCGAGGCCGGCCACGATCTGAGCGCCGAGGATCACCCGACTCACGTCGATCGCCGGCTCCCAACGGGCGTCACCGTCGCGGATGATCCACGCCCCGACCGGCCGGGCGACGACGCCCCAGCCGGCCCCGGTGCCCTCGCCGTGCGCGCCGCTCGGTCCGTCGGTCCCGCCACCGGACCCGCCGCCCCCGCCACCCCGGACCCCCGCAGCGGGGATCACGACGACGCCGTCGCGCTCGACCGCCTCGCCGTAGACGCGGCGCACGGACATCGCGTCGTCGAATCGCTCCAGCACGTCGGGCAGCTTCATCGCCGGCTCCTCTCCTCAGTCCGGGGTGGTCGAGGCCGCGCCGCGGGCGTGGTACTCGTCCCGCCACGACGCCGGCGGGGGGTCGGCCCGCTTGGCCGCCGCGCCGAAC
>DATDGU010000281.1:0-5865 GCA_036521915.1 Acidimicrobiia bacterium | reverse complement strand
CGCATCTACCGTTCCGACGCCGCACGCACCCAGGCCCTTGACCGGTGGCTCCACGGCTACAACCATCACCGCGCCCACACCGCCCTCGGAGGCCAGACACCCATGAACCGCGTCGACAACCTCCCCGGTCATCACACCTAGCGGATCGGCGAGTTACCGCAACCGCGGTCCACTCCCGAGCCGATCGTGATCTCCGATCGGGCTCGGTCGCAGTACAACCCTCCGCGCTAGGGTCCGCCGCGAGTTCGGGCTAGGCAAGTCGTCGCGTGAGGGGGGCCATGCGTCACCGCCGGGTTCGTGCGCCGCGCGTCGCGCTCCTGATCGCCGTGATGATCGCCGCCGCGGTTCCGATCGCTGCGAGTCCGGTATCCGCCCAACCCGCTGATCTGCACGGACACGTCCAGACCGGTCCGACGCCATTGGGCGCCTACACCGTGACCCTCTACGCAACGAGTGGAACCGGCGCTCCCATCGCGCTCGGGACGGCGACCACCGCGCCCGACGGATCATTCGACATTTCCTACTCCTCGACCGTCAGCGCTAGCGCGGTGCTCTACGTCCTGGCGGTCAACACAACCGGGCCCGCAACGCCCGGTTCGGTTGTGCTGGCCGACGTGCTCGGCACGGGCTCCGCCCCGACGGGTATCACCGTGAACGAGCTGACAACGGCGGCCTCCGGATACGCGATGGCGCAGTTCTTTCAGAGCGGTCGGCTCAGCGGTCCCTCGCCCGGGCTCGAGAACGCCGCCGGGATGGTGCGCAACCTGGTCGACCCTGCGAGCGGCGCGATCGGTTCAGTCCTGGCAACTCCGCCCAATGTCGCCTCGTCGACAGCGACCTTCAACTCGCTCGGCAACATCGTCGCCGCATGCATCGCCGCGCAAGCCCGATGCGCCGAGCTGTTCGCCGCCACGACTCCGCCGGGGGGAACGGCACCCACCAACACCCTCGACGCGATCGTCAGCATGAACCACGACCCCTGGCTGAACGTGATCCCCCTCTTCACCCTGTCGCAGTCGGGTCCCATGCCCTACATCCCCGCCTTGGCAACTGCGCCCGACGCATGGACCTTGGCGCTCCGGTTCGTAGGCGACGGACAGACCATGAGCGGGCCGGGGAACATGGCAGTCGACGCGAACGGCGACATCTGGGTGACGAACAACTACATGTACGACCCCAATCCGCTCGACTCGGTGTGCGGGAGCGACCTGCTGCTCGAGTTCACCCCGACTGGGCAGTACGTGGCGGGTTCTCCGTGGCACGGTGGCGGTCTCAACGGTGCGGGCTTCGGCATCGACATCGATCCCTACGGGGACATCTGGGCGTCGAACTTTGGCTTCGCTGCCCCGCCGCCGGGCTGCCCCGCCAACCGCCAGCCACCGCACAACAGCGTGTCGCAGTTCACCCCGGCCGGGCAGGCGGTCTCGCCCGACGCCGCCGCGACGTC
Source organism: Acidimicrobiia bacterium (assembly GCA_036521915.1). Taxonomy (GTDB): domain Bacteria; phylum Actinomycetota; class Acidimicrobiia; order IMCC26256; family PALSA-555; genus PALSA-555. The sequence continues at coordinate 4,418 of DATDGU010000281.1, read as the reverse complement.
GGGGGGCGGATACAGCCAAGGCGGTGTGAGCTGGCCGCAGGGCCTCACCGCCGATTCGGCAGGCAACATCTGGACCGCGAACTGCCAGGCGGACAGCGTGACGGAGTTTCCTGGCGGGTCCCCGGGCGCTGCTGTTGAGATCGGGAACCTCGGTGTTCACAAGCCGTTCGGCGTCGCGCATAACGCCAACGGGGTCTTCGTCACCGGGGTTGGAAGCGACAACGTCGCGATGATTCTCCCCGACGGATCGCCAGCATCCGGGTCGCCCGTCGGGGGCGGCGGGCTGAACAAGCCGCTCGGCATCGCTGCGGACAGCCAGGGCGACATGTGGGTCGCCAACTCGGGGCTCGTCGACGTGCCCTGTCCGGACCGAAGCAACATCAACTCCTTCGGCGGCTCGCTGACACTCCTAGACGCCAACGGCCACGTCGTGAGCCCCTCTGCCGGGTTCGTGGGTGGCGGACTGACCATCCCGTGGGGTGTCGCCACGGACGGTTCCGACAACGTGTGGGTGGCGAACTTCGGCGGCCAGCGCCTTTTGGAGTTCTGCGGAGCCCGGCCATCTACCTGCCCCGCCGGCGTGGCCACTGGACAGGCCATCTCACCGGCGAGCACCGGCTACGGATTCGACGGACTCGTGCGCAACACCGGGGTCGTCGTCGACCCGTCGGGGAACGTGTGGCTGGCGAACAATTGGAAGCAGGTTCCCCCTGCGTCGAACCCCGGCGGGTTCGAGATGGTCGCCTTCGTAGGCCTCGCGAGCCCCGTGCAACGGGCCGCTCCGCGCGCTCGCCCGGAGCTCATCGTGGCCTTCACCGGCTGACGGCGACCCGCAACCCAGAGACCGCCGAGCAGAGGCATGGGAGCCCGAGCACAGAACCAGCTTGGCTAACTAACTCTGCTGGTGCTTCTCGAACGACTCTGGGGTGATTCCCACCCCTTCGAGCATCCGCCGCACGTCGAGGACTTGCTGCACATCCACGTCATGGTGCCGCGGTTCGTCGAATGTCTCGGTCTCGGCACCGACCGTCACAGTGAAGCGACCGTTCCCCTTCTCTATGACCGTGCCGACCTTTTCGAGCAGGGACAGGACGTCGTGCCATTCGACGTTGTGACCCACTGGGTGACGGAAGATTCCTTCCACCGTGACCTGGTGATGATGGTTGAGGTGGGGTCCACCCGTCATCTTGAAGCCTCCTGCCCTCCTGTGAACCCTAGGCCACCTCTCGGTCACACTGTTCTTGGATACGCCCTCTCGCTTGTTGGAGGAGCGCTCATCAAGTGCGCTGAGCCTTGGGCGAGGAAGGCTGCTCTCGGAAGAGTGGCCCCACAAGTCGCGTCGTGGACGCGAGCGATACGTCTGATTCCGAGCGCCGGAAGTGGGACGTCAGGGCAACTACCGATGTCGGCGACTGAGGATCTTCGCGAAGTGGACTACGCTCATAAACGCATGTGGGAGGTAGAGCGTGGTTGACATCGAGCGCCTCCGCCCGGTCGAACGCCGAATCCAGCGCCTCGTGCAAGAGGAAGTACCCGTCGGCGTCATCGCGCGGCGCTTCCGTCGAAGCCCAGGTTTCATTCACCGCGTGGTCGAGCTGAGCGAGCTCTCCGGCCGTACTCAAAGCGTTCCGTCGTCGTCGCGGCTGCGCCCGGTGGAACGGCGTGTCCTCCGCTGGCGTGACCAGGGCGCGAGCCACGCCGACATAGCTCCACGCTTCCATCGCAGTCCCGAGTTCGTCGAGCAAGTCGAGAATTTGGCTCGCTACAAGCTCGCGCGCTAACGCAGCGTCGCGGAGCGCGACGCGTTGGTCTTGTTGCAGAGTCTGACTCGCGATCGTGGGAACCGATCGGTTCGGCCGGAACTAGCGACCCTGTGACTCGCGGTCTAGCGGACCGCGAGTCATGGTGCGGGCGCTTCAGCGGACCTCGCGCTTCTCGAATCGGCAGCTATGTGAGTCAACCACTCGGAGAGCCAGGGATGCGTACACCCTTTCTGGTGTCGAGGGGTGCGAGGGCCACGGTCAGGCCGGCGACCCACAAGCTGCCGAGCAGCCAGCCGCCGAGTACGTCGGTGGCCCAGTGCATGCCGAGGTAGACGCGCGAGACGCCGACGAGGAACCCGATGAGCGTCGCTGCGGTCCAGGTCACCACGAGAAGCGCACGCGATTGGCTCAGAACCGTCACCACGATGGCGAGCGCGAAGTAGGTCGCAGCGGCTTGGGTCGAGTGCCCGGACGGAAAGGACGATGAATGTGCTTGTTGGAGGCGTATGTCGACGGGAGGGCGGTCCCGTCCGATCACATCCTTCGCGAAAGCGCTGAGCAGCGACGCTCCACCAACGGCGAGCGCGACGAACAACGCCATCCATCGTCGGCGCCCGATGAGCAGCGCGACGACCACCACGATCGCCAGGGGGAAGACCACGGCACTGCTCCCAAGCCATGTGAGGACTCGCATCGCGTCGGTCCATGTCGGCGTGCGGTGGTCCACGAACCAGCGAGTGACGTCGGAGTCGAATCCGGTCGAGCCATCTGACGACCAACCGAGCTCGAGCAGGAAGCCCAGCGCGACTGTAAGTGTGAAGGCGACACCGAGGGCAATGGCCGTCCCAACCGCGACGCGCCGCGGATCATGTGCAGAGTTGGGAGCGGCAGCCACCGCGAGGAGTGTTGCCGCTGTCGCGAACGGCTGGCAATAAGGTGCACCAAACGGTCTTTCGAGCCTCCGACATCGCCGCGCGCTCGGGCACCGGGAGGCGGTGCTATTCGTCCACCTTGAAGATGGGCCAGTCGCCAGGCACGCCGCGGAGCTGATGGTTCCCGCGCGCAACGAAGTGAAGGCCCGAGCCGATGACGAGCGACGGGACCGGTCTGAGGCTGCGTCTTACGGCGAGAAGGCGAAACGTGCGCACAGCGAAGACTCCCGCTGCATAGTGAGCCGACACCACGGCACCGAGGTAGATGACTCGCGGTCTGCGAGACCGCGAGTCTCCGTGTCGCCGGCGCCTGCTCTATGGGCGCGGCTGGATGTTCTGGTTCAAGTGGAAGAGGTTCGTGGGGTCGTACTCGGCCTTGATGGCACCGAGGCGGTCGAAGTTGCCTCGGTAGTTGGCCTTGATCCGGCTCTGGTCGTCGCTGTCCATGAAGTTGATGTAACCGCCATCCACGGAGTAAGGCCGCAGCGCGTCGTAATAGCCGCGGACCCACTCGATGTTGGCGTCGTTGTCAGCCGGGTTGTCCCACATGCCGGCGATGACCGGCGCGAAGTCGACGTCGCGGTAGGCGAACGCCGTCGCATCGTCGGCGACGCGTTGCACTGCGCCGTTGATCGGGTAGAGGTGGACCGCCGTCTGGATCGAGGGAACCCGGGCGCCGTAGTCGGCGTGCACGGCGATCGCGTCGTCGCTGAGGCCGCGCGCGAAGCTGGCTTTCCAGTAGCCCTGGAGGCCCGCGGGGAGCAGCGGGTCGAAGGCCGTGTTCAGCGCGGGATACGGCATCGGTCCCACCATCGAGCCGACCGGCTCGACGACGTCGAGGAACGGCTGGACCATCTTCTCGCCCTGGTCCATGGGTCCGGTCCAGCATGTAACCCCGAGGCAGATGTTCTTGAAGTGCCACTCGTCGGGCAGGAACGGGAGCGGCGGGGCGAGGTGGAACCCGACGAATCCGCCGAACGACTCGGGGGCCTCGGCGATGTAGTCCCGGTAGAAGCGCAGGACGTCGTCGGCGCGGTCCGCGGGGTACGCGATCGGGCCCCCGTAGATGTCGGCGACTGGGTGCAGCTGGTACTCGAACTGGGTGACAACACCGAAGTTCCCGCCGCCGCCGCGCAACGCCCAAAAGAGGTCGCGGTGATCGCGCTCGCTGGCGGTGAGCACCTCCCCGTCAGCGGTGACGACCTCGGCGCGCAGAAGGTTGTCGCAGGACAAGCCGTACTGGCGCGCCAGGTACCCGATTCCGCCACCCAGGGTCAGCCCGGCAATCCCGGTCGAGCCGATGATGCCGCCGGTGGTCGCCAACCCGGCGGCGTACGTGGCGTCGTTGAAGGTCGACCACGTGCACCCGCCGCCCGCGATGGCCGTCTGCGCGTCGGGAGACACCACGACGTCCTGCAGCGGGCTGAGGTCAATCACCAGCCCGCCGTCGTTGGTTCCGAAGCCGGGTGCGCTGTGACCACCGCCGCGCACCGACAGATCGAGACCCTCCGCCCGCGCGAGCCGGACGACGGCGGCCACATCGGCGCTGCCGTTACACCGCACGACGGCGGCCGGTCGCTTGTCGATCATGCCGTTGTAGACCTTGCGCGCGGCCTCGTAGTCGGCATCACCTGGGGCGACCACCGTCCCGCTGACCTGACTGCGCAACGTGTCGACTGCTGTGGTGCTCACACCGGAACCTCCCCAAGCGGACCAATGGTCA
>DATDGU010000280.1:0-3129 GCA_036521915.1 Acidimicrobiia bacterium | reverse complement strand
GTCAGCATCCGAGAGCGATTCGAATTCGTACAGGAGTCGGTCACTCTGAACTCGGAGACGTTGGACGAGTTCGTCCTGTGGAACGTTGCGAAAGGACCGAGCAGCCGCGTCGGATGCCTTGGCCATACCGGCGACACCAATCGGCTCCTCTCCAGCGACACCTCGACGCGCCAGGTCGAATCCCGAGAGATCCGACTCTGTGGCGTCAACAAGGTGGCCGACCATGTCACGAAGCTCCCATCCAGGACAGGCCGTCGGGACATGCCATCGACTCGCCGGTGCTGCGAGCTCGAGCATCGCGTCGATCTCTGTTCGGAGAACGCTGAGGAGGCGGCCCCTCGATGTCGGATCCAGGAAGTCCCAAGTCGGATCGCCGGCCATCGTTGTTGTCCCCCCGTTTGTGCACCCTGGTGCCCAGGCTAAACGAGGCACGGTCCCTCAACCGGAAAACTGTCAGAGGTTATTGACTTCGTCACGTTCGGGTCGGACGAGCATTCATGGTCTTCCTGTTCACGAACCCGGGCGTCACGCCCGCCCAGAGCACTGCGACTGCAGTGACCAATCGCGTCGCACGGTGGCGGCGAGCGGCCGGTAAGGCTAGGGGGCCAGAACTCCAGTTGACTCGCGACCGTGTCACTCGGGACTCGCGGTCTATGGAACCACGCGTCGCGGACGGTGCATGCCAAATCATCGTTACCGTCAGTGGCGCGGTCTGTGTCGCACAAGTTCGAGCAATCGGCTCCGGCGACCTTCACGGCGCCGGAGAGCTCGTCGAGGCGGTTCACCGTTGCGAACAGGCCCCGTGCGGGATGTTGTGCCTTGGCTCACGACCGATTTCGAATTACCGTGCGCGTTGCCACTGATAGCAGAGGCAGGGGGACGTTGGAGGTGCCTTCAATCGTAGGTGCGCACCATGTCGCACTGACCGTGAGCGACGCCGACCGGAGCGCGAAGTGGTACGGCGAGCTGCTTGGCATGCAGGTCGTGTTGACGGCTGACGACGACACCGTGAAAATTCGGGTGCTGGCCGATCCAGAATCCGGATGGATCCTCGGAGTTCGTCAGTATCCGAATCGTGGCTCGGACCGTTTCGATGAGTATCGGACGGGCCTGGACCACTTGGCTTTTGGCGTTTCCAGCCGTTCGGAGCTTGAGGCGTGGGAGAGTGTGCTGTCGACGCGCGGCGTGACGCATTCGCCGATCGCGGAGACACCTATCGGATCGGTGGTGGTCTTTCGCGATCCCGACAACATCCAACTTGAGTTCTGGCTACCGGCCGTCTGACCTAGCCGGCTTATGGCCGATCGCTCGTTACCGACCGGGACTGTCACGTTCTTGTTCACGGATATCGAGAGTTCGACGCGCCTGTGGGACGAGCATCCGGAGGGGATGCAGATCACGCTCCGCCGTCACGATGAGATCCTTCACGATGCCGTCGAGACGAATGGCGGCCACGTCGTCAAGACAACCGGTGACGGGATCCACGCCGTCTTCGCCCGTGCGCTAGATGCTGTCGCCGCTGCTGCCGCCGCCCAACGTGCGTTGGAAGGCGAGGACTGGGGTGAGCCCGGCCGGTTGCGTGTCCGGATGGGCCTCCACACTGGGGAGGCCGAGGAACGTGCCGGCGACTACTTCGGCTCGCCCCTAAATCGTGCGGCCCGGCTGATGGCGGCCGCACACGGGGGTCAAGTCGTGCTGTCACTTGCGACCGTGGAACTCGTCCGCGATGGGCTGGGCACTGACATTTCACTGCGCGATCTCGGCGAGCATCGTCTGCGCGATCTCGCTCGCTCCGAGCGTGTCTTCGAACTTGCAATTGCCGATCTCCCCCAGGACTTCCCCCCTCTCCGGACGCTGACGGCTCTGCCGAACAACCTGCCGGCGCCGACAGGTCGACTGATCGGCCGTGAGCTCGAAATCCTCGAGGTAGCCGAAGCATTGAACGAGCACCGCTGCGTGACCGTGGTCGGCCCGGGAGGGTGTGGCAAGACCCGCCTCGCCCTTGAGGTAGCCGCCGCGATGGTCGCTGAATTCGCCGAGGGAGTGTGGCTCGTGCAACTCGCGGCAGCCACCACGCCAGACCAAATAGAGGAGCTCACGGCCCGAGCGCTCCACGTCGGGGAGCGCGGCAGCGAACCGGTGACGGTCAGCCTGCGCCGGACCCTCGCGGAGCGTGATCTTCTGCTTGTGATTGACAACTGCGAGCACCTCGTTGGCGCGGTCGCGGAGTTCGTTGATGAGTTGCTGAGTAGTTGCCCTCGGGTACGCGTCCTGGGGACGAGCCGGGAGCTGCTTGGCGTCCCAGGAGAGAAGGCCTTCTGGATCGCGCCGCTGCGCATTGGGGACGCTGAGCACATCGGCGATGCAGGTCAGCTGTTCGTCGATCGAGCAAGCGCCGGCGTACCCGGCTTCGACGCCGCGACAGCGGACCATGCTCTCATCGCCGATGTTTGTCGTCGCCTCGATGGCCTTCCCCTGGCGATCGAGTTGGCGGCCGCGCGCCTCCGCAGCTTGTCGCTCCAGCAGATCTCGGACCGCCTGGACGACCGCTTTCAACTGCTGACCGGCGGTGCCCGCACCGCTGGTGAACGTCAACGGACCCTCGAAGCCGTCGTCGCTTGGAGTTATGACCTCTTGGACGAACCTGAGCGGCGCACGTTTCGACGGGTTGCAGAGTTCGCTGACAGCTTTGCACTCGACGCGGCGGAAACCGTGGCTGGTTGGGGCAACGTAGGGCGCGCCATTGTGTCCGACGTGCTTGGTCGCTTGGTCGATAAGTCGCTCATAGTGCCATTACGCAACTCGAACGAATATCGATACCAGATGTTGGAAACCCTTCGAGAGTACGGCCGCGGCCAGCTCGTGCTAGCGGGCGAGAACGACCAAGCGCGCCGCGCTCTTTTTGCGTGGGCTCGTGAGTACACCGACCGTCTCGAGTCGGACATGCGGACTCCCCGCCAGGACGCGAGTTTGGCAGCGGCAACCCGAGAGAGGGGGAACCTTCGCGCTATCTACGAACAGGCCCGTGACCACAGCGACCTCGAGCTAGCGCTGCGCATTGTGACGTTCGCACCCATCATGCTTCACCGCGACCGACGCGCCGCCATCGACGAACTCCTCGCGCAACTC